>CBFHJL010000133.1:4915-6259 GCA_965656195.1 Brumimicrobium sp. | reverse complement strand
AGCTTACATCGATGCTATTACTAACGGAACTTTCCAAGAGCTTCATGGAGATCGAAACGTGAAAGACGACAAAGCAATGGTTGGTGGTTTTGGAGCTATTGATGGTAAAACGGTTATGTTCGTAGGGCAGCAAAAAGGTATGAACACCAAAATGCGCCAGTACAGAAACTTTGGAATGGCAAATCCTGAAGGGTACCGTAAAGCCCTTAGACTGATGAAATTGGCTGAAAAATTCAACAAGCCAATCGTTACATTCATTGATACTCCTGGAGCATTTCCTGGACTAGAAGCAGAAGAAAGAGGTCAAGGTGAAGCGATCGCAAGAAACATCTACGAAATGATGAATCTTAAAGTTCCTGTTATCTGTATCATTATTGGTGAAGGTGCCTCAGGTGGAGCCTTAGGAATTGGTGTTGGAGACAAAGTTCTTATGTTAGAAAACACATGGTATTCAGTGATTTCTCCTGAGTCTTGTTCTTCGATCTTATGGCGCTCATGGGATTATAAGGAGCAGGCTGCTGAAGCCTTAAAGCTTACGTCAAACGACATGAAAAAGTTAAAACTTGTTGACAGCGTAATTAAGGAACCGGCAAATGGAGCTCACCGAAATGAAGACGAAATGTTCTCGATTGTGAAAAGAGAAATTAAAAGACAAATTACTTTGCTCTCGAAATTAGATCCGCAAGAACGTTGTGAGAAGAGAATGAAGAAGTTCACAGATATGGGAGTATTTAAATAGATTAATATTTTCTAAAACATAAAAAAGGCCTGAAGTCATTGACTTCAGGCTTTTTTGTTGTTGTTTGTTTTGGTCTGATGACCAGGAAGTGATAGTTGTCTATGCTTATACAACTACCAAGAGGATTAAATTGTGCCGTTTTCTGTATGCTCTTGTTGAAGGGGTAATTCCTTAATTTCTTTTTTCTGCTTTTCGTACTTAAAATAAGAATACGCATCACATGTGGTGTGACCACCGCAACTAACTAATAAAAGAGAGATAGCTGATAAAGCAAATAGTTTTTTAATTGTCTTGTTCATCGTATGGGTTTTTGTTGTTGTCTGTAATACAGGGCAACATGAAATTCAAATTCCATAAAAAAAAGTGCTTTTTTTGTAACTATTTTATAAATACCTGTATTACAATGTTTTAAATATGTAATATTTTTTCAGAAATGCAAAAATTATTATTTATTGGATTCATTTGACTACGTTTTTTTTCTATGTAGGAATTACGTAATTTTATACAACCAAATTCTACAACATGCGTATTTTCTTAACTGTCATTTCTGTATTTTCAATTTCCTTGTTATTTGCACAGGATTTCAGAAAAACGAACTTCTCAAT
>CBFHJL010000133.1:0-4815 GCA_965656195.1 Brumimicrobium sp. | reverse complement strand
ATTTTCTTAACTGTCATTTCTGTATTTTCAATTTCCTTGTTATTTGCACAGGATTTCAGAAAAACGAACTTCTCAATAAATAAAACAAAAACTATTACAGCGTTTAAACCTCAAAGTCCATTTGCAGAGTTTGTAAATAATCTTGAAATGCCTTCACCAGATGGAAGTTCTTCCAAATCGTATCTCATGCAACAGAAAATCAAAAGTAAGTTGCATTATAAAAATGAGAGAACTCAATTCAATTCAGACTATGTAAAATCAATTTTACAACCTGTTGTTGGAGATTCTTTTTACCCGAAAAGATGGGTAAATGGAATTCAATACCCTGTATACGCTGGAATACCTAGTGATAATACAATGGCAGTTTCAAACGAAGGCATAGTATTATTGGCAATGAATTCTATTATTTGGGCATATGATATGAATAGTGACACTACCCTTTTCGAAGATCAGCAAATTGGACTTAACAGCTTTGTAGATGGATTTGGTACGAGCTTCTATTACGACCCAAAACTGGCATATGATCCAGAAGAGGATAGATTTATTCTTGCTCTATTGAAAGATAACACCCCGAGCAAAAGTGAGGTGATAATGTGTTTCAGTTCAACAAATGACCCAAGAGACCCTTGGTATATCTATAGTTTACCAGGTAACCCATTAGATAATAATAGATGGACTGACTTCCCTACAATATCTGTAACGAACGATAAGGTATATTTCACCGCAAACCTCATCGTACCCAATGAACCATGGCAGATTGGATTTGATGGTTCTATCATATGGGAAATGGACAAGTTTGAGGCTTATTCGGGAGACACGACAATGCAGGCTTATTTGTACGACAGTATCACATATGAAAATAATTACGTTCGTAATTTACACCTGATCACCGGAGCAAATGGTAATGTTGAAAAACAATTCTTGCTCTCAAATCGAAATTTTGATATTGAAAACGATACCATTTTCTTTTTAGGCATTGATAACGGTTCACTTTCTATTTCTGCTTTAAAAACAGACATTCCTTATGGAGTTCCACCAAATGCTAGACAAGTAGATACAGATACTTCCGACGCAACAGATGGTCTGCAAACTAATGATGCGCGTGTATTAGGAGGTATTCTTATCGATGATGAGATTCAATTTGTTGGCAATACGATTAATCCATCCACTGGATTTTGCGGAGTTTATCATGGAGTCGTCTCAAATGTATTCAATTCTCCAACAGTAACGGGAAGAATAATTGGCGATACGATTAAAGATTTTGGCTATCCTAATATTGCATGGTCAGGAAATGAGGGATGTGATAGAGAGGTAATCATAGGTTTTAATCATTCCTCTTTTACGGACTTTCCAGGGAACTCTGCAATTTTTTGTAGCAACGAAAGACAATACTCTCCTGTTCTTGAGATCAAGAAAGGTGCGAATTTCGTAAATCGATTAAATGGAGGATACGAAAGATGGGGAGATTATTATGGACTTCAGCGTAAATATAATTCAGGGGAAATATACTCTTTTGGCTATTTAGCGATGCCGAACAATGGTAATTCTGGTTTCTTAGCTCAACTATATAGCCCAGATACCTCAAGAATAAGTTTGGATGTTGGAGTTACTGACTACACTTTTTGCGATATAACTCTAGAGGCTACAGCTATTGGAGGAGAATCTCCGTTTGAATACGCTTGGGAGAACCAAAATTTTTCTTCAAGCAGTAGTTTTACAGGAGCATGTGTGAACGATACCGTAAGCTGTATAGTTCGCGATGCGAGAGGTTGTACCGATACTTTAAACTACATTATACCTCCTAATGATATTCCTTCTGGAATGGTCTACCCTAACCCTACTTCTGACTTAACAGCCATTCAGTTTGAATTGGATACAGAAAAGTCGGTACATGTTGAAATATATGATGCGAATGGTAAACTTGTTAAGAAGCTCGGAACTTTACCCGCAAAAAAAGGACTCAATGAATATGTCTTTTCAATGAGTCCATTAGCAAGAGGTATATATTCTATTTTACTCATTGCTGGAGACGAAGTGCTACAGCAAGAAAAAATAGTTAAACAGTAATTTATCTATTGACCATTATTTTCTGAGAATAGGGCTTATTGCCTACAAATAAAGTAACAACGTAAATACCGTTCTCCATAGTTTCTGGTAATCTTACTTTCTCAGTAAAATCTCCTTGTTCAAAAGCGCCTTCGTTATTGAAATATACAGACTTACCTGATAGGTCAATTACGTTTACAGAAACATCACTTGATGCTAGCACTGGGAAATCAATTACTACTGAATGCTGCGATGGCGAGTATCCAATCACTACTGCTTCTTTAATATCCTCAGACTCAAGAGAGGCTTGTGGATTACCAAACACATGCGAAGAAAGATAGATTACATCTCCTGATGTACTGCCAGAACCGTTCGTTTTGTTCGTAGCAACATAAAAAGTAACGTCGGCAACATCAGATGGAGCGTCCCAATCAAAAGTCCATGAAGTCTGTCCTGTTCCAGTAGCAGTATGTGTTACATAATCTCTGCTCAATTGTGCATTTGATGTTAGTTGTGTATTTGCACCATCAGTTATAGTAAATGATCCAGCCATCTCATTATTTTCATCAAGAGCTACCAACTGAAAACCATTCTTATTTGAAGCATCACTTAGACTTAAAGTCATTGCATTAATTGCTCCAGGAGAATAATTCGTTCCGCCCCCATCAAGCGTAAGTGAGTTAACAGTTGTACCGTCCTGAGCACTACCACTATGACAGTTCGTACAAGAACTCTCACCAGGGGCTCCTGTCTTAGCTGAAGGTCCAGCACTAGTATTCAATTTTACTTGATGAAACTTATTCGTAGAAAAATCTGCTCTATTACTCATGAATAGAAATGCACTACCCGTAACGGCAGCTAAACCAATAAATTTAATGTAGCTTTTTTTCATAGTTTATTTAATTAAATAATTTACCTTGACTGATCCAGCATTCCATTTTCTGAATAATTGAATCACTCAATTTTGGTGCTCCTTGAGGCATCGCAGAGAAACCAGACTCATGTCTTATTACACTCAAAATTATATCAGCATGCTCTTCTACTTGACTATGCGTCACCAGCGTGTAACCTGCAGCATTCGAGTTTGCATTGTGACATCCTGAAGTAGTACAATTAATATCCAAAAAAGTTTGAATATCATTGGTGTAAGAGATTGTTTCAGGACAGTCTTCCGGAGATACACTCACCTCCTCTACCTTATCTTTTGCACAAGAAAAACAAAAAATAACGAGCGATAATATGATAATTATTTTCTTCATGATTAATACTTGAATGTTCTCGTAATACTAAACCCAAATCGGAATTGGCCTTCTAACCAGTCAGATTGAGTTAAAGCAATATATTGCAATTCACCGAATCCTCTCGCATTTGTAAAGTTAAACGTGAAAGTATGTCCATTTGTTAACCACTCCAATGCAACTCCTAAACTATTTTTATAATCATCTCGAACATCAGCACCATGAATATTATAGAAGTATTCAGCAATAAGCCCGAGACTTTTATTCAATCGAATTCTAGCTGCAGCTCCAAGTGAAAACAAGCCATTAACATCGTTGGATTGTACAATATTTCTGTGCACATAAGTCGGCATCAATGCCATACTAAAACGCGGATGAAATTTCCGCGCAATCGTCAATTGAGAACCGTACATCATTCGATGCGCAAAACGTTCAAAATAAGTTACGGATGCAATGTCTTCAGATGACGGCATATAGGTACCATATAAGCTTCCTGCAAACGAAACGGAAACAGGCATACTATTATCTTCAGTCTGCGTAAGAAATCTATATTTCGCAGAACCCTCTAATAGAGATCGATAAGGACCACTTCCTTTCAATCGTGAGAAACCTACCATTAAGTTATCCGTTATACCAAAATCAAAACCAAAACGAATATCGGCGGCATTATCAAACCCGAAAGCTGTTTGTATTCCACCCTGGTCTCCGAGTGCATCTCCAAATCTATGAGCAATTATATATCTCCACTGCCTTTTCTTTAATGTTTCGGTTGAATTCCCGTTAATAATTCTCACAGAAGAAAAAGTCTCTGAAACTTTATCCTTGTCCTCATCTTGGGCATAAGAGAATGTTACATTCAATAAACCCAGCACAATTGTAATTAAAACTAATCTACTCATTTGTTAGCTATTTTTTTTATGTAGGCCATAAGATCTTCTAGCTGATCATCAGACATTTTTTCTTTTGTATAAAGTGGCATATATTGTTTCCTACCTGTAATAGGATAGGTACCCCAGCGAGCTACCTGATAAACACTCAAGTCGTCATATCCCTCTCGGTGTTTCCATAAATACTGACCCGAAAGAACATCTTCTGATAAATTGAGGTATGTAACACGAGAGTTTTCATGACAAAACATACAAGCAGATTTATAAATCTTCTCCCCATTTTCAGCGTCTCCTTTCATACCATACGACCTTTTATTTTCTGGCATAGCACCAGTGAACGTGGCTTCATAACGATCTACATAACTCGTCTGTAAAACAGTTAGCGCCTCTTTTTGATTGATTTCACGATCAAGTGCGGTACTCACTAATTTCATTTCGTTGTTAGGCAAACCTAAATCCGATAGTTGTAATTCATTTTTTTTATAATAATGCATGATAGCATCCAATTCCCATGGAACAAGTTTTCTACCCGAAGCGCAATATTCAGCACAAAGCTGTATTGCATTCTCAAGTGTATCTCTAGCGTTTATTACTAAATCTCCATATTTCTTATCATAATCACCGTTATAGTATTTCGACCTATT
>CBFHJL010000132.1:2634-6316 GCA_965656195.1 Brumimicrobium sp. | reverse complement strand
TAATAACAAAAAGACAATGAACGATATGAAAAGATTTTTGATTCTAGTGTTTATGATTTCAATTAAAATCTCAAATGCTCAAAGTTTTCAATGGGTAGAATCTATCGGAGGAAACGATCTTACAACAATAAACTCTATTGTGGTAGATACCGATGGGAATGTAATAACAACGGGAGAGTTTTGGGGCACAGTAGACTTTGACCCAGGATTGGGCACAACTTTATTAACCGCCGATAATCTTAATGATGTATTTGTACAAAAATTAGATCAGGACGGAAACCTGATATGGGTAAGGTCCTTTGGAGGAAGCAGCTACGACTGTGGTAAGGATATTGATGTAGACGGAGATGGTAATATTTATATCGCAGGAGACTTTAGAAGCACGGTTGATTTTAATCCAGGTTTAGGCATTTTCGAATTAACTGCTACTGGAATTAATGATGTATTCGTTCAGAAACTCAATTCGAACGGAGATTTTATTTGGGCCAAAGCAATCAATGGAACGGAGACAGCATACGTATCCGACATGGTCGTGGATTCAAATGATAATATATTTATAACCGGATACTTTAGAGGAACTTATGACTTTGATCCAGGTCCTGCCACTTTTAATCATAGCTCAGTGGGTAACTCTGATATCTTTATTGTTAAAATGGAAACAAACGCAGATTATGTTTGGTCAAAGATATTTGGTGGCATTCAAAATGATCAATCAAATTCAATAAGTATAGATCTCGACGGAAATATTTATACTGCAGGTTACTACGAGTCTGTTGTTGATTTTGATCCTGGAATAGGCATTGAAGAGCATACAAGTAACGGTGGTTTTGACGTATTTGTCCAAAAACTTCAGTCCAATGGAGATCTTAGTTGGGTTTCTACGTTCGGTGGCCCCGGCAATGATATAGGTGAGAAATTAGCAGTGGACGATATCAACCAAGTTTATCTTTCTGGCGGTTTTTATCAAACGGTTGACTTCGATCCTGGTCCAGGAACTGTATTTGGTTCCTCACTTGGTAGTATGGATTTTTATATTCAAAAGCTTGATGAAAATGGGAATCTCGTATGGGTTAATACTTTTGGTGGTACAGCCTTTGACCCAGTCAGCGCATTGATTTTAGATGATAACTCAAATGTATATACAGTTGGTATGTTCAGAAACACTGTTGATTTCGACCCTAGCCCAAACATTGAAAATGTGACCTCTCTTGGGAATGCTGATGTTTTCATACAAAAATTAACCAATAATGGTAATTTGGATTGGATAAAAACAATAGGTGGAGTTGACATTGATACAGGATCATCATTTTTCGTCAAGAATAATATAATGTACGCTACAGGCCGGTTTTGGAGTACTGTTGACTTTGATTTCAGCAATGGTATAGAGGAATTAACCCCAACAGGAGGAAATGAAGATGCATATATTTTAAAAATGACAACATGTGATTCTGACTCTACAATTGATACCCAAACTTCATGTAGCCCTTATACCTGGATAAATGATATAACGTATACATCTTCAAATAATACAGCAATTCATACTTTATCAAATATATCGGGTTGCGATTCTGTCGTTACGCTTGATCTTACAATTAACACTTTAGATCCCTCAATAAACCAATTAGGCGAAATAACATTGGAAGCTAACAGTTCAGGATTAAGCTATCAATGGTTAGATTGTAATGATAGTTTCTCTGTAATCTCTGGTGAGAACGGTCAACTTTTTCAAGCAATCGAAAATGGGAATTATGCAGTGCAAGTAACTAACAATAACTGCACTGACACGTCTATTTGTATGGCAATCAATTCAGTTGGACTCAATTTTATTTCAGATGTAGACGGTATTGAAATTTATCCGAATCCGACGACTGCTATGACTAAGCTGTCATTGAGCAACGAACAAGCTGTAACAGTTATTTTAAGAAATTCACTTGGACAGCATCTAAAAACCTTTAATGATATACATGGCGAAATAAGTATAGACTTATCAAGTTTCTCAAAAGGTTTTTACTTTCTACAATTTGAAACTGAAGGAGGTTGTACACTGAAACGGATCATTAAACAGTGATAATATTCAAGTTATTCCTTGAATTAGCTGTAGACAAGAATTTTTATTTCAATTATATTTTAGATTTACTATTAATCACTATGTTTCTATGATCTTAACCACAGGGTACCGTAAGTACGATTTTTTTGAACTTGATAAAACTGGTGATTCGTTCATAAACAGGGGATGTAAAAGTACCTGAAACTATTAATAAACCAACTTATATCCAACTCCTCGAAAATTCAAAATCCTCACTAGACTATCTGCATCGAGCTATTTTCTCAATTTTAAAAATGAATAAATCCTATGTACGACCTATATTGAACTGAGCTAAGAGCAGGTAAGATATGTCGACCTCATTCAAGTACCAAAATTTAAACAATCTTACAAAGATTAATTCATATTCGAATGGCACATTAATACAGTTATTTCTATCAGATATTTAGACTAATTAAATCCTCCAAAAAGTTTGGACCTGTTGCTGCCTTTGGCAGTAAAATCTTTCCTGTCAGGGTCACGAAGAATGGGACAGCAGCAGCTGAGGAACAGCACTGCGTGTTTTTCATTCGGAATTTAGAGTTCAAAAGGATTCTTAATCCTGCAGGGAGTACAAAAAAAGCCTAGACTTTCATCTAGGCTTTTAATAATTAGATTTTTTAATGTTCATACCTCCTATAATTAAAGTATAACCTCATCGGTCCATCATTCTCTCTTAATTTCTGGGATTCCGATCTAATTAAAATCAAATCCCCATGATGCCATGTTATAACTAAATTTAAAGTTCAAACTGTGAACTTTGAGGAGGTTGACAAAAAAAACCACAGGTTACCCCTGTGGTTTAGATTTTATTATTGTTTGACAACTCTTTTTATAAATATTCCTTCAATTGTTTCGATTCTGAATAAATAGATTCCCTTATTCACAAGCGTTAAATCCACCTGAGTCGATAAGCCATTTGGCTCAACTCGTTTAATGAATCGACCTAAATTGTCGAATATATCGATTCTCTCCATTCGAACACCAGACAGTACTACAAACTTACCATCACCCGGGTTAGGCGTTACAGAGGTTTGATTCGCTAATTCCTCTTTACTCACTCCGATGTTATCCACGATCTGACAGTTAGAGGTATCAGTACAGTTGTTTTGTGTTACAATAACTGCATAACTACCATTTTCTGTTGCCGTAAATGTCTTACCTGTTTGTCCAGCGATTATTTGATTGTTGTCACAATTCATCCATTGATACGTTGCATTCTCGGCTTGACTTATTAATTCAGGTGAAACATTATCGATATTCAAATCAACCGAGTTAATAATAAGGTCAAGCGTAACAACAGAATCACATCCCGCAGCATTCGTTAATGTGAATGTTGCCGTGTTATTGTCTGACGTATAAGTGTTGCCATCAATCCATGTATATGAATCACATGCCGTTTGAATATCAGTTGCTGTAGTTGACTCTAAGATCGTTAAATCTAACGTTACAATTGAATCACATCCCGCAGCATTCGTTAATGTGAATGTTGCCGTGTTATTGTCTGACGTATAAGTATTGCCATCAATCCATGTATATGAATCACATGACGTTTGAATATCAGTTGCTGCAGTTGACTCTAAGATCGTTAAGTCTAAC
>CBFHJL010000132.1:0-2538 GCA_965656195.1 Brumimicrobium sp. | reverse complement strand
GGATCTACATGTAATATTGAAGATGGAGTAACACAACCTGCAGTACTAAATACAACTAGGTTCGCCGTATCACTAATACTTGCAACACAATCATCTGAAACACGACAACTATATTCTCCTGCAGAAGCCAAAGTAACTCCATTTAAAGTAAGTGTTGCCGATGTCTCTCCAGGAATATCAATTCCATCTTTCATCCACTGGAAATACAACGCATTAGAAGAGGAAACTGTAAAACTAGCGTTTTGCCCAACACATAAATTATCATCAACAGGATTTGTATCAATGGCGATTGCAGAAGGAACGGTTGCTGCTGCATTGAACTCATATGCTCCGATATCCTTCGCTCCAATATCAAAAAAACCACGTTGATCTTTACATGGAACAGTTACTGAACCATTAGATCCAGTAGAACCTGCATCAATGGCCACACTTCCTGTAGAAAGTGCTAAAGTCAATACACCGCTGGTAGCTCCGTTAAGCGCTAAGTTGCTCGATAAATTCAAGTTCGCTTGAGTTCCCGTTATTGTACCGGTACCGGAAGGTGTGATAGAAGATCCAGCAAAGGTTTCAATGATATTAGAACCATTGTCAATAATATTCGATGCCCAAGAATCTGTGTTGAAGTCGATATCTGCTGATACACCATTTACCGTGTTTTGAGCAATAATGTTATTCTTTAAATATAAATTTCCCGGACTTTGCTGCATGAAAACGACATAAACACCACCTCCTTTCCCCGATGCGGATGTTACAGAGTTGTACGCAATGGTATTGTTAGTTAAGACCGTTTGGTTGTACCAGGATAGAATCGCGCCTCCGCTTGTTTCGGAAGAGTTAGCGGTAAATGTTGAATTTGTTACATTCACTGTATTAAAACGGAAAAAACCCATAGCTCCAGCCACATTGTGGTAGCCGACACCAAACGCGCTACCATCGGTAGATGAATTATTGTTAAAAGTACATCGGTTAATTGTCACATCATTATTCTGCAGCGAATAAAGACCTCCAGCTCCATATGCCCTACCAGTGGCGATGTTATTGCGTATGATGCAATCATTTAAGCGCAAATCTGGGTGAAAGGAAGTGTTTCCGCGCAAGTAAATACCTCCTGCGAAATTGTAATTAGTTGTAACTCCGTTATTAATTTCATTGTTTTCAATGATACAATTATTGAGCGTTACAATATTATCCCGAATTTGATCCATGACGGTGATACCACCAGCATTTTCTCCTTGATTGGTATTAAATCCGTGCCGGATAGTCAAATGCTCTAGAGTAATATCATGGTCGATAGTAAAAACGCATCTATCAGCTACGCCAGGAGTTGGAGCGGATTGAATAAATGTTTGACCAGCTCCATCACCAACAATTGTTAGCGGTTTCAACAAAGAAAATCCCGTGATTGCAGCATCACCTGTTTCGTCTGCGTCTGTCCAATCGAACGTACCGGAAAGGGCAAGCGTATCTCCCCCAGAAGCGGCATTGTAAGCAGCTGTGAAGGATCTCTTCGCTGTGGAAGGTGATAATCCGTTATTTGAATCGTTTCCCGAAGAACTATTCGCATAATAAGTAGTTTGGGCTTGACTCAAAATCGAAATCAACCCAAAGACAAGGGATAAGTAGATCTTTTTCATACTAATAATTTTATTTTGATACAAGAATAGGAGTATAAACAACTGATAATATATTAATTACAGGGGTTCAAGAGCTTTTAAAGGTTCCTACTCATTCTATAATAAGTAATAATACGTACTTTGTTCATTCGCAAAGTAATTTTCAAAATTCCTATGAATTACATGAAGAGTGAAGACAGTGTGAATTGAATGGTTAAGAATTTTCTTGTTTGGTAAGGTCGCAATTATCAAATCACTTTATAATAAACCAGTTTCACAGATCAATCTACTCTCAAACGAAAGAAATACCTCATTGTATGGAACTTGTTATATTCGCCACTTTCTTAACAGCACTCCAGAGTATTGAGCCGCTTTTCCAACTTCGATGGTAAACTTCCTTATTTTTGGGAATACTCAGAATACAAAACCGCCAAATATGCCTACTCTTATTTAGAACTAATCTAAATATACCCATTTTTAGGTATTCTTCGGAATCCGTTTTAGCGCTAAATTTGCAATATGAAAACGGTTTTATTATTTACATTGATCACGATGTTTTACTCCTCTACTGGAGCTCAAGAAGTTGTTGAAAACGTGTTTTTGAAACGGGAGTACTGGAAGGCGAATCCCGATATTTCGACGATAAAAAAAGATATACAACAAGGACATGACATCTCTGCTCTGGACGGTCATAAGTTTGATGCCGTAACTTGGGCAATCCTCGAGAAAAATTCAAAGGAAATTATCTCCTTCTTATTAGACCAAAGAGGAAATGAGCCTAACAAAATCACCCATGATCGTCGGACCTATGTATTTTGGGCCGCCTATAAAGGTGAGTACGCATTAATGCTTGATTTAATCGAACGAGGAGCCAGAATGGATCTTAAGGATCAATTTGGATATAGTGTAATGACATTCTCTGCTG
>CBFHJL010000131.1:0-6429 GCA_965656195.1 Brumimicrobium sp. | reverse complement strand
GCAAAGTCTACGAACAATGCGCGAGGAGCAACGTTATACCTCACACTGTCCCCTTGCAAGGATTGCAGCAAACTAATATTACAAGCAGGTATAAGAAAAGTGGTTTTTGTTAATCTTTACAAAGATAGCGAAGGCGTGGACTTTTTAGAGGCAGCAGGCGTGGAAATTGAGCAGATAAAGAATATCAAAGATGAAGAATAAGGCTATTTACCCTTTTGTTGGAGCAACATTGATCGTGATCGGTATACTTTTAGGGTTGTCTTTATCACGAGAGGAAATCGGAGGAACGTCTTCTGATAAAGGAAAGTATGAACAGAAGCTGGCTGATATTCTAAATGTTCTTGACAAGGAATATGTTGATACGGTAGATAAAGAGAAACTTTTCAAAGAAACAATAACGGACTTGTTGCATAGTTTAGATCCACACTCAAACTATATTCCTGCTGAACAGCTTGCTAGAATGAACGAATCAATCGAAGGAAAGTTTGGAGGTGTAGGCGTAAGATTTACTATTCTGAGAGACACATTGAATATTACAAATGTAATTCCAAACTCTCCTGCTTTTAAGGTGGGTGTTCAGAAGTTTGATCAGATAATTGAGGTAAATGACTCATTGATTGCAGGCGTCGGTTTGAAAAACACAGATGTTCAAAAACTTCTTAAAGGACAGGAAGGCACGAGTGTCAAGGTAACGATCATGAGGGGTACTCAGAGAATACAAAAAACAATTACAAGAGGAGCTGTCCCAATAGAATCGATTACTGCAGCTTATATGATTTCAGATGATGTCGGATATATTAGACTGAGTCAGTTCAGTATTCAATCTGCAAATGAGTTTTATATAGCCGCACTGAAGTTGAAAGGACAGGGAATGAAAAAGCTAATTTTTGACTTAAGGTTCAATGGTGGAGGCGTTATGGGAAGCGCTGTTTCGATAGCAGATATGTTATTATCCGTGGGCAAGCCAATCGTTTCTACCAAAGGAAAGAATAATCCTGAAGAGATTTTAAAATCACAGCAGCCTCCTCTTTTGGGGAGTACTAAACTTGCCGTTCTGATTAATGGAAGCTCAGCATCAGCAAGTGAAATTGTAGCTGGTGCTCTTCAGGATAATGATAGAGGAACAATTATAGGAAGAAGATCATTTGGAAAAGGGCTCGTACAGCAAGATATTAATTTGAAAGATGGAAGTAACTTACGCTTGACTGTTTCAAGATACTATACTCCTACAGGAAGAAGTATTCAAAAACCATACGCCGGAGACTATGAAGAGTATATGATGGATGAGGTTAATCGTTATGAAAACGGAGAACTTTATGAGTTAGATAGCTCTTTGTTAGTTGATTCACTTAAATTCATAACACCTGGAGGGAAAACAGTTTATGGAGGTGGTGGCATAATGCCAGATGTATTTGTTCCGCTTGACACAGTAGGAGGATCAATTTATTTAAGAAGATTAAGATACTCCGGTGTGTTCAATGATTTCTCTTACGACTTTGCTCGAAGTAATAAGAAGATGGTGAACGGGTTTAATTCTTTAGATGAATTTGTAAAAGACTTTGAGGTGGACGATGAGCTTCTCGATAAATTCCTAAAGTATGCTCTTGAGCATCATGATATTGAGGTGAATGAAGCTCAACTGAAAAACTCTGTTGTTCAGGTAAAAGAGACAATCAAAGCGGAAATTGCCAGACAAAGATGGCTTGAAGAAGGCGCTTACTGTGTTTTTAATAAGACAGATAAAGAAGTTCAGGTTGCACTGGAAAAACTTAACGAATAAAAGATAGGATTGTCGTATTCTAAATTAGTTCTGTTGATTGCACTCGCTTGTTCAATTCTTCAAGTTGCGATAACCGAGTATAACATAGCGAAAGTAGGTGCAGAGACTTTAATTAAGACGGCAGACTCTCCGAGTTACATTAATCCAGCAATAAACTTTATAGAAAAAGGTGAGTGGAAGGATAACTTTGATGGACCTTCGTCATATGTTCAAAGGGCACCTTTTTATGGAGTATTATTTTTGTTTTCGTTGACTTTGTCTTCCCATCCATTAATTGTTCTCAAAGTTATTCAGTATATATGCATGCTTGGAGGCATTTTCTTTTTTGGAAAGACGATCCATCTATTAACTAGAAACAGGGTTATTTCTTTAATTGCTGTAACTTGTTTTGGAATGTTACCTTTCTTTCATGGCTTTGTAGGGTATGTTATGACTGAAGCTATAGCGCCGTACATAGTTATTACATTTATTTATTCTTTCGTTAGGCTTTATAATGATCAAAAAGGACAATTCCTTTTCATAACTCTAGGTGCTATAATCTTAATTTTTAGAATTCAACTGATCATATTCCCCTTACTTTTTATTATTACACTATTAATTAAACACAAGCAAAAAGCACTGTGGACCTTTTTAATGTTTGTGCCTTTATTATTTTGGCAGCTACGGGTAAACCATGTAATGGGTTCTTTTCAGCTTCACCCAATATACAGCTACTCTAATAAAACAATATTTAGACCACCCCATCAAGAGTTAACGAACCTTCTAAGGGTTTGGGAACATGATAGCGAGCAATTCCACAAAGCAGAGGCTATCCTTAGGAAAGACACAACACAATCAACTCTAAACCAAGCTACCAACCTTTTAACTAATGAGTCTAGAAGTAGTGCAAGAAACATTTTGGCTTTATACCAACAAGTAGCGATTAAGCAAAATGAAATGTGGGAAAAGGGTGAAAATCGTAAATTACCAATTGAGGAGTTGTTCGTGGCAGAAGCGCGAAAATTTGAAAAACTTCATAGAAACGATTTCAGTAAGTATAATTATTGGCTTTACACTCCGAGTAATAGTTTTTGGGATCTATTTAAAAGCTCACATTTGAATCACTATATTTTTCAGAAAACCTTCAGAGGTAGTTTATTTATAGAGGTATTACGTTTTGTTGCTATTTTAATAATAACCTCTTCGTTGATTTCAAGTATGCTTCTTCTTTTATCCAAGAAAATAAGTACTCCTTTTAAGGTGGTAATACTAGCTTTTACTTTGTCATTACTCTACCTAGTCTTCATTCAAAGGATGAACGAGACTAGATATATGACGCCTTACCTGCCAATACTATTTACTGGGTTGTGGTTGTTTTACTCTAATTTTAAGAACCAACTTAGTGCTTAACTATTTTTTGCTCCATCAACTCACCATTCAAACGCATGGATAAAAAGTAAATACCACTTGAAGTCTTAATCAAACCATCATTACTATCCCACGTTAATGTAGTTTTATTTGAAAATGTCTTTCCTTGGGCAAGTGTTTTTACGAGACGGCCTTGAAGATCATATATTGCAGCGGAAACAATATTTTCTCCACTTTTTCCTGAAACTTCAATCGAAAGCTGTTCGCTAACCGGGTTCGGAAACACATTGATGAGACCCGAAGGATTATCTTCAATAAATGACGAAACAGATAGGCTTGTTAAGTCTTCAATGTTATAATTTTCATCACCAGGTTGGTACAACATATAGTGAAAGTATACCAAGAACATTTCATCTGTAGTGTTGAGCCCAGGGTTTATTGTTATAGCTGGGTTATTCGGGTTATGATCATTAGAAGCGGTATTATTGAAAGCACCGTCTGCATGTAAAGTTGAATTAGCTGGAATTCTGACCATATTTTTAAACATATAAAAGTCTTGCCATTCAAAGTCCCAATGCGGAATATCGATCATTCGGATAGTATCGTTGTTTGCGTCTAAACCATAACTCCTGATGTGGTCTCCCAATAAGTGCATGTGAGGAAAAATACTAAGAATGGACATATCAATAGGTATATTGGAGTAAGAGGCGCTAACCTCTGTAACCTGTTCTGGTGGTAGTGTGAAACTCCAGTTTTGCAAAATAGGGTCTGCATTAATTTCACGGACTCCGCTTACGGGTTCGTCATAAAAATGAAAAACGACTCGGGTACTGTCTTTCATCCCATTACTTCCAGCTGGATAGTGCATGGCTAAAACAATATTTGAATTTGCCGGTAACTCCATTCCTAGTTTTAACCCAGGTCCATTTGGAAAAACTAAAGGTGTTGCCCCAGGAGTATACCCCCCTACTAACTTTGCCGTAGTCGGGCCAGCACAGTCACCACCGACTGTATCTGTAGCGTAATTCCCTGTTTCGTCAATGTAGATAAGAGCGTGGTGAACAATTGGAGCATTTCCAGGAATAACCTCCATCGCTTTAATTGTTCTTCCTTGTGTTAAACCAGATGGTATAGAAAAACACACATAATCATCGAAGTTAGTAGCTTTACTTGTGTAGGTCGGGGCTTGTAACTCAAGATCTCCAGGCCCTAAAACTGCATTCGTATTGAAAATAGGTGGAGCAGGTGTGTTAGCAGGATCACCTTCTGGCATACCATCTGTCAACCAATCTAATATGACTGTTTTATCTGCATCAGGTAAGTCTCTTGAATGAGAAAAAGATTTATACTCTTCATTTGGAGGCCATGGCGGCATTCTATCTTGAGCTATTGCATCATAGATCTGAGCTGAATTAGCTGAAACTTCTTGATAGGTCATCAATGAAAAAGGAGCAATGCCACTGGGATGGTGGCAACTAGCACAATTATCAAAAATGAGCTGAGCTACATCATCAGCATACGTTTGACTTCTTACAAAATCAGAAGTATAAAGTAGAATAGCAGCTAAAAGTAAGATTCTTTTCATAGTGTAGGTTTCAAAAATGTTTTACAATTTAGGGAAATAAAATGAAATTAAAAAAGAAACCAGTTGTCCTTTTTTATTGATATACAATGAAATATGAGAATAGAGATAAGACCTATTATAAAAAAAGATAATGCTAAATTGGCTCAGGTTATGCGCCGTTCATTAGAGGAGTATGGTGAGGCAAAACCAGGAACAGTTTATACAGATCCAACTACAGATGCGCTTTTTGAATTATTTCAGAAGGAAAAAAGCTTTTACTATGTTGCCACATTCGATGATGAGGTCATAGGGGGATGCGGAATTTACCCAACAAAAGGTCTACCTGAGGGATATGGTGAACTTGTAAAACTCTATCTTTCAAGTGAACATAGGGGGAAAGGATTAGGAAAAAAGCTCATGGTGAAGTGTATGGAGGAGGCTAAGTTAATAGGATATTCTTTCCTGTATTTGGAGTCAATTCCTGCTTTAAATGATGCCGTGCATTTATATGAAAAAGTTGGCTTCGAAAAGCTTGACCATCGCCTAGGAGATTCGGGACACTTTTCGTGTGATCTCTGGATGGTAAAAGAACTATAATTAAACGCAGTAATCGCAATATAGAGCATCAACATCATGTTGAATAGGAACTGTCGTATCGAAAAGATCAGCAATTATTTCTGTAAGCGCCTCCTTAAATAAATCCATTAATGAATCCATGTCAGGCGTAAGATCATTTTTTAAGTAATATGGCCCGTCTTTTAAGTTGACCATAGAAATTATCCCTACATGATCAGGATAGTCTTTGAACTTTTCATGATACATCCAATTGTATATTAGTAATTGAAGAACATACTTCTGTTTTTTTATGTTTTTTATGAGCTTTTCAACATCACTGCTGTTTTTGTCTTGTTTGAAAGACTTTACCGTTACATCATCTACAGAACATGTTCCTGACTTGTAATCAATGATCCTAACCCCACCTTTATAGTTATCAATTCGATCAATAATCCCTACAAAATTTATAGGCTGATTATTCCCCGCAACAGTAATATTCATTGTTGCATTTAGCTTTATCTCTAAACCATCAATAAATAGGTGCGCTTCATTTTCTTTTAGCGTTTTTCGTTCTTTTTTAAGAAAACGTTCAACGAGATGGTTGGCAACTTCGAGGCTCAAATAATTTTTTCCTTCGAGAGCAGCCTTCTTATTGTAGGCAAAATGTGCTTCAAACTTTTTCTTAAGTATAGGTTGAAACGTTTTTAGCATTATATCAATATCTTGATGTACTAAAGTCTTAGCCTTTTTTTCTCCAACAATGGCACCAGACTCATCTTTTTGATATTTGGCAAAAGGAGTATAAAGGTCTTCCAATGTGTCATGGATAAAGCTTCCAAAAGAACTAGCCTCGATATCTTCTTCCACTTGACCCTCTTCACCGAAACCGAGTAGGTATTTGTAATAAAAATCCAATGGACAACTAAGCGCTGTTTTGATTGCGGAAGTGGATGTTTTTGTTTCAAAATACGTTGAAATACGTTTCAGTAGAGCGTCTGTTTTAGGCACTGTTAGTGGCTGACTCTCTTCATCTTCGTTGGACAGTGTATAATCTTCTCGGGTAAGTGTTATGTTTTGATTCTTTCTTGCGAGTTCGAGTTCGAGTTGTTGAATATACCTTGAAGGTTCATCCATGCCCATACTTGACTCTGCTGAAGAATAAGTGATCCAGACGCGTTCAGCA
>CBFHJL010000130.1:0-6682 GCA_965656195.1 Brumimicrobium sp. | reverse complement strand
CTTCTCCATTTCCTCAGGGCTCATGGTAATATAATTATCCCAAGTAACTTTCGATATAGGATCTGGCATCTCCTGCAACCATGGGTTACCCGCTTGGTCACCAATACCGATACCTGCTTTCTGATAAAGAACAACCTCTACATCACCATCCTTCGGCAACATCCCTTTCGCTTTTGTCAAGGCTCCATCGTTAAATGGAATTGAAGACATAGCTTTTGGGTCTGTTGACATCACACTATTATGAACAGTCTTATTCCAGAACATATCAAAGTCTGGATAAGCCTCAGTATCATAACCGTTAGCGCTCCAAGTCTCTTTCATAAAGTCTAAATAAACCTTACTGTCTTTTCCTTGGCGACTAGCATTTCCAGACCAAACCAAGAAAGATTCTTGTGCCGCAACAGTATCATGAAGCGGTCGAATTGTTGGCTGTCCAATTGCATATTCATTCGCCTTCGGCGCATAATCATTCCAAGCCTCTAATGTATGGTGGTCTGGAACTATAAACTGACACTTGCTTGCTGTTTCATCAGCGAATGTTGCTGTAGAAACAGATAGCTCTAGTTTCGAAAGACCCTCAGCGAAAGCATCTCCATTTGGAAGTGAATACGCTGGGTTAGTATTATAAAAGAAAACTGCGTTAGGACCTTTTCCTTTCGCAACCTCATTTGCCAAATTCATCATTTCACCATCTTCTGATGCAAATAATTGAATTGGGTTGTTTAAATTAATTGTCGACTTATACGCTCCAATCAGTGAGTTTAGTTTATTAACTAAAACCTGAATACCTACGTTATTTGAACCTGACACGACAAGGCCGTGACCTTTCTTCAAGTCTTTGGCAATCTTCTTGATTAGGTCAGCACCAACCGTTTCTGGAAGCTTTGCGCTTACTCCAGAAGCAGAACCACCACACTCCTTAATCAAAGAAGCAATTACACCTGCCTCTTCTGAAGGCTTAAGCATAGCTCGCTCATCTGCATTTGAACCAGTAATTGACATGTTTGATTCAATCTGGTAGTGTTTAGACATCCAATCATTATCTGGTTTTCTTCTCTGACCATATTGTGCAACAAACTGAGTTGGTAGCAACCATGAATTTAAGAAGTCCGCCCCAAAGCTGACGATTGTCTTTGCTTGAGAAAAATCATAATCTGGAATGATTGCCTCTCCAAAAGAAAGTTCATTCGCCTTTCTAATCCCGCTGTAAGAAACAGCATCGTATTCAATATGTCTAAAAGTTGCACCTGACGTTACCGCTTCAACGAACTCTTCAGTGTCTCCTTCTAATGCGGCATTAGCAGCGTCTATAACTTGAGCAGTTTTTTCTCCACCTGTTACATACTTTTTAAACTCCTCTATTGCTCTATAAGAAGATGGTGATGCAAGTGTTTTCGAAACAACAACAACCTCACCTTTCTTTTTAATAATCTTATCAAGCTTATCTTTAATGGCGCTATCAACCTCAGCAGTTTGACTGTCTTCTCCATTCATTTGAGCGTATTTAAGTCGCTCACCATCGTATAGAGATAGAACAGAACCTATAATCTGAGGATTAACTGTACCATTTGTAAATCCAAAATCTTTATTACCTTTTATAAAAATCGGCCTACCTTCTCTTGTTTTTACAAGAATATTCGCGTAGGAATTTCCATCATAATATGTAGATGCATACCAAGTAGCTTGCCCTGGCACAACTTCTTCAGGTTTGTTCACGTAAGGGACTGCCTTAGTAACAGGCGCCTCACAAGCTGCAATAGTTGCAGCGGCAACACTAAACCCTAGGAATTTTAAGAAATCTCTTCTTGCTGTTGAAGACTCCTCTAATGATTCGTCTCCCATGAATTCATCCACAGTAACATCCTTAGTGAATTCTTGATCTCTTTGTTCAACGAAACCAGGCGTTTCATTCAACTCATCAAGACCTTTCCAATATTTTCTGTTCATTGCCATATCTTATTTGCTGTCAACTCGTCCTTAAACTTATTAATAATGACACTTAGCGCACTCCCATCCACCAAGCTCTTTCACAGTAACTTTACCATCTTCTAGGTAGTCTTCGTATAAAGACTCATCATTCTCAAGCAGTCGCTTGTGAATTTCATCATAATAACCGCCACCTTTTCCAGAGATAGGACCATTTGAAACCTCTTTCTCACCGTGACACTCAATACACCAACCCATTGTAAGGGTAGGTTTTGTTAACTGAATATTTCCTTCGATTTGATTCAATTCTTCAACCGGCACAACACGAGGCAACTCTTTTTGCTTAGTCATGTCTCCATGACACTGCTTACAATCAATTCCACCTACAACAACGTGTTGTGAATGATTGAAATAAACATGGTCTGGTAAACTATGTACTTTGTTCCAAACAAGGTTTTCAGTTTCACCCGAGTACTTACCTGGTCCTTCTGGATCAAATCCAGCAGCAGCATAAATTTTATTAATCTGCTCTACTTGAGCGTCTTTTCCTTTGATTTGTTTGTGACAATTCATACAAACATTCACGGTTGGAATACCTGCAGATTTTGATTTATCTACTGAATTATGACAATATTTACAATCGATCCCATTCGTTCCTGCGTGGATTTCATGTGGGAAATGAATTGGTTGAGAAGGTTGGTAAGCCGTAACGACTCCTATTTGGTAAAGTTGCAAGAACAATCCGATAACCATAGCGAGAACTATCACAAGTACCCCTACACCAACTGATTTTCTGTTTCTAAATATCCATTGTTTGATTTCATCTCCATACGTCATTTGAAGATCGTCTTCTTTGTCAATGTGCTGCAATTGACGGCGAACTCCTCCCACAGAAAGAATAATAACAACAAATATCCCTGCTATTATGTACCAAATCCACCCTAAGGATGTTTCTTCCTTTTCACTTGATTGAGCAGGACCAGCTTCAGCCACATCCCCACCTCCTGCTGAAGGCAATGGTTGTGCATCAACATAATCAAATATCGCGTCAATTTGACCATCACTCAAATCTGCAAACAATGACATCGCAGTTTCTGACCAAGAAGACACCTCTTTGGCATAAGGGTCATTTGCCGCAGCCACTTGCCAGTTCTTTACCCATTGATAAAGAGAACCGTCTTGAGCTCCTCCGTCTTCCCATTTTTTCCGTACTTCGTACAGCTTGGGACCTGTCATGTCTTGATGCGGTTGGTGACACGTGGCACACTTTGCATTAAATAACGCCTCACCATCTTGTGCTAGAGAAGAAGTAGAGGTCATTAAAAATAGCGCTGCTAACAACGCGAACAACCATTTATTTCCTTTGTTAAACATCTGATTATTAGATATTTTTATTTATAATTCTATGTCATAGCATGCCTTGGCACGCGATATATCGAAAGCAAAAATAACAGATTAACCATATGTGCTGACAGTTTTATGACAATTTTCGAACAATTAAAATTAATTTAAAATCATTCTAAATAATGTTGGGAGGCTGCATTTTTATTGAAGCCCTAAAAGTGAAAGTGATGGAACACCTGTGAAACCTATAGAATCGTTTTAACAGATTTTTAGAGGTTATAAACAATTTTCTCGTTTTGTTGATAAAATCATTTAATCACTTAGAAAAATTTTAGCACAAAAAAACCTGCAACTTTCATTGCAGGTTTTTTTCATATTGTTTTTCTTGAATTTAATCAAGGTCAAACTTGATTCCTTGTGCCAAAGGAAGCTCTGTTGTATAATTTATCGTATTGGTTTGACGACGCATATATACTTTCCAAGCATCAGAACCTGACTCTCGTCCGCCTCCTGTATCTTTCTCTCCACCAAATGCACCTCCAATTTCAGCACCTGACGTACCAATGTTCACATTTGCAATACCGCAGTCAGAACCTTCTTGAGAAAGGAATGCTTCCGCTTCTCTTAAGTTCGTCGTCATAATTGCTGATGACAAACCTTGACTTACGCCATTTTGAAGTTTCAGAGCATCATGGACATCACCACTGTATTTCAATACATACAAGATTGGAGCGAACGTCTCTTCTTGTACGATCTCAAACTCATTCTTTGCTTCGATCACTGTTGGACGAACATAGCATCCTGACTCATAGCCTTCTCCTTCAAGAACACCTCCTTCAATCAATACTTTCGCTCCTTCCTGCTTTGCTTTTTCGATCGCATTGAGGTAGTTGTTTACCGCATCTTTATCTATAAGAGGCCCAACATGATTGCTTTCGTCTAATGGGTTACCTATTTTGATTTGTTTGTAAGCCCCTGTGATCGTATCTACTACTTTATTGTAAATCGATTCGTGAATTATCAGTCTTCTTGTTGAAGTACATCGCTGTCCTGCTGTCCCTACAGCACCAAATACAGCACCCGGAACAACAACGTTTAAATCTGCATCAGGTGTAATGATCATTGCATTATTACCTCCAAGCTCTAGCAATGATTTTCCAAGTCGTGCTGCAACCGATTGCGCTACAGATCTACCCATACGCGTTGAACCTGTCGCAGAAACAAGGGGAACTCTCTTATCCTCTGCCATTGCTTTTCCGATTTCAGCATCACCTATTACCATTGATGAAACTCCTTCTGGAACATTGTTCTTTTTGAAAACTTCATTCGTAATGTTCTGACAAGCAATTGATGTCAATGGAGTCTTTTCAGATGGCTTCCATACACATGCGTCTCCACACGCCCAAGCTAATGCTGTATTCCAACTCCACACCGCTACTGGAAAGTTAAAAGCAGAAATGATTCCAACTACTCCTAATGGGTGGTATTGTTCATACATTCTATGTCCTGGGCGTTCAGAATGCATTGTCAAACCGTGAAGCTGCCGTGATAACCCAACAGCAAAGTCACAAATATCTATCATCTCCTGAACCTCACCAAGGCCTTCCTGGTAAGATTTACCCATTTCATAAGAAACTATTGCCCCTAAAGGTTCTTTATATTCTCTTAAAGCATTTCCTATTTGGCGAACAACCTCTCCTCTTGCAGGTGCTGTCCACTTTCTCCACTCTAGAAAACCTTCATGCGCTTTCATGACAACCTTATCATAATCTTCTTTCGAAGCAAGACGCACTTTACCTATTACCGAACCGTTAACTGGTGTGTGAGACTCTATAACCTCACCTGTTGTATCTAACCAATTCTCTCCCGTTGAAGCTCCTTTGTTTATTTCGTTCTTTATTCCTAATTGATCTAGAACCTTTTCTATATCAATACCAGACATTACTTCAGCCATTTGTTTTGTTTTTTGATTCATGCAAATCTACGGAGTTCTTTTGACAATGAAAAGAAATGAACACTTATTGTCCTGACTGTTAAAATCTTCACTATATGTTTGGCAAACTGTCTTTATTCTTCAAACACATCTGACTTAATTGCGACTGGTCCATTATCATCAGAAATAAGGGTAAAGCTTCCTTTTTTTATTGCCGCCCAGGATTTACTCATGAGTTGAAGGTTAAACTGGTTCTGTTCACAAAAGTGAGCCGTAAAACGCTTGTCTATTCGTTTAGCCTCGACTATACTGCCGTAACCACCATTCTTCTTTTGCAAAGGATTGAAGCGAGTCAAGTCTCTACCGCTGTATATTATCATCCTCATTCCCTGAACAAGTTGAAAGGTGATGTCACCTTTTGATGGAACAAATGAGCCGTAAACAGCTTCAGTTGGATCATTCATAAACAACAAAATATATAGATCGTATGAGGTTTTGTTCTCTATTGTGTGATTAAATCCAGCAGCTATATTATTCAGGCTCATTACTCCATCCAATTGAAACTTTGATTTTTCTCCCATACTCAAAGGTTTACAATCTTGAGAGTCGTTTTGAGCCTTCTGAATTTCATAGTCTGCAACCATACTAATGACAAGAGACTTTGCTAAATCATTTTTAAGCGTGTCTTCACTATCTATCATTTGATAGTGATCAACTAAAGGTATGTTGTTAAACTCCTCGTTTTCTGTGATCAAAGTGTCACTGTTGAAACCAAGAAGGCTATCCGTGTTTTTTATTTCGTCTATCGTTAAGCTATCAAGACCAGACCTTTCCAAAGTAGTAAGTAGGTTTTGATTCGGTTGTTTAATCTCCTTTGGAACCAAAATGTAAATCAGCACTATTAAAACGAGCAGACCTGCATAAAACAATGGTGTTCTAAAAAGCTGCTTCAGTTTTGTTCCCCTACTTATTTTAGGATTTTTCCATTTAGACAGAAACAGATCAACTTCTTTTTTATGAGCATTGTGAAGTTCAATCCTCTTAAGTGAACTAAAGCCTTTGTCAGAAAGTTCACTGTTGTTTTCTATCAAAATCTTAACAGTTTCCAAAAACATAATCTTTACTTGATAAAACGATTCGTCAAGACCGTTAATCAAGGTAATGAATTCCGAACCCAACATTTTTTCTATGGCGGTTCTTGTATTTCTTTTTGCGTCTTCAATAATAGCTCTAATAAAACTCGCTAACCGATGGTCTATTTCATTTTTGTTCTTCTCTGGTAAGAGTGATTTTAACTCAGAAATTATGAGAAGACTTTTAAACCGACCTTCATTAATTGAGGCTGATAGGTCTTTATCTATCTTGGGGCTTAAGAAATTATTTAAAAATTTGTAATAGTTTGTTTTTAGAGTATGGCCTTCATAGTTTTTAACTTTAAAGTTTTGTGGAAGCTCTTTGTCTCTCAGATATGAAAATAAA
>CBFHJL010000129.1:0-6953 GCA_965656195.1 Brumimicrobium sp. | reverse complement strand
TTTAGTTATATGGATGGTACGCTTAATGAATATATGAAGTTGAATACTGAATCGGCAAAAAGTAAAATAGACGATCTTATAAAAGAGGTACGCAAGTATGGCGGGGATTTCGTTATGATTTGGCACAATGAAACTATTGGAGGTTATGGGAAGTGGAAAGGCTGGAAGTCAGTACTCGATCATTCGTTAAAAGCTTGATAAATGAAACGGATAGAGGTAGAATTAGTAAAGTACAATCTTCTTGATGTACACGATAACCTAACTTTTTCTGGAAGTTGTTTCTCTGAGCATATTGCAGATTCATCCAGAGAATTAGCATTTAATGTGATATCGAATCCGTTTGGTGTGATTTTTAACCCTATTTCTTTAGCAGAACAATTCACATTAAATCAAGACGAATGGAGTTCTTCTGTTTTTCAAACAAATGATAAGTTTCTATCATGGAATGCTAGTGGTATAATTTGGGGGCTTGAAAGAAGCGCTATTGAGACTGATCTCAAGAATCACAGAGAGGAACTTTTTGATCATATAAGAAAGTCATCAGTTCTTTTTATTACGTTCGGTACAGCATGGGTTTATGAATTGAAGAATGAAGAAAAGATAGTTGCTAATTGTCATAAACAGTCACAACAATTATTTAACAAAAGGTGTTTAACTGTCAAGGAGATAGTTGCGAAGTGGAAGCTTACCCTTGATATTATTCAACAAATGAATCCTGAGTTGAACATAGTTTTTACCGTAAGCCCTGTCCGACATAAAAAAGATGGTCTTATTGAGAATAATTTGAGCAAAGGTCGACTGATCTCAGCAATCCATGAAATTATAGCAAACCAGCAAAAGTGTTTCTATTTTCCTTCTTATGAAATTGTTATTGATGAACTTCGTGACTATTCGTATTTTGAGAAAGACGGTGTTCATCCTAATCGATACGCAATTGAAGAGGTTGAGGATAGGTTCTTGAAATCTATGTTAACGGATAATGCTCATTCGATAATTCAGGGTTTCTTGAAGATTAAGTCTCTTATCTCTCATAAAATCCTTCACGAAGGATCTCAGTCGGCTAAGCAACACGAGAAGAATACTCAACAAAAAGTTCGTCAATTTCTTTCAAAACACGCTGAATTCGAGCATCTATTGAAATAAAAATCCCGATAATAAATTACCGGGATTTCTTGTTGTGTTGTTGTGTGTAAATTATCAATTGTGTACCACTGTACCAGCGTATACTTGACGTTCGTTTGGTAAAGGATTCTCCAATTGTACTTTCCAGATATACACTGTTTCACCTGGTGTCATTGAACCTGTTCGCTGATCTATTCCATCCCAACCCTTAGTTGCATCTTGTGAAGAGAAAACAACTGAATTGTCTCTTGGGTCAACAATTGTTAATGTGAAGTTTACATCTCTTTGTGTTAAGGCGAAAGGCATAAAGACTTTATTTCTCGGATCCGCACCATGAGGTTTGAATGCATCTACTGCCATGAGATTGTAATTATCCTCGATTCTTATTTGCTTCGTTTTTGAGCTCTTACATCCGTTGTAATCTATCACTGATAAAGTCACATCATGTTCACCCTTTTTGAAGAAATTGTGAGTTGCGTTACGTCCTTTAATCTTATGATTTTCTTTGCCAAATGACCATTCTACAGATTCATAATCACCATATGTTTCGCATTTCGTGATTGGTAAACCATCTTCAAAAACATTAGCTTTCATGTTGAAATCAGGATTAGGAACCTCAAATACGATGTATTCTTCTTTTCCAATCACATTGTTCTTTCCATCAAGGTATGCGATAGTTCCAGAATGCGCTGGTTTGAATTCATATGCATTCGCCTTTTTTAAGCTAAAGACGTTGTTTTCAATTTGAAGCTTGATAATATCATTTTTTGCTCCACTATTTCTTATGAAGATTGATTCACCTTTACAAACCTTATCGTTGATGAGTTTACCAATTATAAAATTATATCTCGGCTTATTCAATTCATCATCATTGCTTGTCTGAACATCACTATTGGTCTCCGATTCTAAACTCGCTTTATCGTTAGCGACAATAACTTCATTTGGAGTCTGCTCGTCCGATGGAGCATTGATAACTGTGCTTTGATCGGCTTGCTCTTTAATATTGTTTTCAGATGTTTCAGTATCATTATCTGAATCTTCCTTCTGTTTAGTGTCGTCAGAGATTATTTGTTCATCATTGGCTTTGACTTCCTCTGAACTATTTTGAATTGAATTCTTATCAGCTGACAGTGACTGCTTAGCAATTTGCGTTTGATCTTTCGTAGTCGTTGAGTCTTCTTTTAATAATAGGTAAGAACTCACCATAACAACTGCAATAATCGCAGCGCTTCCTGCAATCCATTTGAGAAGATTATTACCTCCTACACCTTGCCTAGCATCTAATCGACTATTCATCGATTCCCATGCAGACGCATCGTAAGGGGCTTCGAACTGGTCGAGCTTCTCTTTAAATGCTTTTTCTAAATTATCTTTCATCGGTCTAATTTGACAAATTTCTTTTTCAATATTTCTCTAAGGTTTTGCTTTGCTTTAGCTAGGTTTGATTTTGATGTTCCTTCACTCACTCCTAAAATCTGTGCGATTTCTTTGTGTGAATAATTTTCGATAACATATAAGTTGAAAACAGTTTGGTAGGCAGGAGATAACTGTTGTATAGCTTCCATTGCGTACTCTGCTTTCATCTTAGTAATGTCTTCATCGAAATCATGTTCTTGATATGAACTTGAATCGTTAAAAACAAATTCTTCATCTGTTACAAATGGTTGTCGATTTCTTTTTCGTATTGCATCAATCGATGCATTTACCATTATTCTTCGAACCCATCCTTCAAATGAACCTTCAAAATCAAATTCCCCTAACTTATCAAAGACCTTTATAAAACCTTCCTGAACAACTTCCTGGGCTCTGTCATGATCTTTCGTATATCGCATACAGACTCCAAGCATCTTCCCAAAAAACAATTCAAAGAGTTCTTTCTGAGCAGCACGATCCTGCCTAGCACACCTTTGAATTATTTCTTTGAGTTGATCGTGTTCCACTTTTTGTTTCAATTTACAAACGTTCCGATTCTTTGTAGGTTGCTTTTTTATTTAAAAATGTGATGAATTTAGAAGTTTTTTAAGGATTGACGCTTTTTTTTGATGGAAAAATATGCGCTGCTAAGAATGATTTCTTTCGATTTGATGAAAAATCTATGTTTCTTAAATAAACCTCATAAATTTTGGGATAAACCGTTCGTATTTTCATGTTGAAATGCTTACATTCGTAGCACTTATTTGTTAATTAAAAAATCAATTATAATGAAAGTTACAGTGGTTGGAGCAGGAAACGTTGGTGCAACATGTGCAGATGTCCTTGCTAAAAGAGAAATTGCCAATGAGATCGTTCTATTGGATATTAAAGATGGTTTTGCAGAAGGTAAAGCTTTGGACATTTGGGAAACATCTCCAATAAACTTATACGATTCACGTACAACAGGTTCAACTAACGATTACTCGAAGACTAAAGACTCAGATGTAGTCGTTATTACTTCAGGTCTTCCAAGAAAACCAGGTATGTCTCGTGATGATCTTATCGCAACGAATGCAGGAATCGTGAAATCTGTAACTGAAAATGTTGTTAAGCATTCTCCAAATGCTAAGATCATTTGTGTTTCTAATCCTTTAGATGTGATGACATACTGTACGTATCTAACAGCGAAGATAGATCCTTCTCGTGTTTTTGGTATGGCAGGTGTTCTTGATACAGCGCGCTATCGATCATTTTTGGCAATGGAATTAAATGTTTCTCCAAAAGATATTCAAGCTGTATTGATGGGAGGTCATGGTGATACAATGGTTCCTCTTCCACGTTATACAACAGTTGGAGGAATTCCAGTAACTGAACTTATTGATGACGCAAAACTGAATGAAATTATCGAAAGAACTAAATTCGGTGGGGGTGAGATCGTTAAATTACTTGGAACATCTGCTTGGTATGCACCAGGTGCAGCTGCAGCTCAAATGGTTGAAGCTATTGTACGTGATCAAAAACGTATATTCCCAGTATGTGCATGGCTACAAGGTGAGTACAATATGAAAGATATTTACCTTGGTGTACCAGTTGTACTTGGTAAGAATGGTATTGAGAAGATTATTGAATTGGATCTAAATGCAGACGAAAAAGCTTTGCTTGAGGAATCTGCAGTTGCTGTTCGAAATGTAATGAAAGTGTTAGATGATATGGACGTTGTAGCGTAATTATTATCCGATTATATATTGTGAAGGGAGCCTTTTAAAAGGTTCCCTTTTTTGTTATTTTTGAATCATCAATACTACTGCTATGAAAAACTTGATGTTTGCAATATTCAACTTGTGTTTTGTGTTTGTTATGAATGCTCAGCATGAACATGATGGCATACCATGTGGAACAGATGAGATGCTATATAAGGTCTATCATGAAAATCCAGACCTTCAGTCAGGGATTCAGCGAGCAGCGGAAGAATTAGAAAGTTTTACTGCTAATTATATTCAATCAGCTCAACCAAAGAGTGGTAATCCTTATATTATCCCTGTGGTTTTCCACGTGATTCACGACTATGGAGATGGTAATATTGATGCAAGTCAGATTTATGATGCAGTAAATCAGGTGAATATTCAATTAAGAAAGAATAATCCAGATACTACAGATATTAACTCGAGTTTTGAAGGAATAGCTGCAGATACAGAAATTGAGATCCGTTTAGCTCAATTGGATCCAAATGGTAACTGTACAAATGGTATTACAAGAACGGCTTCGGAATTAACCAATATTGGCGATCATCAAGTGAAATCCTTAATTCAATGGCCTCCAGATCAATACTTGAATATTTATGTATGCAATCAAGCGGCAGGTTTAGCAGGACATGCTCTATTGCCAGCTGCAGCGGATACTATTCCTGAATGGGATGGAATTGTGATGCAACACACGTATATAGGAACTATTGGTACGTCTACTTTTTTTCGAAGAACCGTATTGACTCACGAGATTGGGCACTATTTAAATCTTCAACACATTTGGGGAGGAAATAATGTGCCGGGCTACTATTATTTACCTGTAAATAGTGCTGGAAACTGTAATTTCGATGATCAAGTTGCAGATACTCCCGAGACTATTGGTTGGTCAAACTGTAATTTAACCGCAAGCTCATGTAATTCTTTAGATAACGTTCAGAACTATATGGATTATGCATACTGCGCCAGAATGTTTACTGAAGGGCAAAAACTTAGGATGCGCGCTGCTTTAAACTCTACAGTAGCAAATAGAGATAACCTTTGGAGTCAATCGAATTTAATAGCAACTGGTGTGAGTGAAGACACAAACTTCCTTTGCAATGCAGATATTAATGCCTCTAAAAGGGTTGTTTGCCAAGGGGAATCGGTTACGTTTACGGATGTTTCTTATCATGGAGTAACGTCAAGGACGTGGACCTTCAATGGTGGTGATATTTCTACTTCTACAGATAGCACTGTGACAGTTGTCTACAATACGCCAGGAAAGTACGCTGTGTCATTAGAAGCTTCAAACGGGGTGAATGATGTCAATACAACTGAAGTGGATTTTATCACAGTTATGCCTTCTCCAGGGACTAGTTCAGGCTTTATTGAATCATTTGAAACGCCTTCTGTTGTCGAAACTAGATGGGTAGTTGAAAATCCTGAAAACCCTATAAATTGGCAAACTACTCAAGTTGGTTACAACAGTGGTCAGTCTTTTAAAGTAGATAATTACGACGGTATTGATGGGGTGAATTACGCATTTCATAGTGCGCCTTTTGACGCCTCTCAAATGAATGAACTCGCGATCTTTTTTGATTTTGCATTTGCTAGAACAGGCACCGATAATAAAGATCAACTGAAGCTTCAGATCAGTAACGACTGTGGGGAAACATGGCAAACGAGAAGAACATTAACAGCCCTAAGTAATTTGAATTCAGTAAACGACACTTTTCCGAATGATAATTTTATACCAACGAATGATCAATGGCTTGAGGAGAATGTAAATATTTCTACACAGAGTTATTTAGTTGATGATTTATTGATTCGTTTTCTTTTTGAGTCCGATAAAGGGAATAACATTTATATAGATAATATAAGAGTTTCAAGCGAACAGAATGTTGGACTTGAATATTTAGAATCAGAGGGTAATCAGTTGAGTGTCTTCCCGAATCCTTCAAACGGATTTTTTATATTGGAAATTGGAGATAACACTGAATATGGAGAGGTTCGTTTAATAAATGCAATGGGGCAGGTGGTTAGAAAAATAAGTACAAATAACCAAAGTTCGATTAAGGTTGAGACTGTTGGTCTAACAAAGGGTATTTATACACTATCTTTTTATTCAATGGATAGTCATGAAGTTCTACATAAAAAAGTAGTCCTTAATTGATCAAAAGGTGAGTGTGTACTCCTGACTTGACTTGTTTCCTTTTCTGTCTGAGGCAATAACTTTTACGGTTTTTTCACCCTGGATAGCATTGTTTGGACCGAAATAAAACGCTGACTTCTTTGGTTCCCACGCTAACAAATACCACTTGCCATCAATATAGATGTCATATTGGTCTATACCGGATTCGTGATCTGTAATTCTCCAAACCAAAGTTTTACCACTGACATTTGCATTGTTTCTAAAATTGCTATTCTCAATAATAGGTCCAACCGTATCAACTTTTACCTCAAATGACCCGAATTCTCTTGACTTCACTGAAATCCACCCATCGTTTTGAGGACCAACTAAAGCCGTTGATCTTCCTCGTTCATCTAAATGTTCTACATAGCAATTATTGCTTAACTCAATAGGCTCAGTGGGAAGCATTATTTCAAAGTAGTTGTCTAAAGGTACTTCGCTATTTCCGAAATGTACTTTATTTGCAGCAGTGTCTAGATGCAAAGGAGTTGGCTCATATAGTAGCT
>CBFHJL010000128.1:0-6954 GCA_965656195.1 Brumimicrobium sp. | reverse complement strand
ATCAAAGGAGGTGCTCAAGTTCAAGATTTCGAATTAAAGGCTGATGAGTACGAAATGAACCGTCACTACTTCTTAAACTATTACCACAGAGACCACTATGATGAAGCCATGGAGTCAGTGCCTTTTGTTAGTTCTCTGGTGAATATAACTCGTATTGAGGTTTGGGTTACAAATCAAACCAATCGTGTAGAAGACACAAGGAATATTGTAGCGTTTACAGATTTAGGAGAGTCGGACCCGGCTAATTGGTCAGGTAATCCTGGAACACCTTCCAATAATGAACTTCCTGATAACAGTTCAAACGGTCTTTATGAATACGCTAGTAATAACCCTAGTATTCGTGGCTTCAACAATGCTGTTGTCGAATTAGAGTCGCAAAATGCAACTCCTGGACCTTTTCAACAAGCTGTAGACTTTGAAAAAGTGGAAAATGCACGTAAGCTCTCTGAACAAGAGTTCTCCTACAACGCACAGTTAGGGTTCATTTCTGTGAACTTACCGTTAAACAATGATGAGGTTTTAGCAATCGCTTATGAATACACATATTCCGGACGTACATATCAAGTTGGTGAATTTTCTACTGACGGCGTTGTAGGTCAAGACGCTCTGCTATTAAAACTTCTAAAACCAACCATTATCAGCCCAAAAAACCAGCTTTGGGACTTGATGATGAAGAACGTTTACTCCATAGGTGCATACCAAGTAAGTCAGGAAGGGTTTAGACTCGACATTCTTTACAATAATCCTGACAACAGCCTGAATGTAAACTTCCTTCCATACCCAGGGATGGATGATCGACAAGTTATTGATGTTGTTGGGATGGATCGATTGAATCAAAATAATCGAGCTCAACAAGACGGTGTCTTTGACTTTAAACCAATTTCTTTTGAGGGAAATATGGCCACCAATGGCGGGACAATTAATACCCGTAACGGGAGAATCTATTTCAGTACAATTGAGCCTTTTGGTGAAACGATCAGGCAAGAAATGCTGGCTGCAGATTTATCTCCTCAAATTATTGATAATGTTGCTTACGATGAGTTATATGACTCAACAAGAATTGCTGCGCAGCAGGTTCCAAAGAAAAACAGGTTTTACTTCAATGGTAGGTACGAATCATCTGTAAGCGATGAAATCCCATTGAATGCACTTAACGTTCCTGAAGGCTCTGTTGTAGTAACTGCAGGAGGAATTCGTTTACAGGAAGGTACAGACTTTACGGTTGATTACAACCTAGGTCGAGTGAAAATCTTGAATAGTGCCGTTTTAGAGTCGAATGCAGATATTAAAATCTCGATTGAAAGTAACTCTGTATTTGGTTTCCAAAACAAATCTCTCATGGGTACTCACTTAAATTATATGATCAATCCTGACTTCAATGTTGGAGCTACATGGATGCGAATGACAGAACGTCCCATTACACAGAAAGTAGATATTGGCGATGAACCTTTCAAAAACAATATCGTTGGGTTTGATTTATCATACAGAACAGATATTCCTTTCCTTACTAAGCTTATTAATTTAATCCCTACTATTTCGACAAAACAGATGTCGACGCTGACGCTTAACGCTGAAGCAGCCCACTTGATTCCTGGTGCACCAAGGGCTATCTCTCGTAAAGGGATTTCCTATGTTGATGATTTTGAAGGAAGTCAATCTACTATTGATTTAAGAAATTTCTCTTCCTGGATGCTAGCATCAATACCACAAGGTCAAGACGATCTATTCCCGGAGGCTGATCTCACGAATGATTTGGCAGCAGGCTTTAACCGTTCCCACATGTCTTGGTATACAATTGACCCATTGTTTTTCCAGTCCAACTCACTCACGCCACAATATATTGCTGAAAACCCTGAGTTTACTGAAGATGTGAATGTTGCTCTAGTAAACAGAGTTGATCTGTTTCCAAACTTGAACCCTGCATTAGGAACCATTACTAACTTACCCGTATTCAATATGACTTACTACCCTAAAGAACGAGGGATGTATAATTACGACACAACTAATACAGTAAATGCAGACGGTGAGTTTATTAATCCTCAAGAGCGATGGAACGGTATAATGCGTTCTCTTACTACAACGAACTTTGAACAGACAAACGTGGAGTATATCCAGTTCTGGATGTTAGATCCATTCAATGAAGACCAAGAAGAACTTGATCCTAACACAACTCATAGTGGAGGAGATTTGTATTTTAATCTCGGAAACCTTTCTGAAGATGTTTTACCCGATTCCAGAAAAAGCTTCGAGAATGGACTGCCAAGTGATTTTAATGATACTGAAAACGTCGACGAAACAAATTGGGCCAGAATTTCAACAGAACAAGTTGTAGTTAATGCTTTTGATAATGATCCCGCAACTCGATCAGAACAAGATGTAGGGCTTGATGGTTACAGCGATCAGCGCGAAGAAGAAGCTTATCAGAACTTCGTAAACTGGGTAAACAATAACGCAACGCTGTCACAAACGGCTAAAGACCAAATTTTGGACGATATCTCAGGTGATAACTACAACTATTACAGAGATGACCAATATGACGCTGAACAAGTGGATATTATACGAAGATATAAGTTTTGGAATGGCCATGATGGAAACTCTCCAACACCTGAAACATCCGCTAATATTAATGCGGATGGCTACCCGACTCAAGCCACAAATACTCCGGACATGGAGGATGTTAACAGAGATAATAATTTAAGTGAGTCTGAAAGCTATTACCAATACCGAGTTTCTTTGCGCCCGAACGATATGCAAGTCGGGAAGAACTATATCATCAATACAAGAGAATACAGTAAGGGAACAAAAGAGTTTAAATGGTATCAGTTTAGAATACCTGTTCGAAGTCCTGATAAAGTTATTAATGGCATTAGCGATTTTAGATCCATCCGTTTTATGCGCATGTTCCTAAAATCTTTTGGCGAAGAAACAACATTAAGATTTGCTAAACTTGAATTGATCCGTGGTGAATGGCGAAAATTCAGAGAAAGTCTAGCACAAGCATCAGATGGACAGCAAGCTGATCCAGATCTTACGTCATTTAATATCGGGGCAGTTAATGTAGAAGAACACGATCAAAGAGAACCAATAAATTATGTGATTCCTCCTGGAATTCTCAGAGAGGTAGACCCTTCACAGGCTTTCCAAAGACAATTGAATGAACAATCGATGACACTCGAGGTTTGTGACCTAAAAGATGGAGATGCAAGAGGTGCAACGAGAAACGTCGGGATGGACATGGTGATGTATAAAAATCTTGAGATGTTTATACACGCTGAAGAGTTGGAGCCCACTAAACCTCTTAATGACAACGATGTAACCTTGTTTGTAAGGCTAGGTACAGACTTTAGGGAAAACTATTATGAATACGAAGTTCCTTTAAAGGTAACACCTTGGGGTGCATCTAGCGATTTAGAAATATGGCCAGAAGAAAACAACTTAAGGATCGTTTTTGATGAACTCATACAACTCAAAAAAGATAGGAATTCGGCCATGGAGACCCCTGGAAGTAATGTGGCTTTCAATATAGAGTTTGAAAAAGCTGTTGATCACCAACCCGGCGATTCAGATAATAATAATGTAAATCACCCTCAGCGTGTCATTAAAGTAAAAGGAAACCCAAATATTACTGAGGTTAAAACTGTTATGATTGGGGTAAGAAACCCATCTCAAAACAAAGCTCACCCTTGGCAGCCAGATGATGGATTAGACAAGTGTATTCAAGTATGGGTTAATGAGTTAAGGCTAACAGAGTTCCAAAATGAAGGAGGCTCTGCTGCATTAGCGAGGGCTCAGATACAAGTTGCTGATTTCGCAAACATTCAGGTTGCAGGGTCTTACAGTGGTCTAAACTGGGGTAGTATAGATAGCCGGGTTGCTGAACGTCAAAGAGATTCTAGATTGAATTTAGACGTTTCTGCTAATGCTCAATTAGGACAGTTACTAGGAGATAGAGCAAAGATTGATATACCATTCTTATATACTTATTCAGTCGGAACGATTAATCCGCGATTTGACCCTTACAATCCAGACGTTGAACTTTCCTCATATAACGCTGAAGAACGTAGGGAGAGAATGAGAGATGGCCAGGATTTTACGCAGCGGAGATCATTCAACTTTACGAATGTTAGAAAAGCTAGGAAGCCTGGTGCCAAAAGCCATCTGTGGGATATCAGTAACTTAGCCTTTAACTACTCGTATAGTGAAGATTTGCATCGTGATTTCAGAACAAATTACGACAGAACAACTATTTGGAAAGGGGGTGTGAACTATGTATACAATGGTTCTCCAAAGCTAATTGAACCTTTCAAGAAAGTTAAATTCATGCGTAAGTCGAATTGGTGGGACTTAATTCGCTCTACGAACTTCTACCTTGGGCCAAAAAACCTAAGCATCAAGAACAACTTGATTCGAAACTACAACGAGCGTCAAATTCGAAATAACATTCCGAATACGAACTTTGAATTCCAGCCAATTTACATGAAGAATTTTACATGGAATAGGTCCTTTAACTTCAAGTATGACATAACGCGAAACTTAAAATTTGATATTGCAGGAAACAACACTTCAATAATAGATGAGCCTGAAGGACAGGTGGATAGAAATGAGAGTCCTGAACTTTACCAAGAGTACAGAGACTCCGTAAGCAATCAAATAAGAACGCTTGGGAAAACAATGCGCTATGATCATTCTTATAACATATCGTATAATATCCCATTCGATAAAATTCCAGCACTTGATTTTTTAAATTCAAACATTAGATATGGTTCTGCTTACGAATGGAGTAGACCAAACCTAGGGCTTGAGGCATTCGGTAATACTATACAAAACAGCCGGACTGTGAACTTCACTGCGCAAATGAATATGACCAATCTTTACCGAAAGTCTGAACTATTGCAGAAGATAATAAATGATGGTAGAGGTGGTCGAAGAGCAGGAAGAAGATCTGTTAGAGGAAAAGTTCAAGGACGTGGCGGAAATAACAAAGGAAACACTAAAAACGACAGTCGTTTAGCTAAAAAAGTGAAAGAATTAGAAGAGAAGAAAGCCAAACTGGAAGCAGTAGATGTGGAAAAGTTGAGTCCTGAAGAACTCGAAGAACATGAGAAGGAATTGGCTAAAGTTCTTAAAAAATTGGAGCGAAAAGAACCGAGGTTTGAAAAGCAAAATGAGCGCATAGAAAACAAAGAAGAGCGCGAAGAAAAGTACCAGGAGAAATACGGTAAGCCTTTCCATCCAGTGACTGGATTTATGGGTAGAATGCTAATGAGTGTTCGTACAATATCAGGTACCTATACGCTTAATGACGGTATGCTTCTACCTGGATTCAATGGAGAAGCTCAAGTCTTTGGGATGAACAGCAGAACATTTGGTGACGCTCAAGTAAGAAACTTTGCGTTGGGACAGCAACAACGAAATCTTTTTGGAAATGAAACAGGGTTCGAATTTGCTCCTTATGCTGGCGATCGAGGGTTTGTTGTAGACACAAGTGCACTTAACACTCAACACACCATACAACACGCTCAAAATTACAATCTACGGGCAAGCTTAGAGCCTTTCAAAGATTTGAAAATTGACTTAACGATGAACAGAAACTTTACTGAGAATAGTGCTGAATTCTATCGATTCAATGATAGCATTCAAGGATTCGAAAGTCAAAGTCAATTTGTTACAACTAATGTCACGTATTCAACTATTTCAATACAATCTGCATTTGAAACGCTCGGAAGAAACTATAGCTCAGGAACTTTTGCACAGTTAAGGGACAGTAGAGATGAAGTTTCGACTTTCTTGGGTTTACAAAATCCTAATAGTATTACAGATAGTTCTGGTTATTACGATGGTTATGGGCCTAGTCAACAAGACGTGATCATAGGAGCGTTTTTAACTACATTCACTGGGAAAGACGTAGACGGACGAAGCATCTCTCCGACTCGTAATATACCTTTACCTAACTGGCAAGTATCCTATAACGGTCTTACTAAGTTTAAGTTCTTTAAAGAATTCGTTCAAAACTTTACTGTTAGACATGGGTATCAATCCACTGTTACTGTTTCTGGAATGCAGACTAACCTTAACGCAGAAACGGACAACGACGGGTTCTTAACTGCTCGCGACATTAATAACAACTACATCCCTACTCAACAAGTTCAGAACATTACGATATCCGAACGTTTCTCGCCATTAATTGGCTTTGATGCTACCTGGAAGATAGCGGGTAACGGATTACTTACTAAGTTTGAAATTAGCAAAGAACGTTCATCGTCACTTTCATTAGCAAACAATCAGTTAACAGAGGTTTTGGGTACAGAGATTGTTATTGGTGCCGGTTATAAATTCACGAACTTCAGAGTTCCTATGACGTTCCAGGGGAATAAGTTAAAACCCTCTGATTTAAACATTCGTTTTGACCTTTCAATTCGGGACAATTTAACCGTAATACGTAAGATTGTGGAAAACACAAATCAAGCAACAGCTGGACAACGTGTTTTATCTATTCGTTCTAGTGCAGATTATTTAGTAAGTAAAAACCTTACGTTTTCGCTTTACTATGATCAACAATTAACGAATCCGAAGGTTGCAACCTCATACATTACAGGTAACACGGCTGCTGGGGTTAGATTACGATTCAATCTAGGTGGTTTATAGTATGAGTAACACATTCAACATAAGAGAGGCTAAGCCCGGAGACGAAAAAGCCATTATGGCCTTAGTTCATGAATTAGCTGTCTATGAAAGAGAACCCGATGCTGTTATTAATACCCAGGAACAACTAAAAGTAGACCTTTTTGAAGATCCAATTTGCGAATGTCTCGTGGTAGAAATGGATGGTGTTGTGCGAGGAATGGCGCTATACTATACATCATATTCCACATGGAAAGGTAGGTGCTTATACCTAGAAGATCTCTACGTTCAGCCTGAACACCGCAACGGAGGGATAGGAAAAGCCTTATTTAA
>CBFHJL010000127.1:0-7102 GCA_965656195.1 Brumimicrobium sp. | reverse complement strand
TTGCTGCAGATGTTCCAGGTGCAACAATAGGTGGTGCAGTAACCTTGGCTATAGGAATCGGAATTCAGAATTTCCCTGAAGGTATAGCCGTTTCTATGCCAATGAGAAGGTTAGGGGCTTCCAGACGAAGAAGTTTTTGGTATGGTCAACTTTCAGCAATTGTAGAACCTGTATTTGGTGTGTTAGGTGCGGTTGCTGTTTCCTTTTTTGCACCTATACTTCCTTATGCCTTAGCGTTTGCCGCAGGAGCAATGATTTTCGTTGTTGTGGAAGAGGTAATTCCAGAAACCCAACGAGATAAGTATACAGATATAGCCACGCTCGGATTTATTTTTGGATTCGTTGTCATGATGGTATTGGATGTTGGACTTGGAGGGTAATTCTGAACTTTTTTATCAAGTAGTATCGAATGACTAACTTTGTGAGTCAAATTGAATCCTATGAAGCGTATTCTAGCATTAGTTGTACTTAATCTATTTACTTTTTTTTCCAGTTTTGCCCAGTTTTCTTCAGATGATCTTATGTCGAGCAATAAAACACCGACGTATGGAGAGGCTGTTGAATTCTACAAAGACCTTTCAGAAACCAATAATGACATTAAACTCTACCAGATGGGAGACTCGGATTATGGTCTGCCTATTTATTTATGTGTTTTAAATGTATCTCAAGCGGATAGTACAGATGTATTTGAATCTGCTCGATTAAACACTACTGTATTAGTGAATAATGCAATTCATCCTGGTGAACCTTGCGGAGTCAACGCTTCAATGGCGTTGGCACTCAACTTTTCTCAAATGAAAGCGAAGGAAAAGAAAGAATTTCCTATTGTTGCGATTATACCCGCCTATAATATTGGAGGGATTATGAATCGTGGCGCCTACAGTAGAGCGAATCAAGAAGGTCCAGAAGAGCATGGTTTTCGTGGGAACGCGAGTAACTTAGATTTGAACAGAGATTTTGTAAAAATGGATAGTAAGAATATGTTCACTTTTGCAACTCTATTTCATGCACTTGACCCAGATGTTTTTATCGATACGCATACAAGTAATGGTGCTGATTATCAATACACATTGACTTATATTACCCCAATTATGGAGAAGCTGGCACCAAGTATTCGTAATTTATTTCAAGATGAATTCATTCCAGCGCTTGAAAATAAAATTAGTGAAAACTGGGGCTATGACCTTTTTCCATATGTGAACTTAATGGGAAGAACCCCAGAAGACGGGATGGTTAAATTCAATGCTACTCCCAGATATTCTATGGGGTATACTGATCTTTTTCACTGTGTTTCTTTTACCACTGAAACGCATATGTTGAAACCGTTTAATGAAAGAGTTAAATCGACGTATGCATTTTTGATTGAAACAGCACTGTTTGCTAAAAGTAATAGCTTGAATATTGAACAGGCCAGGAAAGAGGCTAGAAGTTACGATCGCACAAGAAAGTCTTTGTTAGCTAATTTTAAATTAGATACAATACCTGAGCAGATAGAGTTTAAAGGATACAATTGGAAGAATGTTCCGAGTGAAATAACAACTGGTGATCGTTTACTTTACATGCAGAATGAGCCTATAGATTTGTCTATTCCCTATTACCTTGGTTACTCTGCAATGGATACGCTTAGCATACCTGACTATTATGTAGTGGAAAGACAAGAGGTGGATGTGATCAAACGGTTACAGGCGAATGGAGTAGAGGTGCGTTCCCTTAAAAATGATACAACTTTGCGCTTAGAGTCATTTAAAGTCATAGATTATGAAACTTATAATAGACCTTATGAGGGACATTATCTTCATTCTGTTACTAGATATGAATTAGTTCAAACAGAACGCTTATTAAAAGAAGGAGATGTCATAATTTCTACGGATCAAGAAAAGGTAAGATTCATAGTAAAAGCATTGAGTCCAGAATATGTGGATTCTTATTTTAACTGGAATTTTTTTGATAGCTATTTACAGCAAAAAGAACATTTTTCGTCTTACGTATTTGAGGATATTGCTGTCCGTTTGTTAATGGAAAATAAGGAGTTGAAGGATCGATTAGATGAGAAAATTGAGCAAGAGGAAAGTTTTGCCAAGAGCAGGTATCAGCAGTTGTTATTTATTTACCGCAATTCACCACACTACGAAAATCACGGTATACTTCCAGTATATCGCTCTGTGAAGTAACATAAAAAAAGCTGTGACCAATTGGCCACAGCTTTTATCGAGTTCTTTAACCGAAGGTTGTTTACTTCACAACACTCACACGATTAATATATCTTGTATTTCCTTGTTCATCTTGGACATGGTAGAAATAGATACCATTCATCCAATTTGATACATTGATTGTCGTATTTACCGAATTGATTTCAATAGTTGAAATCAGTTTACCTGCGGCATCGTAAATTTTTATATCGTTTACATCAGCTGCAGTAATCTCAAATGTTACTTCATCTGATGTTGGATTCGGATATACTTTGATGAATTCCTCAATATTCTGACCATCAAGGCTTGAAATATCTTCACTCACCGTTAACTCTTGACAAATCGTAGATTCATCACAGTCAGAATAAGCAGTTAGACAAACATTGTACGTTCCTGCAGCTGCAAACGTATGCGTAGGATTGAAGTCAATGGACGTATTTCCATCATCAAAGTCCCAAGAGTAAGAAGTTGCATTTGACGAATTATTAAAGAAGTCAAGCGTTAAACCATTTGCGCTATTTGAGAATCCAGCAACTGCTGAAATTGGATTAGCAGCCAACGTATAAGATTCAGTAATCTCACAACCAGCCCCATCCGTCGCAGTTACGTTATAAGATCCGTTTCCAATTCCATTCCAGGTATCTGATGCTGGACCACCACCCCATTGGTAAGTCACATTGCTTCCGCCACTTACAGATACGGTAATTGAACCATCTTGAGTATCATTACACGTTGGTTGCGTAATTGTTTCTGTCATTGATAGATTAGACGAGTAATTCAAAGTGTACGATTCAGAAGCGCTACAGCCGTTATCAGCAGTAGCTGTTACTTCGTAAGTTCCGGCGTCTAAGTTGTTGTATACGTCAGTACTTGGTCCGCTTGTCCACTGATATGTGAAGTTATTTCCTCCGGAAGCAGACGCTGTGATTGTACCATCGTTTTGCCCAGAACAGCTAGGGTCAGTTACTGTACTATTAATTATAACATTTGTTGAATAGCTAAGTGAGAAGCTGGCTGTTGTATCACATCCATTATTGTCAGTAACTGTTACTGAATAGTTCCCTGCATTTAAATTGTTTACTGTTGACACGTTCCCAGCACCATTATTCCAACTGTATGTATATCCTGGAGCACCTCCAGTTACGTTAATTGAAATCTCACCATCCTGCACTTGAGAACAACTTGGATCGTTAACGGTGTTGGTAATGGTCATTCCACAATTTTGAGAAGAAACAAGTTCTACACAGTAATCTTCAACCTCACCTGATGTAAAGTCACCACATACGGCAGGAAGTGAATTGGACCCATACCCCTGATAAGCCATTTGAACACGCATTCTCGTGCTACCTGGTGTCGCTCCACCAGGAATGGTAAAGTTATCCGTCAAAGGCCCCGCAGAGGAAGTAGACTGATCATACACAATTTCTCCAGCATCGAAAGTTCCACTTTGGTCAAGATCGATCCAAATTCTTGTGTATTCTTCAAGGTCATTTGTTCCAGCAAATCCTGGAGTCATAGTGAATGGGACAGTAGCTCCAATATTCATAGGAATAGGGGAGGAGTCAGGAGCTCTGTAGCCTCCATCATCACCACTTGTGACTAATGTTCCATTGATATCCATTGATTCAATCCACTCCGTTTGAGCGCCAAGTAAAGCAAATGGATTATTTCCATTATTTATTTCTGCAAGTAAGTCGTTTCCGTCAGCTTGTGAAATCATAATCGCTGGAATAGTCACATTCGGGTCTGTTCCTCCCATAACTATAGTACCATTTGGTTCATTATTGATTACAATTAATCCAATAGCACCTGCATCCTGTGCATTCATGGCTTTAATGGTGAAATTACACGTACCTCTTAGCGCGACAGCAATATTACCATTGATTGCAGCACCATTAGTCAAGGCGTTACATCCTTCATCGCCTGCAGCTGTTCCGTCATCAACCAGAACTAACTCTCCGTATGCAAACAACTGGCTAATGTCGCCACCCCAACCATTTGTATTGTCGTAAGCGTAACTACCAGCAATGGAAGCTGGAGAATGTACAGTGAAAGTTTCAGCAGGATCGACGGTAGTTCCTGTTGCGCAATACGTTAAGTCTATACAGTTTCCGCATCCACCAGTTGTAAAGGTCTGTGTCGCAGAAGAAATACTTGTTTCGCTTCCACAATTTGATTCAACATAATATTCATAAACAGTACATGAGGTTAACCCCGTAAATTGATAGCTTGTATTTGTCGTATTATAAGTTGACCAGTTCCCAGAACCTTGAACTTGAATGAAAATATCGTAGTCATCTGCATCCGTAACAACATCAAATGTTATTGTAGCGTCATTATCATTTACTGTTGAGGTAGAAATGTTGTCAGGTGCTATACACGAGCTACAGGTTTGATCCATTAAAAGATCGATTGAATTTTTTGAATTGATTCGACCTCCAGAGATTGTTCTTGCTTGTAAGTGAGCAGATTGATCCACACCATCCATTAAAGCGTTAAATACAATGTCTGCAGCATTTTGAGGATTGTTTTGGACTAATGCCATGAAATTTGGACAAGGAATACTGTACATTAATCCAATAACTCCTGCAGTAAGCGGACTAGCAAAAGAAGTACCACTTGTAGATCCATAACCTCCGTTGGGTTGTGTTGTAAAGATATTATCTCCCGGAGCAGCAACATCTAATGTTTGGTCTCCAACTCCTGAAAAGGTAATTATATCATTATTATCTGTTGCTGTAACTCCTACCATATATGTTGAGGAGCATGCAGTTGGCATATCTCCACTAACATCAACATCTAAATTACTATTTGTAGTTGCTCCACAGTTAAGGATACCAGCTTGGCCTAAATCGTCATAAAATCCACACCATACTGGGTAATTAGCTGGGTTTGCACCATCAATACCCCAAGATGCATTTGTAGCTACAACAAATGCTCCTTCCGCTCCATTCGTATTATTCCAAAGCGTTCTGGCATTTAGTGGGTATTCATAAGCTGCAATTACGCTTGCTTCAGATATTCCTCCTGAGGCATGTCCTGAAACAACCATTATTTTTACGTCCCAATTTGCACCGGCAACACCGAGACCGTTATCTCCCTGCGCACCAATCATTCCAGCAACTGAAGTACCGTGTCCGCCAGCTCCAATATTATCATTGTTGTTAGCTGCATCCCATCCATCGTAGTCATCTACATAACCATTTCCATCGTCATCAACACCGTTATTTGGGATTTCGTCTACGTTTATCCAACGATTGTTTTGAAGGTCTGGATGATTTATAACATCGGCTGATTCTATAACACAGACTACAATGTCGTCTCCATTCGCTGTTGTTCCTCCAGTTGTAATGTCCCACGCTAACTCTGAGTCGATATTATCATGTTGCCACTGACTTCCATACTGCGGATCATTCGGAGCAGCTCTCATATCCACTTTGTGATTCTTTTGGGCCAACCAAACATCCTTGTGTCTTCGAACTGCTGATAGAACTTCTTCAATCGGTGTAGCGGTATTATCGAATTCAAACAACCAGATATCAGAATATTTCGAGAGTATTCGCTCTACTTTAAGGCCGAATTCAGCAGGGATAGTTTTTTCTAAAGCATAAGGATCCCGATCATCATGCATTCTAACAATGATTTGATTGGGAATAATTGCTGCGTTTTCAGCTGCTTCATTGGTAACTAGTTCTTGAGCAAAGGAGATGTTACTTAGTAAAGTTAACAAACCTAGTCCCAGAAGGAGATAGCGTTTCATCATCTTTTAGTTTATTGAGTTATACATTTTTAGCATTGGCAATTTACAAAAAAATAGGTGGAAATCTATAGGGTATTGGGTAAACGGTTTAATGTTGTTTCAAATGGTCCTTTTTTGTTAAAATATTAATTAAGAATGTCTTGTATTCGACATAAATACTAATACTTACAGTACGAATAAGAAAATCTTATATTTGTCATTCAAATTAAAAATACAGATATGAACAAATTAATAGCATTAACATTATTTTTTGGATGGGCTTTTATTTCATTTGGACAGGTTCAGGTTCCAGCCTTGAGTCCAGAAGCCGAACTGGAACAAACTATAGGTTTGACTGAAGTTGAAATAGAGTATTCGAGACCTTCAGTTCGGGACCGTGAAATTTTTGGTGATTTAATACCATTTGATGAACTATGGAGAACGGGAGCAAATAAGAATACGACAATTTCTTTTTCATCAAGTGTCAAAATTCAGGATAAAGATTTGAAAGCTGGAGAATATTCAGTTTTCACAAAACCGAGTCAGGAAGCTTGGATGATTTATTTTTATACCGATACAGATAACTGGGGAACTCCAGAAAAATGGGATGAAGATAAAGTTGCTGCTTCTGTAAAGATAGAGGTAGGTAAGACGCATAGTTTAGTTGAAACTTTTACTATGCAATTTGAGAATGTGAGTACGAAAGATGCAGACCTAGTATTATCTTGGGAGAATACTCGATTAGTGCTTAATTTAGTTTTTCCTACTGATGAATTGACTCAAAAATCTATCGATGAAACAATGTCTAAAGATGCTGTGACGGAGAGAGATTATTATGGTGCAGCAAGTTATTATTTGAGTGCTAAGAAAAACTTAAAAGAAGCTTTAACGTTTATAAATAAAGCTGTAGGGATCCGAGGAAATGAAGCTTACTGGTATTTGCGTAAAAAGGCACTTATTGAATATGAGTTGGGGATGAAAGAAGAAGCGATTAAAACAGCTCAAATTTCATTAAAAAGTGCTGAAAAAGCTGGGAACAATGGCTATGTCAAAATGAATAAAGAGTCCATTAAACAATGGATGTCTGAGTAGAGTTATCTAAGTGTTTTATTAAAAAAAGCCGGAGCACTATCAACTGTTTCGGCTTTTTTATGACTCAAGTTTGAATGCCGAG
>CBFHJL010000126.1:0-7117 GCA_965656195.1 Brumimicrobium sp. | reverse complement strand
AATAGTTGGCTAGGATTCTCGTTTGGCAAGACATGATTGCTCCAAAAATAATAAGTTGAAACACAGTTTTTGAGTCGCTAAACTCTTCTCCGTAAATATAAGGTATCAATGGAACAAATATGAACAGAGCAATTAGTGATAAAAAAATAAGTACAGTAAAATGAATCCTGGAGAAACGTTTAAAAGTGGCAATTCTTCCTGCTTCTGTATCTGCACTCAGGAAAGGAAGTAGAACTTGAGCTAAAGGGTTTGAAATGAAAGTTAGTAACTGCGAGAGTCCGAGACCTAGGGCAAATATACCTACTCTATTGTTGTCTAAATAATATGCAAGTATCCATAGAACCATTCTATAATTAAAGAAATTGATGACAATGGAAAGGTGACCGAGACCAGTAAACTTTAAAAACTTTTTGATGTCCTGTTTCCAGCTAAGTTTTCTGTCAAATGAATAACTAAAGCTTCTTCGGTAATGAATATGCCATTGGATCAAGTTTATAAGGCCTATGAATAGACCAATAAGCAGAACCTCGATCAAACCGACATCCATTATTTTCATTTCGTAGACAAGAAAAGAAGCGCCAAAAATCACAAGGTTTAATATGCTGTTTATTAACAACACTCTATTGACTACACTGAATTTTCTAGACCCTTGAAATATTGCAGAGTATACAGAGTTTATTTGATTTACGGCTAGAAAAACAATGAACCAAAAGATATACTTCAAACCATCGTAGTCCTCAGGGAATAAAAGATCTGATAAGGGCAGTTGGAGCCACACGGACAAGACCAGAATCGTTAGGAAGATTGTAATTATAGTGAATAGAATACTGATCGATAAAATTTTGGGAATTCCAAACTCCTTATTGGCCAAGAAATGTATTATTCCTGTGGATATGCTCACGCTTAGAATGGTACTGAACAAAGCAATATTTGCATAAAAAATTGCATAAAGACCCCTTCCTTCAGGACCAAGCATTCTTGTGATGAAGATGCCTGCGATTATACCAAAAAGCTGTGTTGGAACTTGGATGAGAATCGTGTAAAACACACTTTTACTCAACCCGTCACGTGTAGACGCATTATTACCCATTAAATTGAGTTAATGTTGTGATTGCAAAGTTATAAAAAAAGTTATACTTTTACTTATTATGCGAATTGATGTAGAGATCAGTATTATTAGGGTAGATAGGAACTTTCGCTCAAGAATTTGTTTGTGTCTGATTTCGATATGCTTTTTTTTCAATATATCCGCACAAGGCTCTTTAGTTTCACCGAGTAATGGCCTTGTTCAATTAGAGGACAGTATTCACTTTAGTTGGGACTCTTGTGAATCAGTAGATTCATATGAGATCAGTGTGAGCAACTCTCCCTCTTTTAGTAGTCAAACACTAACTTCAGTTGTTCAGAATCAATTTGAGGAATCGTATGGTTTAGGAACGTATTATTGGAGAGTCCGATGTATTGTGGGTGGGGTACCTCAGAATTGGTCCAGTTCAAGAACTTATTCGATCGTTGATTTGAACAACTATGGAAGCTTGGCTTTTTGGGTTTCTGCAGATAGTACTTTGGTTAAGGATGGCTCTAATAGAGTGAGCGAATGGAATGGTATAAGTGTAAACAATTTAGACTTTATACAAGGAACCTCTAATTCACAGCCAATTTGGACAGATTCATTGCAAAAATTAAACAATAAACCCGCCTTGCATTTTGACGGGGTAGATGATTTTTTGGAAGCGAGTATTTCCAGTATTGAAATATCTTCACTTTTTGTCTTGGCCAATTGGTCGGGAGTTCAATCGTTGTTTCCTGATTACAATGGATTATTTATGGCAAATAGCGGCCCGTTAATGTTTGTTGGAACTTCAAATTCTTCGAATTTATACACAACGGGCTCATCAGTATTTAATGGGAATCAATTTATCAATGGTGTTCAAGAATTAGACTTTAGTCCTTTAAAGGATTTTAAGGTAGTTTCAGGACACCGCTCCAACTCACAAAACTATTCAGCTACAGGTTTTAGGGTCGGTAGAGACAGAAACATAGCAAATCGATTTTGGGAAGGATACGTTCCCGAGGTTATTGCATTTAGTACTACTCTTGGTTCAAACGAAATAGATTCGATTCACGAATATCTGCGTTTTAAATACGCCCCCCCTGTTAACCTCGGCCCAAACATCTCCCAATACGGTTTCTGTGACACAAGCCTCTATGCAGGCGATCGTTTTGAATCCTACCTCTGGTCTGATGGCTCAACAGCAGATAGTTTAATTGTATCCGAGCCAGGAACATACTGGGTAGAGGTTACTGATATTTTTGGCTACGAATCCACTGATACGATTCAGGTGCAAATGGCACGACCAAATTACCCTAATCTTCAAACCTACTGCCCCTCAGACTCCACCACATGGCACACCAACCTCGGCCCTGATTACAATTACCTTTGGTCAGACGGATCAACGGCAGATAGTATATCCATCGACACTCCTGGGGATTATCATGTGGAAATCACCGACACAAACGGCTGTGTTTTTCTGTCTGATACGCTAACATTTGATCCAGATCCTTTTGAAAGCATCGTTACCCTTGGTCCAGATCTTAGTTTATGTTCGGGAAATACACTGACATTGCAGGATGGAGATAGTTTAGCAGTAGACTATCTTTGGAACACTTCGAGTACAGACTCAGTAATCACTTTGAATAGCACGGGAACTTATTATGTTGATGTTGTGAATGCTAACGGCTGTGAGGCTTCAGATACGATTGAAATTACAATCATCGGAGATGCTCCGAATGTGGTGATAGGATTGCCAAATACGGTTTGTGAAGGTGAAGAGTTTACGTTCGAGGATTTCAGTAATACAACAGATGGTTCGACCATTACTGACTGGGAATGGAACATGAACGATGGAACTGTGATCAATGCTCAAGATAGCAGTCATGTATATTTGAACGACGCAGCTTATGAGGTGAGTCTTACAATTAGCACTGACGCAGGTTGTTCTGCTTCAGACATCCAACAGGTAACGGCTATACCCAAGCCAGATTTAACCTTTGTTTCTTCTAATGAGTGTCAAAATAGTATAGTACAGTTCAACGGTGGGCAATTAACACCAACAACGATTAGTACTTGGGAATGGGACTTTGATGATCCTAGCAGTGGATTAAATAATACAGCATCTGGTCAGAATGTTACGCATACTTTTGATTCCTCAGGAGATTTCGATATAATGTTGATTGGAATAGATATCAATGGGTGCTCTGATACAGCTGTAATCACTAAAACGATTCTACCATCCCCAATTGTAGACTTTGACTTTACTGAGGTATGTGAAGGAAATATTGTAAGCTTTGATAACCTTACGACGATAGATTTTCCGGGATTGATTAATGGTTACAATTGGTCTTTTGGAGATGGAACGAACTCTGGCCAATCTGACCCGCAAAAACCATACAACGTAAGTGGAAATTATGTGGTAAATTTAGTTGCTACTGGAAATAATGGTTGTAGCGGACAACAATCTCAAAACATTAAAATTCATGCTATTCCGGTCGTGGATCAAGTGGTTGAGTCATCTTGTGCTGGGATTAATACAAACTTCATGGATAATTCTTTTGTGTCGAATGGAAGTGTCGCTCAGGTTGATTGGTCAATAAATAATGATGCACCACTTACTGGATTTTCCCTAGATCAGATATTTGATGAGAGCGGAAGTATCTCCGTTCAACAAACCGTAGTTTCTGCATTTGGTTGTTCTAATTCAACGACGTTTAATGTTGATATTGAGGATTTCCTTGACGCATCATTCGATTTTTCTCCCAACGCCTTTATCTCAGGTTCACCCATAGCTTTCAATAGCACCAGCCAAGGAGCTGACAACTATGAATGGACGTTTGAATCAATTGGTTCATCAATTCTACCAGATACGACTATAGTTTTTCCAGAATCTTCAATAGGCGACACGCTGAGTGTTCAATTGGCTGTAGAGAATTCTTTCGGATGCAGAGATAGTGCTATTTTAGAGTTGCCAGTTCTTGAACGTTCTACAGACCTTTTAATAGATGAACTTTTCCTACAGGAATCTGGCGGGTTTTATACAGTTGGCGCGCGGTTGACTAACCTCGGAACGACACCAATAACTGAAGTAGACCTCTACCTGAATTCTCCATCTGTACCGGTAATCAAAGAGACATGGACTGGTAATTTACAGGCAACAGAGTCAACTATTTATATTTTTAGTTCTTCTCCTTCCAGTATCGTTCCATTCAAGGACACAGCTCAGAATTATGTTTGTGTCCGCGGATCTATCGTAGCCCCATCATTGTTTTCAGAACTAGACTTATCGAACAATGAAATATGTAAACTTATTGAGCCATCACAAAGTGTAGTTATCGCTCCACAGCCTAATCCAATTGGAAACTCATACTCAATTAAGGTTATTTTATCCTCATCTGAGATTGGAACACTGAAAGTCTTTGACGCTCAAGGCCGTGTGGTTGATGTCGTCTTTGAAAACAAAGGACTCAAGGAGGGTCTTAATCTTTTTGAAGTTGATGCCTCTCATTATGCGAATGGAGGTTATACCTTGCGTTATGTTGGGGAAAGTCAGTCGCGACAAGTAAAAATCATTAAGCAATAGGGCAAGAGCGCTTATTCATTGACTATCTTTGCAGTTTCATTTTAAATGTATTATTTATGTCTCAGCAAAAGCAGCAGAATTATAAAAACCACTCAAGATTATTCCCTTTACATCATTTCTTTGTAGCTCCATTGACTTTGTTTTTTTTAGTCGGATGTATCTATTATTCTTTTACTCGAGACATTGACGCTTTAGAAAAAATACTTTTGGTGGTTCTTGGTTTGCTTTGTTTTACGACACCTCTGTTGGCTAGGATATACGGCACTAAAAACCAAGATAGAATAATTCGTCTGGAACTGCGTCAGCGTTATTTTGAATTGACAGGTGCGAGCTTTAAGGAAAAAGAAGAAAAGTTAACGAAAGGTCAGATTATCGCTCTTCGATTTGCCTCGGATAGTGAATTGCTTCCTATGATTGAGAAAGCAATTACAAACAAAACGGAACCTAAGGAAATTAAAAAATCGATAAAATCTTGGCAGGCTGATTTCTGGAGAGTCTAAGATTTCCGATCAATAAGGTTATAAGAAAAAAAGCGCTTTAACTTTTCGTGCTCTTCAATACTTTAAGTGCCTCTGAGATATGTTTATCGAAATTCAATTGAGAATTAAACACTCCTTGAACGACTCCTTCTTTATCTACAATATATGTTACACGGCCCGGAATAAAGCCTAATAGATTCGTAGGTACACCGAATTTTTTACGAACCTCCTTATTGCTATCTGCTAGCAACGTAAAAGGAAGGTTGTGTTTTTCTGCAAACTTCTTATGGCTTTTTTCGTCATCGCTAGATATGCCAATAACTTTAGCTCCCGCTTCAACAAAGTCTTCGAATGAGTCTCGGAATGAGCATGCTTGTTTAGTACAACCAGGCGAATCATCCTTAGGGTAGAAGTAAATCACAAGGCTCTCTTTTCCGATCAATTCATCGCTACTTATCATTTGTCCATGTTGATCTTTTAATTTGAATGATGGACATTTATCTCCTTTCTCTATTGCCATTTGCCTAGTTTAGTGCTTTCTTATAAGTTGAAATTGCTCTCTCGCGAGCTTCTTTATGGTTGACAATTGGATCTGGATATTGTTCAGTACCAAATTCTTCAACCCATTGCTTGATATATCTTTGTTCTTTGTCGAATTTTTTCATTTGACTTTCCGGGTTGAATACTCTGAAGTAAGGCTGAGCATCTACTCCAGAAGAGGCCGCCCATTGCCATCCGCCGACATTACTTGCTAATTCGTAATCCAGTAGTTTTTCTGCAAAATATGCTTCTCCCCACCTCCAATCAATTAATAAATGCTTGGTCAGGAAACTAGCTACAACCATACGAATTCTATTGTGCATGAATCCAGTTTCGTTTAACTCTCTCATTCCAGCATCTACAATTGGATATCCCGTTTTACCCTCACACCATGCTTTAAAATGTTCCTTATTATTAATCCAAGGAATTTGATCGTATTTTTCTTTGAAAGCATCCGTTGCACTGTTTGGAAAATGAAAAATAATCATCTGATAAAAGTCTCTCCAGATGAGTTCATTAAAGTATTTCTCATTCTGCTGTGCTTTCCTTGCTAATTCGCGAATGGAAATAGTCCCGAAACGTAAATGTAAGCTCATACGAGTAGTTCCCTTGATGCTCGGAATATCTCTTTTATTGTGATACTCTTGAATGGTTTCTTCATCAGCCTTTCTATTTGGAAATTCAACTTTTTGCTCTTCGTTGAATCCCATAGACGCTAACGAGATCAATTCTTGATGCTCTTTTAATTGATGTAGGTTTTTAAAAAAATCTTGAGACGGGTGTGAGTCTAGGGTATTTTCTTTGAGGTTACTTTTCCACATTCTCATGTAGGGGGTGAATACTCGATAAGGGTCACCATCATCTTTGAGCACTTCATTTTTCTCAAATATCACATGGTCTTTTGATCCAATGAATTCTATCTCTTTTTCTTGTAATAGCTCGTGTATACTTTTATCCCTTTCCCGTGCGTAAGGTTCGTAATCTCTGTTCGTATAGACTTTGTCGACATTGTTATTTTCAACGAGTTCTTTAATGATTTGAACAGGATTTCCATGGTACACCCATAAGTCACTTCCGACGTTTTGGTATTCATTCTTTATTTTTTCTATTTCTTGATAGATAAAGAGTACCCGCTGATCGTCTTCAGGTAATTCATCCAATATATTACTGTCAAAAATAAATATGGGTTGAATGTCTTTGTCGTTATTCAGTGCTTTATAAAGCCCAGCATTATCGAATGTTCTTAAATCTCTTCGATGCCAAAAAAGTACCATGTATTAAAGTTTTTTCAATGTTTCATCTGGTTTTGCATAACTATACCTTCCGTGCTTTTTAGTTTGCAGGTATGTGTCTAGTCCAGCACCACCAACAATGCGAGTATCTTCGAGGCGTATTCGACCATCATCCTCAATAAAGTTTTCATCAATATGAAGCTGCTCGACTTTTCCGATAATTAATTTT
>CBFHJL010000125.1:0-7216 GCA_965656195.1 Brumimicrobium sp. | reverse complement strand
GATGAAGAAGGTCGTCGTCAAGGAATTTGGAAATTATATACTCAAGATGGTATTGAACTTTCGATCACAGTGTATACAGATGGACTAAAAGATGGCCACATAATAGTTCGTTACCCTACTGGTATTGTTAGATACTCTGGACAGTATTCAATGGATGAACGTGTTGGTGATTGGAAATTTTATGATGAATCTGGACAATTAATCAAAACTGAAAACTTTGATAATGTAAAATAATGGCAAGGATTCCCTCGCATATTATCGATGAGATCATGAGCACTGCCCGTATTGAGGAAGTGATCGGAGATTACGTCCAACTAAAAAAGTCTGGATCAAACTATAAAGGCTTAAGTCCTTTTACTGAAGAAAAGACTCCTTCCTTTATGGTGAGTCCTGCTAAACAAATCTTTAAATGTTTCTCTACTAGTAAAGGAGGTACTGTTGTTAGTTTCTTAATGGAAATGGAACAGTTTAGCTATCCTGAAGCATTAAGATGGTTGGCAGAACGATACAATATTCAACTTCCAGAAGAAAAGCCGCTAACTCCTGAAGAGCAGGAAGAAATTTCTGAAAGAGAAAGTTTACAGATCATCAACGATTATGCTCGTGACTTTTTTGTCGAAACAATTCATAATTCAGATGAGGGAAAAACGATTGGCTTATCCTACTTCCAAGAAAGAGGGTTTCGCCAAGATATCATAGAAAAGTTTCAACTTGGATATTGTCCAAGAAAGGAAAAATCATTCACTAAAACTGCGCTTGAAAAAGGGTATAAACAAGAATATCTAGAACAGCTTGGTCTTACAAAAGTAAAAGACGAGAGAAGTTTTGACTTTTTCAGTGGACGTGTAATGTTTCCCATTCATAGTGTCTCGGGAAAAGTATTAGGATTTGGAGGTCGAACGCTTCAAACAGAGAAAAAAGTAGCAAAATATTTCAACTCTCCTGAGAGTATACTTTACAATAAGAGCAAGATTCTATACGGAATATATTTTGCTAAGACCGAGATTATAAAACAAGACAATTGTTATCTCGTAGAAGGATATACTGATGTAATCAGTTTAGCACAGTCTGGAGTAGAAAATGTAGTAGCCAGTAGCGGTACTTCGTTAACGAAAGATCAGATTAAACTTGTTCAGCGTTACACGAATAATATTACTGTTCTGTATGACGGAGATGCGGCGGGAATTAAAGCTTCTTTTAGAGGGATTGACCTGATTCTTGAAGCTGGAATGAATGTAAAGGTGCTGCTATTTCCGGATGGTGACGATCCAGATTCTTATGCTAAGAAAGTAGGCTCGGATGAGTTACAAAAATATATCAGTGAGCATGAACAAGATTTTGTAGGATTTAAAACCGATATATTACTTGAAGGTACTGGAGATGACCCAGTGAAAAGAGCAAAACTCATAAAGGAAATTGTAACCTCTATAGCACTTATTCCAGATAGCATTACTCGTTCTGTATATGTTAAACAAACGGCGGAACAGTTTGAAATGGCAGAACAGACATTAGTCAATGAACTGAACGCTACAAGAAGAAAGCTCCAAAATGAGAAGCAAGGGATTCGACAGCCTGAAGTTGAACTCGAACCACTTCCGGAAACAAAGAAAATACAAGCACAAAAAGAGGGGCGTAGAACATTTTTTGAGCAAGAACAAGACTTAATTAGGATACTTGTATTATACGGCTCTAGGGCACTAGAGATTGAAAAAGCATCGAAAGATAGTGATGAAGAGATTATTGAAACTAGTGTTGCTGAATTAATCGTTTTTGAATTGCAACGTGATGACCTCAATTTTGACAATGCCTTATTCAAAAAGATCTTTGATCGATGTGTACAAGGAATGGAAGAAAATATATTGTATGAACCAACTAACTTTTTACGTCTAGAAGATCAGGAGGTCGTTAAATTTGTAAGTAATCTTATGTCACCCAGATATGAATTGAGTCGAAAATGGCTTATGGATTTCAGAATAGAAACGAATGAAGAGATCCACAAATTAGCTCAAGCAGTTAAAGAATCTCTTTATTCATTTAAAAAAGCCAAGATCATGGCAAGAATTGAGGAAATCCAAGAGCAATTGAAGCCTGGAGAGGAAGTTCTTTCCGATGAAAAAGTAAATGAATTACTTAAGGAACAGATCCAACTTGATCGTATCAAAGGTAGCTTTGCTAAGCAGTTAAATAGAATTATCATTTAGAGAGTTGAGTTTAGCACTTCGGCATACTTCGACCAGCTCAGTGGAGTCAGCTTAGTTTGAAAATTTAGGGTATAAACGATAGACACAATAAGAAACTCCATATTTAATTGCATAACATATTCTGATCATTAAACTTTATTTAAATTTGCAATATAAACTGATGATTTCAAGATGTTGACGCTATTTTTAGAATTCCCTGTTGGTCCATATACTGCATCCATCTGGATTGTATTGATTTGGCTAGCGATATTGATAGCGACAATATTTCTCTCAAAAATTATTCAACGTTTACTTAAACGTTACCTTAAAAGGCCCAATCTTAAAATAAAAGGTACGCGAATAACATTGCTCAGAATCCTGAATCAGATCATCTATGTTTCTGCATTTTTACTAGCGTTTCAGGCATTTCGACTTGAAGATCAAGAAACACCTCTTAGTCTTCGTACATTATTGCAATATGATATCATTCCAAGATTTGGAAGCTTTCATTTGAGCTTTATGGATATTATATCCATCGTCATTTTATTTGCGATATGCCGATTCATCATTAATGTATTTCGTATCTATATGGATCGCCGATTCAAGGATAGTGAAGATTTTGATGAAGGCACCCGATTTGTATATGTGCAACTAGCGAAATATATAGTTTACACTTTTGCAGTAATCATCACCCTACAAATTCTATTTGAAAACCTAGATTTCTTACTCACTGGTTCTGCGGTCTTCCTAGGTGCCTTAGGTTTTGGAGTACAGAATATTTTTAAAGACATGGTATCTGGAGTAATCCTTTTGTTTGAAGGAACCATAAAGGTGGGTGATATCATTCGCGTTGTTCAACCATCTACCAGCGAAGATATGATTGCGAGAGTACTTAAGATTAACGTAAGAACTACGAAGATTGAAACACGCGATGGAAATACATTGATCATACCAAATTCTACATTAACGCAAGATCATGTGGAAAACTGGAGCTTCGGTTCTGACTTAACTCGATTCAATATAAAAGTTGGTGTAGCTTATGGATCAGATACGGAATTAGTCAGAAAGTTGCTTAAACAAGCGGCGCTAAGTCACCCTGAAGTTAAGAAGACGGAAACCATCATTGTTAGAATGAATGATTTTGGTAACAATGCACTAGAAATGGAATTATTCTTCTGGGCAGATCAAACTTGGCAAGTTGAGCTTCATAAATCCGAAATTCGTTTTGAAATAGATCGATTATTTAGACAGCACAACATCGTGATTCCTTTCCCGCAGCGAACATTGCATGTTCCAGAAGGGATTAGAACCTCAAATGACCCGCAAGACTAAACTGTTCTTACTAAAACCTCAGTTGGCCTGATATCCTTTACGTTCAATTGCAAAGTTGTTCTACCACGAAATTGATTTTCTTCCAAAGTATAGACAATGTCTACGGGACCTTGCTGCACAATTTCATAAGCTTCTGGAAAAGAAAATGCAATCGCATTAATAGGTTTATCATGTCCAGGTTCTAACAACGTCATTTTTAAATGTTCACCTTTTAACAATTTGGCATCTTTTACAAAAATATTTCTGGTCAAAAATACAGGCTTCATGTTACCTGGCCCATGCGGTTCGAACTGCTTTAATATTCTTTTTAATCTTGGGACTTCATGTATAGATTCACCTTGTGTGAAAATAGAGTGAAACGAGATCTCCTTCTCTAAAATTTGTTCTGGAATTAATGTTTCACTATCCAACCGCATTCGAACGGCATCATCAAAGCAAGATTTGAATTCATCCAAATTTTCATCTTTTAAAGAAAGTCCAGCTGCATAAAAATGACCGCCAAACCGCTCCAAGATATGTTTACAGTCTTCCAAGACATCATAGATATTTACTCCTTTGATACTTCTTGCTGAACCCGTCCATTCATCACCTTCTTGTGGTTGTGTTAACACAATCGTTGGACGATAATACGACTCTATTATTCGCGATGCAACAATTCCTACAACCCCTTTGTGCCATCCTTTTTTATAAACTAGATTCGTCACTTTTTTATCATGAGATTCGTCTTCGTCTATCATAGAAAGAGCTTCAGCAGTAATAACTTTATCGATGGTTTTTCGCTCATCATTGTCATTGTGTATTGATTTCGCTAACTCACGTAGATCTAAACTTTCATCTCCAATCAATAAACTGACAGCTTGTTTTGCATCACCAAGACGACCTGCAGCGTTAATTCTAGGAGCTATAGTGAAAACAACATCCGTAAGTGTTAATGGACGTTCCTTTTTGGCGAGTTTCAACATGATATCTATTCCCTCTCTCGGTTTTTTATTCAATTGAGCCATTCCATATTGAGCCAGTAACCGGTTTTCTCCAGTTACCGGAACTATATCTGCCCCTATGCTAATGGCTAACAGATCAAGGTTTTCAAGTAATTGGTTTTGATTTAAATCAAGTTCGATACATAGTCCCATTAGTAATTTGAATCCTACACCACAACCCGACAACTCTTTATAAGGATACTTGCAACCATCTTGTTTAGGGTCAAGCACTATTGCATTAGGTAGTTCAACCCCAGGTGTATGATGATCACAAACAATCACATCTATTCCGTGTGAAGAAGCTTTTTGAATCGGCTCAATTGCCTTTATACCGCAATCCAATGTAACAATCAACCCAAAGTTATTCTTGCTAGCATATTCTATACCGGCTATGCTTAATCCATAACCTTCCTTATATCTATCTGGAATGTAAAACTCAATTGCATCAGTGTGCTCACTTAAAAACCCATAAAACAAAGCGACAGCCGTTGTACCATCTACATCATAGTCTCCATAGACTAGTACTTTCTCTCCTTCCTCTAATGCTTGCTGCAGGCGATTGACTGCTGCCTTCATGTTCTTTATCAAAAAAGGATCATGCATTTTGTCCAAGGTACCTCTAAAGAAGTCCTTAGCCTCATTAAAATCTGAAATATCACGCTGAACTAGCATGTGAGCAACGATCTCAGATACATTCATATCTTGCTTTAACTGCTCAACTACGGTTAAGTCAGGAGCATCTTTTATGAGCCACTTTTTTTTCATTTCACGTTGATTTTTTGGTTAGGCATATTGAAGATAGTAAAATATTTGATGTCAAAATGAGAATAATAAAAATCACTGGCACAGATTTTTTTTATTAACATCAGACTCAAGATTATAGTTAAAAAGCATCAGTTACTGACACAATAGTGTTGACATAAAGAGCTTGTTTTTTTCTTTTATCTAAATGATAAAAGTTTATTTTTAAGAAAAAAAGCACATGTCAGAAGCACAAATACATTCAGAAATTAAGAGTTTACAAGGTCAGTTAACAGGTAATCTTTTCGAAGATGGTGAAACTCAACAAAAGATATACGAATTAAAAAAGCAATTACAACCAGAGATCGAGGAAAATCCTGAGCTGGACAATTACGATGATGAAGGATGTCTTTATTGTGGAAGTTAGACTATGGCTCAATTATTGATTATTCGATGCGTATGATAAATTTCACACGCATTTTTTTTTCGGTGGTTCTCCTATTGTCTCTTTCCGGCTGTTTTGAACTGATTGAAGACACCACCATTCACAAAGATGGGTCAGGCGAATACAAGTTGACGCTAAATATGAGTGCTAGTCAAACACGTCTAAATTCAGTTATGGCACTTGATTCAATTGACGGAAAAAAAGTTCCTTCAAGTGCTGAAATGAAAAGTGAAGTAGTTGAATTCATCAATCGTATGAATCAATATGATGGTATCTCAAATGCCAATGGATCACTATCAACGAACGATTGGATCCTTAAATTTAACTGTGAATTTGATTCACTTCCTGCTCTTAAAAATGCCCTTATTCAGTCTAGTCAAAAGTGGAGTAAGGATAAAAAAGACGTAAGTAGTTTTGACCAGATAAAAATTGAATTTGTAAATAACATCTTTAAACGTCAGTTATCAGAGAACTTTGATAGTAAGTTTAAAAACAAAGTGCAGGAAGATGAGGATTATGGCAAGCTGGCCGAAGGAAAATGTGTTTTTATTCAGCGTTTTGATCAAAACATTAAATCTGTGAGTAATTCCAAAATGCGCATTGCGAAAAATAACAAAGCCAGTATGCTAATGATATCTCCTATCGAAATCATGAACGATCCAAAAATCCTGGACTATCAGGTCACCTTGGTTCCATAGAGACTATTTACTACAAATTAATTTCTTCTATTATTAAATCTTACCTTTGTTGGAAATAGATTTTTATGAAACACCTAAGTTTACTTTTATTTAGTTTTATCATTTCTTCAGTGTCCTTTTCACAAGCAGTTCAAAACATTCCAAGTACAGCCTACATGGTGTTTTCAGCAGACCTTGGCCGTATGACGAAATCGATGAGCATTTCAGAAATGGATGACTACGATTTTATTCAGAAACTGGTTCGAGAATTTTCTGGTTCAAATCAAGAAAAGGTTTCGCTCAAAGACCTTGGAATAGATTATCGTGGAAAGATCGCCGTTTATATTGGAACTCACGATGCTTATGAATTTGTAGGAACAAGTGTAGATTTAAAAGATAAAGCACTTTTTATTTCCAATGAAGAAATCCGAAGAGAGTTTACAACCGACATCAAATCGAAAGGTTATTCAGAAACAGAAAGAAGCATAGGATTCATTCACGAAAAATCTTTCACACGTGTTGAGTTTGATTGGAATAGGCGTTATTTCAGAAAAATAACAGATAGTATTTTCGACGCTAATAAATGGGAGAGACCTTACAGTTATTATTATGACTATGAAGATTTCGTAGAGGCGCCAATGTTAATTGAAGAGGCTGTAGAAGAGGTTGAAGCAGAAAGTTATGATGAAACAATAGAGAAAGAAATTGTTGAAGAGGAAGAGGAAGTAGAATCAATGGAGGAAAAATACAGCAGAATTATGGACTCCGTGAAGACAGCTGAAAAGGCACGTCTAAAAAAAGATTTCTTCAAGATAAGCACCGATGGAAATGGACTACTCAAATCAAATAAAAACTTTAAAA
>CBFHJL010000124.1:0-7274 GCA_965656195.1 Brumimicrobium sp. | reverse complement strand
AACATCATCACTTGACAGTTCTTGAGCATCCTGCTTCCAGTAAAGTGTATTCCATTCTGCCGCAGGTCCGATTAAAGTTGATGACTCTAAACCGAAATTTGAGATTCCCTCCAATGTTGAATTGAACGTTAGAAACTCATTTGGGTTCTGTGCGATTATTTCTTCTGTGGTTGAAGGGTCACCTTTTCGAGTCAAAAAGACAAAAGCACGATTATCCTGACCTGCAATCAAACTATCAGACCCCATATTTTGAAAAGTTGTGAAGAGGTTGGGATATAAATTTTGCCAGTTATCAAACTCAGCGTTTCTAGCAGTATAAATCAATAAATAATGACCATTGGGAATATCATTATTGATCATTTCATCTAAGGCCTGTAATTGAGCAACGGAATTTTGACGAAAAATAAAATAATACTCAACTCTATTTCGACAACCTCCATTATCATTTACATTACCAAAGTCATGATCAGCGTTTAGATTATTAAATCGAGTTCCCCAAGGCTCCATATTTGATGGATCTATAACTGCAACATGTATCGAAGGTATGGTTGTACACAAATTAGACTCAGCTACCTGACCATTAATTCTCCATAATGTTTCATTAAACTCCGATGCGCTATTTGCATTGTCATATACATCACACTGTATTGTCGCTTGCAAAGGCTCAAAGCTTCTTTCTCTTGCTGCACGATCATAGTTAACGCCTGAAAATCCACCATTTTTAAACTGAAAAAAGTGATCCTGACCCCAGCCCTTCTTCCCGGGAATATATTGAAACGAATGTTCTGTCCAATTAAAAACGGAGGAGTCAACAGATACTCTCCAGAAATAAGCTGTACTATCAGTAAGTATTAGAGGACTCACGGAATTATTCGCAACCAATTGCCATTCATATGGAAATACTTCGTGAACACCACCCAGACCGCTTTTGACTGCATATCGATGTAACGGACTATTGAATAAGTCAGTCGTATCTATTTCAAAACGATACGAATTGAAATCTGCAATTGGATTAATTGTTGAAGCCTTTAAAACGATCGAATCTTCTGGCACAACAGCATAATCATAAGGTAGAACTGGTAAAATCCCTTCAATATCTACGAAAAAATTAGCCGTGACTTGATTGTTTCCAAACTCATCGTATTGTTCATCCACAAATGAAGGTAAATCTGCAGATATTTCGAACGTGTTCAGTCCCATACCAATATCGGCCTGAAGAGGCATGCTTATCGAAATAGTATCTCGGTAATCCAAACCATAAATCTCTTTTATGTACAAAGAGTCAAAATTTGCATTGGGGAAATTTCGAGTAACACTCAAAGTAAAAGTATCAGTAATACTACGTCCTATATTAACCATGGCAATATTTACTTGAATAGAGTCAGTTTCAAGATTAACATCATTCGGAGTAAACCAAACATCTTGAGCTGTGAGATCTATTTCAGGATTAGCATGCCAATTTAGTCGAGTTACCGGATCACCATGGAATGTCATTTGAGTTAAAGTGGACTCCATTAAAAGACTGCTGTTGTTTGTCGCAATTTCATCAATGGTTGCTTGAATCTGTTCACCTATCGTTGCACCATAATTGAGCGGACTCATCTGTTTATACAAATTATTTGAGTATAAATTTAAAGGGGAAGCGAATCCCAATTTTGTTGAAGAAAGAAAACCAATTGCTCCTAGATTTTCTATCAATACAAAATCCTCTGAAGTAGAATTGTTATTTGGTTTAAAGATATCTCCGGTATAACAACCGTTTCCGATTACCATTGGATACTTCCCAGTATTTCCCCAGTCTTGAGGCTGGTCTATACTTTGATCAAATCCATCTGCCGTTGCATGACCGAAGAACGTCATCAAAGAAACTCCGCTTTCTAGATACTCATTTACTTCGCTACTCAATACAGGATTGAAAGGGTTGGAAGTTTCTTTGAAATAGGATTTAACATAGCCTCCATAATCAGGTCCTTCTATCAACGTTTTCATGGCATTCAGATAATTTCTAAAAAGTGTTTGTTCGTTAGTATTCGCACCTCCTCCAAAATGTAGAATACGCTTTTGCCACTCTTTACTAGGTTTATTGTAGACGCTATTTTGATTTTGAGCCGCCTCATAGGTTTGTATTTTTGACAAGAATGCTTGCAGTTCCTGATCATCTTTAGCTGCTATTCGCCCTGTAGGAATAGCTGGTCTGAGGCTTGTGGAACCGTTCCACTTACCAGTTATACAAACGTCAGAAGATGGATACCCATAACTAGGCACAAGATTTCTCGAAGCAGAAATAGCACTTTTTCGAGCACTTGCAGAAGAATTTGTATTCGGATCACTCGCTTCCGTTATTCCTTTTCCAACGAGAAATAAAGCTGCGGGCTTTTGTGTTGAAATGTCAAAAATATAATCTGCAAATCGTCGTACAGAAAGAATATGTTTTGGAATACCACCTCCGAATTGCATCCAAGCATCATTAATTTCGCACATTACTACATTATAACCTCCTCCTTGCGGAGATGAACGATAACTGGCATATTCAGATGCGCTTGTCTGCATTTGCTTATTATAAACAAGTAAGTAGGCGCTTTCCGTATCGTCAAGTGAGTAATCTTTGAAAAATCCATTGCCGTTAACAGCCACTAAATCATCAATAAGACGAATATCATCTTCACTTTGGATTACTAATTTTTGTGAACTCGAAACAATTGAGTTTGGGATTAGCCCATGCCATACACCCCCATTGAAAACAAAAGGAATCTTCCTTGGGAAATCTCCACCGTAGACGTATGCAGATGGGTTATTTAAATTTGCATTAGAAAGATCTAATCGAACTTTTGCTTGGCCCAAGCTGTTCGGCACTTCAGCATCCAAGTAACCTTGATTATTCAAATCTCCAGTTCGTGGATATTTAAGAGAAACATAATTGATTGATTGATAATCTGTGCTTGCACCCTGGTCTCCAACAATATTAAAGAATGCGTTAGTAACTCCATTATTTAATTCGGTCGTAGATATCGTATTTGAAACAACTGTTTGTCGATAACCAATGAAAACCTCATCGTGCATTAAAACATTATTACTTCCCAGTTCCCAAACAAGATGATGATTTCCCTGACCAGAAAAAGATGCATTCGAATTCGCGTTTGTTTTTGCATGAAAAACAGCTGCTGGGGCACCTGAACCGGTATAAGGAGAGTTTGTTTGCAAAGGAACAGCAGTGGTAAATCCAGAAGCACCATTATAATTAGGACCACCCCAACCTTCTCCCGGAGAATAGTATGAGGTATAAACATTACTTAGGGAAAAGCCTCCGTAATAAGAACTATTGTAGTTGACTACGGAGGTTTCCCAAACATAATCTGCAGGTGTAAATACTTGATAATTTGTAGCCGTCTCGTCTACATAACGCAGAGCGGAACCTGTTGGATCCCAAGAGAAAAAATAATAAAGCGTATCGTTGTATAGTGAATAACCCGGATTCCCTATGTCATCACTAGAATCATATAGAAGTGAATCTAACCAGCCATCATTGCCTTGAGCGTAAAACTCAACATAATCTCCTAGGTCAAATGAATTATCCCCACCATCATTTACATAAAGGGGAATCTCTTGCTCCTTACCAAACACTTGTAATTGATTTGGAGTCAAAGAAGATACTGGTATCCCCGAAGACTGCAGTGCGGAGTATGTAATACGATATATTCCGTCTTCAACAACAGGGAATTTGTAGTAAGTCTGGTTATAATCAATCCATTCATTTCCGTAATCTTGAGAAATGGAGCCGAATGTCAAAAAAGACAAAACGAAAGCTATGAGTGAATTCCTTACCAAATTGATTATTAATCTTTAAAACCAAATTTAAGGGAAATTACATGAGAAAACAACGCTTCAGATTGATTTCCAATATTTGTAAAAGCGTAATCTAAAGTAACTCCTTTCAATGAAACACCTATACCGACATTTGGTTGAAAAATTAAGGATTCTGAATCATCAAATTCCTTTACGTACTGAAAGTTATTCACCCCTAATCGCACAGCTACGATATCCTTCCAGCCGATTTCCATTCCCAATAGAGGATCAATACTTAATAGATTAGACTGAACAAGAGTATTCCTTCTGCCATCAGTTGTTAAAACAAAATTGAACTCTGGAGAAACATGAATATTATTCCAGCCTGTATTAATCCTTCGTTGAGCCGCAAAGATAAATCGAGGAAGAGTCAACTCCAATCCATTTTCAGGGATATCATTCCCTGTTTCTATAAACACCTCTTGCATCTGCTGATCAAGATCAAACACCCAAGCATTAAAAGTAGAAGTAACATCTCTAGCCATCAAACCAAAGTGCCATTTGTCATCTGGCGAATATTGAAGTCCACCATCTAAACCAAACCCCCAACTTCTGGCAAAATCCCCAGCACGTCTATGAACGATTTTAACTGTACCTCCAATGCTCATACCAGGAATCGATAATTTCCGACCATAAGAAAAAAGAAATCCATAATCAGCAGCTGTAAATAGAGTAATTCTATCGTAATCAATATTCCCCTCGTTATCTATAAGTTGAGTAGTGTTTGGAATATCGTCTACACCAAAGCGAATAGCTGCAAATCCGATAGCGCTTTTATCATCTATACTATGAGCCAAACCAATGTAATCATATTTGGCAATACCTGCAAAGTACTCCGAATGCATTAAACCAACATCGAGTTTATTTTCAACTTTCGTTAATCCAGCAGGGTTCCAATAAACAGCCGTAACATCATCAACCCCGGCGACCATTGCGTTACCCAAGCCTAAAGACTGAGCCCCCACACCAATTTGCAAGAATTCATTTGAGTATTTAGGAGCAACCGAACTTTCATCTTGAGCTACAATATTCTGCAAGCTCAACATAATTAAAAAAAGTGTAGGTACAAGTACTCTAATTTCCATAGACTAATAAAACTGTAAAAATCGTGAAAAATTGCTGTATACAAAAAAAAGATTGATATAATTTCACTCGTGAAACAATCAATATTGAAAAATATATCTTTTGATATACTAATCAGTTTTTTTTATAACTTGGCATACAATTTGAAAGGAAAATCAAAATTATTTAAAACTAACATTATGAAAAAAATCATTTACTTGCCGACAATGATCTTATTATTGTCATTGATCAGTTCTATTTCTGCATTGGGTCAGGCGACTCGTGAAGGAAATATCATTATCGACCCTTATTATGGAGGTCCAAATTTCGGAAAGGCTTTTATTGAGGCTGTTGAAGATCAAAATCCAGGGAATGTCAATTTCAACGCTCGATCTATAGGTCCTGCAGGTATTAGATTTGAGTACATGGTAGGTGATAGAATCGGATTAGGAATTGATGCCATTTATAATTCTCGAAATATAACATTCAATGCAAATGACACTATAACTGATGGAAATGGAAATCAAGAAATCCAGGTAAGCAGTTATGAGTACGACATGAAACGCCTTCGCCTTCAATTGCGTTTCAATTTTCACTTTGATATTTCAAATCCTGACTTGGATGCATATTTTGGAGTTGGAGCGGGTTCTAACAACAGGTTCAGAACTACATTTGAAAATGGGACTGAAATAGACGATGACCTTTCTAACTTGACACTTATTCAATTTTCTGCAAGAGTATGCGCAGGTATGCGTTACTACTTCACTGAGAATATTGGCTTGAATGCTGAAATTGGAATAGGAGGACCTTTGGTTTCAGGAGGACTTTCATTTAAATTCTAAGCAGGGCTTAATTTCATTTTTAAGGGTGGCGATATCTCGTCACCTTTTTTTTGTTTCTTTGCAATATGTTTACAGTTGCAAATATTCTAACAGGATTCAACCTTCTTTCGGGGGTTATGAGTATAATATTCACTTTCTCTGGAAGGTTAGAGTGGGCCGTACTCGCGATTTTCGCAGGAGCGATTTTTGATTTTTTCGATGGATTCGCCGCTCGCATGTTAAAACAACCAAGTGAATTGGGAAAACAATTGGATTCCCTTGCTGATCTTGTAACTTTTGGTGTAGCACCGGGTATGATCGTATTCGTACTCTTGATACTGTCCGGATCTTGGGATATAATTGTAGAACAAGGTGGAGGATTAGAACAATTATGGCTCGATGGAACAATGGGATATAGCGTAAGCTATTGGGTGACAATCTTCCTAAATGACCTTGTTGGAAACATGAATCCTTACTATCCAAATTATTTTTTTGGATGGTATTTGGTATTACCATTCGTTGCTTTAATCATACCTTTTTTCAGCATGTTTAGATTGGCTAAATTTAATCTTGACACTAGGCAATCGACTGGATTCATAGGGCTCCCTACTCCCGCAAATGGAATATTCTTTGCTTCCTTTGCTTTATTGCTGTGGGATGGTTTTGGCGAAGAAAATTGGAAAACAGTTTTGTCAATGACATTAATAAAAGATCAAGTATTAATGACTTTTGTTGTTGTCTTCTCTATTCTTTTAGTTAGCGAATTAAGATTGTTTTCATTAAAGTTCAGCCATTTCAAATGGAAAGAAAATGAGATACGATATTCATTTTTATTAGCTTCAGCGATAATTATTGCACTTTTATATGTTTGGGCTTTACCAATTATTGTACTTTTGTACTTGATACTTTCTATTGTATCAAACTTAATAATAACGGATAAAAAATAGATTATGAAATTCAAAGCTGAAATCGACGTAATGCCTCAAGATGCACTTCTTGACCCTCAAGGTAAAGCAGTTTCACACAGCATGAAAACGATTGGACTTCCACAGATTACAGACGTAAGAATAGGTCGTCACATTCAGTTGTACGTTGAAGCGTCGAATGAAGAAGAAGCAAATTCTAAAATTGAGGAAGCTTGTAAAAAACTCCTAGTTAATCAAGTAATGGAGCGTTTTGAATTCACAATTGAAGAAGCTAAGTTAGCTTAGTTCTCGTTTTCTTATTTCAAATATTTCTCGATCGTTATATGAAGGTTCAGGCCTCTTAGTTCATTCCCTTGAGCTAGTATTTTGCCTTCTCCATCAATAAGGAATGAATAAGGTATCGAGCGAACACCATATATTGTAGCTATTTTGCCTTCTTTATCAAGTACATGGCTGTCCCACCCTAGGTTATCCTTTACTATAGCCTGTTTCCAGGGAGTTTCTTTTTTATCAAGTGATACACTTAAAACAATGAATTTTTTACCATTCAAAAACTTCTCTTTCCTATATTTTTCATAAGCCTCTACTATATTTGGGTTTTCTTTTCTACAAGGACCACACC
>CBFHJL010000123.1:0-7308 GCA_965656195.1 Brumimicrobium sp. | reverse complement strand
AGATGATTGCGTTTAGAAAACCAATTGATTGTTCACAATTCCCAACTTTCGGAGATCAGAATATTCCGCGAACAGAGGCTGAGATGGATGATGCTGCTGCCATCATTCGCGAATTTAAGAATGTATTTGGTCCAGAAAGTGAGGAGGTATATGCGTTGAACATAAGTTATATTCAACATGAAATGGAAGGTAGAATGCATAATTTGGCATCTTTTTATTGCGATTTATTTAGATCATTGGATAGTGCATCTTTAAGGTCTATGGATTATTCAATAGAGAAATCACTAAAGAGTGAGGAAATCATTGATTCATTGGTCAGTACTGTATCCCACGATCTTCGGAATGAAAGGTTGATAGATTCTTTGTTAACAGAAGTAAAGGCACAATATGATGACGTCGGCTTGCAGATTGCTATTGAAGAGCAACGCCGAGAGTTAAGAAAGGTTTTGGAACCTTTAAGTGAAATAACTGATTCGCTTGAGCAATTGACTGATACCATTCGTAAAACATTACTAGATAGATTAGAAGGTCAAGTAATGAATAAAGGAGATATGCCTGAATTTGCACAACAACCAGATGGTTTATTCTTCGCTATTCAGGTAGGAGCTTTCACTGACCCTGCTCGTTCTAATCAGTTTTCTAATATTCGAAATATTGTTGAAATCGAAAGCTCAAAAACCGGTCTTTTTCATTATGTGACTGGGTATTGTAACAATCTTCAAGATGCATTAATTTCTCAGGCACAAGTTAGAGGGGTTGGTTATCCTGATGCATTTATTGTTGCTTTTTGCGATGGTGAACGTATACCTCTATTCCTTGCGAAGCAGCTTCTTGATTCTGGTGAGTGCAAGCCAATCAATAAGTCTGTTAAGCCTATTATTAACTTTGCTGATGTGAAAGATCCTAGTTTAACTGTAAATAAGGAGAATAATAGAGATGTAGATCCAAATTATAACAAAGCAGAGGGAGCGGTTAAAGCTGTTGCCTCGGAAACTAGAAAGGGATTATTTTATACTGTACAAATTGGAGTTTATAAAAAACCTGCAACAGAAAGAGAAATTAGCGGAATGCCAGATCTAATTACGACTTTATTGCCAAGTGGAATGATACGCTATAGTTCCGGCATGTATACAAGTAATTCTGAAGCAAAGACACAAATTCCTATGGCTGTGGAAGCAGGTTTTGAAGATGCCTACATAACTGCCTATTATAATGGGCAAAGAGTACCATTATTTAAGGCAAGATCAATTCTAGAGGAGAAAGGAGAGGGGATTTTGATTGATAAGTAGTACTGATATTGAAGTTGATCTTTTGATCTAAATTTGATCAAGCTCTGAGATGTAAAAATTAATATAATTCGAGCAATTGTATTTTTCGAGAATAATTCTCCTCGAGTTATAGGCTTCTTCATGAATTTCTTTCTGAGTAAGTAGTCTTATACTGTCTACGATGTGTTCTAGGTTCTTTTGAACTAATATACCATTTCCATCTATAAACTTATAAGATTCTCCAGCGTCGAGTATGGTTAAGACATTTCCGAAGAACATCGCTTCCAATACTGATTGAGAAGGAAAATTGTCCGGCTCTATCAAAGAAACGAAAATTGAAGACTTTTCTAAATATGATTTAAGTCTAGGAGTATGCATAATCTTAACCTGGCCTAATTCAATCTCATCCGAGAGTATTTTCTTGATCTCAACTTCTAAAGGACCTCTCCCAAGAATATAGACTCTCCATTCTTTCAGATCTTCATCTTCCAACAGTCTTTTTATTGCTTTCGCGAATAGTAAAGGGTTTTTTCTAGCAATGAATCTATGGGCAAAGACGATGCTTTTTTCTTTTTTAGACAGGTCTAGTTTTACATTTAAATCTGCGTTGAAGAAAGGGAGCTTGAATATTGAGAATCCAGGTAACTGAAAACATACTTTGCATTGGCTTAATTTCTTATTGAATCGATTATATACTGAAGGACTTATAAAAAATATATGATCTACCTTGTCAATGTTCTTGTAATCTTCTGTTTGAAAAAACAAATCAACATCATCTGGACTTGTGAAGTCCTTGATAATCTTAAAATCTGATTGATCTAACACCTTTAAAGATTCTAGATCTTTATTTGTGATGATAAGGTCAACCTTATCTCTTTTTAAGGCTTTGTTAAGTTTGTTAAGGAATAAATTCTTCCTTAAAATCTCTTTGTACAGTTTTTTTAGAGGTTGATTCGCTTTAATAAATGATATTCGATTCAGAAAAGCTGTATTTTCAAAAAGTAAGTTGATATCCGCGTCGCCTTGGTTTTTTAAATTATGATGTGCATATAGTTTTACGTTGTGTCCATCTGTAAATAGTTTATAAGCAATCTTAAAGTACCTCTTCTCTTGACCACCAAACCTATTATTGGCTACCACGATTCCTATTTTCTTTTTGAAAATTTTCATTTTTTAGATGATTCTCTGCTCGAGCTCTAACTTTATTCCCTTCTTTGATTTTACTTCCTGCTCAATATACTTAATTAATTTTATGATGTCGTTTCCAGTGGCATTGCCAATGTTAATAATGAATCCTCCATGTTTTTCTGATATTTGAGCGCCGCCTATCCTGAAGCCTTTTAAGCCAAGCTCCTCTATTAGTTGACCAACGAAAAAATCTTTAGGCCGTTTAAAAACACTACCTGCATTAGGATATGATCGAGGTTGTTTTTCCCAACGCTTACTCTTTATCTCGTTCATTCTTTTTTTTATCTCAGCAGTTCTGCCAGGCTTTAGTTGAAACAATGCACTTAGAATGACTTGTTGATTGTCTTGAAATGAACTCATACGGTAACCAAAATCAATGTCATTTACTGATTTGACTATACGTTTATTGAGCTCTAGATTGTAAATAGTTACTTCTTCCAATACATCTTTGATTTCGATGTTTTGTGCACCTGCGTTCATAAATATGGCTCCACCAATAGAACTCGGTATATCGTAGAAGTGTTCTAGCCCTGTTAGACCATTTTCCAATGCAAATGTGCTAACTTCTTTTAATGTTGCTCCGGAAAGCGCGAAAACTTTATCCTTTTCAATTAGTTGAATATCATTGAATGAAGATCCCAGTATCAGGAAATCTTCGTCGTAATATTCTTTAGAGAAGATAATATTATTTCCTTCTCCAATAACTTGATAAGAAGACTTTCGACCTTTAAAAAAATGAATTATATCCTCCTCTGTACAAGGAAAAAAGCCTCTTTTACAAGAAGCTTTTACTTTGTAAGAATTGAATGCTGTTAAGTCCAGATTTTCTATGGTCTTCATTTCATTTTATTTATTGAATAAATATTCTTTAACCAATAAAAAGTCACCGCGCTGTGGCCAAATTATCTTTTTTAAAGACACACGTATTGATTTGCTGTAAAAATATAAAAATAGAACTCCTCCAATACTATAACTAATTGTTGATGCCAGCGCAGCTCCATTGCTTCCATACTCTGGAATGAATGAATAATTCAAAATTATATTTAATACAAGAGCAGGAAGCATTGCCTTTAATGAAACAAGAGGCTTTCCTTTTCCGGCCAGATCCATATTTAGTACTTTGAAGAACATAAGTAATACAACTCCAGGAAGTAAAATGTCTATGGAAGTGGAACTATTTAAGAATGCTGATCCAAACAAAAATACAACAAGGTGTTCTGAGAATAAAAAAATGATAAACGCTATGAACAGTGAGAAAATAAATGTAACTCTGAGTAAGCGAAACACTTTAAAAGAGTACTTCAAATTGTTTTTCGAGTTGGCACTCCCAGCGAATATTATCGTGCTGAATAGCATAGGTACTTGCCATAAATACTGAGCAATTCCAGCACCTTTGGCATATATACCTGTGTTTTCTGCCGTTGATAGTTGATTGAGTAATATGATGTCAAATTTGTAATTCAGCGTTATTATGAATAGAGATATGGCATACATCAGTCCAAGATTGATCAATTTCTTTGAAACAATTCGTTTGGTTGTTAACATAAAGGATGTCCAAAATCGGTATTTTATGAAAAGAATTAAAAAAGTACAGAGATTCGCAATTAGAATGGCAAAGAGATATCCTTCAATACCGCAGTCAAATAGGAAAATGAATAAAAAGCTAATTAACAAAATAATTACTGGTGGAATCCAATTGATTTTATTGAAAAGTCCTATGTTGTTTTTACCAAGAAAGATCCCAGCATTATAGCTGTTGAATAAGTAAAAGGGGATTGGGATTACTGCAAGTGCAATAATTATTGGGTCTTGCGTGACTTTATTAAAGTAAACTAAAAGGAGTGAACTAAATAGAATACTGATCACACTACTATAAGACCATATTTTTGCAATTGAAGACTTGATATCGACTAATGGAAAAGTTTTTTTCCCAACTAGGTAAGTTGTAGATTGTCGAATGCCTAATGTTCCTAAGCTCATAAAGAGTGAAGGATATACAAGTATTGCAGCGATTTCACCATTTTTAGCTGGTCCCAACACTCTTGCGATTAGAATAGATGTAAGTAAACCGGCACTTATGGTGATGATTTTAGTAGATAGAATACGCTGAACATTTTTGGTGAATTTTTTCACTGTAGTTTCAGTTGAATTGCTTTCAATAATCATGATTCTTGTTGTTCCTCAATCTGGAATTGAACACCTAAATTTTCTAATTTACTTAGGAGGTTGTTATACCCTCGAAGTGCCATTTGAACATTATTGAGTGTAATTTCGTACTCTGAAGCAAGTGCTGCGAGGAGAACCGCCATACTTCCGCGAAGGTCAGTAGATTCTAATAATTGTTTGTCGGGGGGAGAACCTTTCCCAGATTCCTTGCGCCCAATAGTTGTAATCTTCCCTTTAATCCATTCAATTTGATTTGGAAAAATTTTCGCCAACTCTTCACAGTAGTCAAGCCTATCTGGGTACCTGTAGTCATGAATTCTGCTAATTCCGTCAGCAAAAATTCCTAAAAGAACAAAGAATGGTTGCATATCGGAAATAACACCAGGATAGGTTCCTGTCGCAAGCTCGAAAGGTTGAATAACATTGTTTATTAAACAATCAGGGCGAATTATTATTTCATTTTTACTTTGATAGAAGTTTATTCCACATTCTTTAATGTGGATTAGTGGTATCTCCATTTTGTCAAAAGGAACATTTTTAATTGTGATTTTACCTCTTGTGATTGCACCAAACACTAGCCATGTCAAAACTTCAATACGATCAGGCATAACTTGGTGAAAGGATCCTTTTAATTGATTAGAGCCGGTTACACGTATAAAGCTATTTCCGTCAGCTTCTATTTCAACTCCTAGAGATCGCAAAAAAATCATAAGGTCTTCAATCTCTGGCGAGATATAAGCGTTTTTTATTGTGGTTGTTCCTTCAATAATTGATGCACAAATCAGTGCATTCTCTGTACCTCCGATTGTATTTATTGGAAATTGAATATCCGCAGTTTTTAGTTTGCCAGTACTACGAATTTCAATATGATCTTTTCGTTCTGTCACAGTAGCTCCCATCTTTTCCCAGATCATGATGTGCAGATCATATTTACGTTCTCCAATTTTACAACCTTCAGGATAAGGTATGCGAGCTACTCCTATTTTTTTTAGTAGTCCTGCAACAAGTAAATAAGTCGTTCTAATTGGATAGTTGTAGTCTTGAAGTAGAGTGTCTTTTAAATCGCTACTATCAATCGTTAGAATTTCTTTATCATGGTCGATTTCTATTTTTCCGCCCATTTTGATGATAAATTCAACTTTGGTTTGAACGTCTAAAAGCTGGGTAGGAAAGTATTTTAGAGTTACTTTTTCATCTGCAATCAATGCAGCAGCAAGAAGTCGAGTTGCAGAGTTTTTTGCTCCACTTACTTCAACAACACCTTTTGGAATTTGAGTCCCAATTTTTTTAATGTTAATTATCACAGATGAATTTAAATACATTGTCTAATAACCATATGGTATAAAGAAGATAATGAATTTAGCGTTTTTTGATTAGAGACCAAGTTAATACGATTATAAAGCCTGCCATAACTCCCAATAGGTTCGCTAATAAGTCCGCAGGAGTATAAGATCTATAGGGAACAAGTAAATGACTCAGTTCAAAAATAACTGCTATTATAAAAGAAAACGCAGCGACTTTAATTAGCCTATATCTTTTCTGAATTGTAAAAAGCGGAGTAGCAATCAATGGAATAGGAAAAAAGACTAATAGATGCATAATATGATCTCCTCTGAATGTGGCTAATTGATGACGGTTTAATGATAATGCATCAGAAAAAGGATAAAGATAAAGCACGACAACAGTTAGTAGATAAATAACTGCTAGCATGAATGTAAGTTTTATTTTCTTTATTTTTTTCATTCTATTCGAATGTCTCAGAACTATTGGTTCTATTTATCAATAGGAGATATTACTACCTTTCCATTTTTGCTAGGTGTATATTGATGCATTGATTAAATGCATCGGTGTACTCACTTTTGTTTAAGTAGCGCTTCTTAAATTCTTGAGGTAGGGTAGGACAAATTCTTACGCTTTTCATTCTAATCAACTGAGACCTGAGTTCTTGAATGTTTCCATAGGAAAACTCATTAATATCTGCTACCTCGGCAATTTCTGAAGTACCACCTTCTAAAGTTGATATAACAGGCAAACCAACATAAAGCGCCTCCAAAATAGCATTTGATGACCCTTCTCCCTTTGAAGCATGAACATAAACATTCGAAATTTTCAAATAGTCTATAACATTGTTAACTCGACCGGTAAAATGAATTTGTTCTGCAACCCCACTTTTGGATACTTTGTCTTCTAATTGCTTTCTTTCTGAACCTTCACCAACGAATATCGCAAAGATCAGAGGATCATCCATTTCAATTAAGGTGTTTACGATAGTGTTTTGTCCTTTATGATCTGATATACTTCCAACGTTTATGATCACCAGTGAGTTCTTAGGCTGTTCGATATTGAAGATTGAATAGAAATCTATTATAGAATTGTTGCTTTGAACTACTTCGAAAGGGCTATAAATTATATGGTTTACTTTATTCTTTCTAAGTCCGAGCATTTTGAGACCTGCGCTGGAATTAGCAATATTCATTGAAGATCTCTTTGCGATATATTTTAGAAGTTTCTGCTCTTTTCTTGGGTAAGGAGTACCTCTTTGAATAGAGTGATTAATAAATGGAATTTTAATGAATTGCTGAAGCCAGATCATCCATAAGGAGGTCTGTATATCAAAGGTTATGACAATACCAGGAGCCAGAGCTTTTACTTCTCGCTTAAATTTTCGGAAACCCGTAATATAGTT
>CBFHJL010000122.1:0-7341 GCA_965656195.1 Brumimicrobium sp. | reverse complement strand
TTTTTAAACGGGATATTTTCTGGGGGGGAGAAGAACAAACAAATTTAATTACATTTGAAGGTATGGGATTAAATTATGAAATCGTCTAAATTTACTTTTCTTACTTTATTCTTACTTGTTCTGCTGCATACATCTAGTTGTAAAAAGTCTGATAATTCGATTTTGCACATCCAAGGCAAAGGTGTGACCGATATTGAAGGGAACAATTATCCAACAGTTATAATCGGTGATCAAGAATGGATGGCTCAGAATCTAAGAACTAACCTGTTTAACAATGGAGACAGTATTCCTAGTTCAGGCGACTCGTTGCAGATTACAACTTATGATAATGATCTACTAAACGAAACGATCTTTGGAAAACTCTACAACTTTAATGCAACAATCGATACATCAGGTCTTTGCCCCTGTGGATGGGAAGTGCCTTCTGAACTAGATTTCGCAATACTCATCAACTATCTTGGTGGATATAAAGATGCATTAAAGAAATTGAAATCAACAGGTAATTTGGATGACGGAACAGGGCTTTGGAAAAAACGAACGAATCATCACTTGTATGCAGGTACAAACCTGAGTGGTTTTGATGCAATTCCTGGAGGTATGGCTAATATGAGTCAATTTGTAGCAAATACTTTTTCTAATAAAGATACGTTAGCTTCATTTTGGGCCATACCGGAAAATGGAGACAATGCCATTACCTATCAACTGATTACTCCGCAAGTTGAAAAAATTGAAATATATGGAGAACTAGCTAAAAAAGAGGTGTTTTATTCAGTGCGCTGCATTAAGTCTATTGAAGAATGATGAGATCTGTATTGACAGCGTTATTGTTATTGTATTCACTGCTTAGTATTGGACAGGATCAATTTAAATACGTACCCGGCATTTCATTTACAGCTGAACATTCTCTTCCTGGCGAAATGGAAAATGAATATCAGTATTTTACAAATACGTTTAATTCTGGATACTCACTTTCTTTAGGCATGTCCAATAAGTTCTACCATGAAAAAATGTACATCTGTTTTAACGCTAATTTGGGTTATTCTAAACAGGATCAAAAGTTTACGTTTAGTAATGAAATTGATAAAATCATAGAAAATACGGTTGAATATGATATACCATTCTGGTCGTTTGATTATTCTATTGGTAGGGATTTTAAGATAAATGATATCAATACACTTAGTTTGGAACTAGGTTTTTCAACGATTGGAGATTTTAGAAACTCATCCTTGGATTCTGAGATATTTAAAGAAGGTACATTTACTTCTGAATATGTTGACGCTGATGATCATTCTAGTGGGATTAGTTCTCAAGATTATGAATACAATATCAGTTATGAATGGCAAACTTACCTAAGTCCATTTTTGAAATGTTCAATAAATTTACCTGTTAGATCAAATGAGCTGAGAGTTGGAGTAGTAGGAAGGTTGAACAGCATTCAGTATGATACATTTATCAATATCTCAGGAGGTAATTACTCAGCTATTGCAACCAGTAGTTTAGTAGCTGGATCGGTAGGTTTATGCTTTAATTATGAGTTTTAGATTACATTCTTTCTTGAAGATTCATACAGGAATACTATAAATTATGCTTAATTTAAGACATATCAGTTCGAATTCTATGACATATCGAAATATATTCCTTTTTACTGCATTGATGATTCTCCATTTTAATGGATTCTCTCAAGATTTTCATATTGGTGACCAGACATGGATGAACGAAAATTTGAGGGTAACTAGATTTAGTAATGGTGATCCTATCACTCAAGCAAAAACAAAGCAAGAATGGATTACTGCTAATGAAAATAGTGAGCCTGTCTGGTGCTATTATAATAATGATTCAACGAATAAAGAGAAATTCGGAATCATCTATAATCAATACGCGGTACAGGATTCACGAGGACTTGCTCCAAAAGGATGGGAGATCCCAACGCTTATGGATTATAAGGAGCTTATAGAGGCCTATGAATCTTTACTGGGCTCTACGTCTAAGACCGATACAGCGAAGTACTTTAGAGAGATGGAAGAGATTAAAAGAGCTTTCCGAGTTGCAGAGAATGACTCTATTTTTGCTAGTTCTTATAGACGTTCAGAAAACAGTAGTGACCCAATTCGTGAGGTCGTTCCTACTTCAAATAATATTCATTTTTCAAGATCGGGTGTTTTTCAAGCCGCAATTCCTGAATTAGAAGAGGTCTCCGTGGGTGAAGTAGTAGGACCATATGTCGATGAGTTTGAAATTAGTATCTACAAAGTGGTTGGTCAAAAAGAGTTGGAATATGCATCGGTTCGACATATCCTACTTAAGGTTTTACAAGATGAAGATCGTACTGAATACCTTGAACGTGCTGATAGTATAATTGACATTATCGAGAGTAGAGATAACTTCGAGGAAATGGTACTTCTTTTCAGCGATGATCCGGGAAGCATAAATAAGGGAGGAGTTTACAAAGATTTTACACAAGGTGTTATGGTAAAGAACTTTAACGACTTCTCTTTTGGTAATCCTGAAGGATCACTGGGGAAGGTAGAAACGAATTTCGGAGTTCATATCATAGAGGTACTTGACAGAAAGACAAGGTTAAGACCTGTTGTAATGCCAATAACCAAGAAATTGATGCCGACCAATGATCTTTCCTACTATCTAGGTGGTAATGGAGAAGATAGCGCTGATACGATACCTTATTTTAATATTGCTCCAGGAGGTTATCGAACCTATACAGGGGATTTCATGCAAGGAGGGATTCAGGGTGTTCTTTGGTCCTCGTCCCTATTAGAAAGCAAACAGTCTGTATTTCTTTCTGTTATTTGGGGAGTCGATGCAGCCATAAGCAGCACGCCTTTTGAAATGGGTTTTTATGTGAGATGTTTAAAGCAGTAGTACTATTATGATGATAAAATTGTCTGTTTTCCTGGGAGTTATAATTTTTCTTGGAAGTTGTGAATTTGAAACCCCGACATTTCAAAACTCTGTTGAGTCTATTCATTCGGATCAAATCAGTTCAACATTGTCTATTAACTACGATGACGTAGATTGGAAGGAATGTTATGATCAGTTGAGTAAATCAGTTCCATTAGTGCTGAAGAATAAAGAAAAAATGGAAGAGGGGGAAAAACTCTATAACAGAAAATGTAAGCGTTGTCATGGAAAAGCACTTGAAGGAGGAGTAGGACCTAATCTAACTGATGCATATTGGATCTATGGGGGTGAAATACCGGAAATGGCACGAATTATCATTAATGGCACGGAAAACGGTATGAATGATTTTAAGAGCAAACTCTCCTGTAAAGAATTAGCCGAGATTCTGGCGTTTATTGAATCCAAAAAAGGCTCAGACCCAGAGAATGCGAAAGCACCAGAGGGGCATAGTGAATGAACTAATCATTCATTTTAACACTTTCGCGAATCATTCGAATAGCAGTGTTGAGAATTTTATCATTTCTAGGGTTTTTCAAATAGCTACTGTCTTGAATTACTTTTATGTCTCGGAGAATACCGGTTTGTTGCGTTTGACCTCCATCTGGATAAACGATAGAAATTCCAGAAAATGCAGCATTTAATCCATACGGCAAAGGTATTCGTGTAACATTCCCATCTGCTCCTGCAGTTTGTCCACCTATGGTCGTTGATCTTGGGTGAAGCTGTAAAGCCATAACAGTATATTCTGCCTGACTCTGTGTTACACGATCAACAAGGATATAAATGTTGCCAGAGTAAGTTTTCCATCCTCCGACTTTTTGAGTGGGTGTAAACTTGATTGCTCCCGGTTTCTTGGTTGTAAGTCTACCGCCTAACGCAAAGTGCTGTTTCCCTTTTATGATTTTCTTACAAAGCTTAATGACGGTCCAGTTTGGATAGTTTCTTACATCAAAGATGATGTGGCTGTTTTTCCTGATTGCTTTCTTAAATTTTCGGTCTATATCGTTTCTTTTTAGTTCATCCAAGTCTACATAGAGATAAGAAATTCCTGAAAGAGAGTCTTTTCGTTGTTCATAGGGAAGTTTTACCAAAGGTGAAGTAGACGCGTTTTGTTTATTCTTCCAGATGGCTGTAAGTTCTTCAAATGTGAAGTTGGCCATTTTGAGCTGTATTATTTCATCATTTCTGAGTACTTCAATGCTGACAGAGTCTTTGTCTGTACGTCGAAAATTCCAATCGTATTTTCGACTTGCATAATCGTTAGAAGCTGCGATGAACTGACCTACTGTATTCCACCTCTCTTCAGTTGTTTGTCCGTTCACGCTTATCAACTTATCTCCCCTCTGTAAATTGATTTTCTGACCCTCTTTCAAAACAACACTTGTAATAAAGGTTCCATCTTTAAGATCCATAACATGAAACGGAAATATCATATGGGTGTTTATCGGATACTTTTTTTTCATTTTCTCAGAAGGCGTTATGAATCCATGTCCTTCTTGAAGCTTTGAACTCATGCGCCTAAACGCCATCATGTAACTCTCTTCATCTTCACAACTGAGAACAACAGGAAGCATCTGTCGATAAGTTTCTGTCCAGTCTTCCGGTATAAGATCTCGATAAGGGAAATAGTAATTAATAGCATTCCAATATCTAGTAATAGCAAGGAATAAATGTCGCTGATCAAATGAGATTTCATCATATTTCTTTTCATTTGAAAAATCAGCAGTTCCCAATTGGGTCACTTTGACATACTTATTTGTAAAATCCGCTTTGTGGTCGCGTATAGTTTTAATTTTAGCAATATGTTCAGCGGTTAACGTGTTGTTTTCTAACCAGTCGAAGACACTCGTCATTAATTTGAAATCAGGAGCTTCCGTCTTCTCGTCAATTGTACCATTGCAATCTGCCAATAGCGCATCTATAATTTGACTCATTTCTTGATCAGTAGCGTTTTCTAGCTTATCAAAATCGTTCAGTAATCGCTCATCCCAATCTACAGTGCTAGGGTATTCGTGATGATATTTTAGAAATCCCCATACTTGACCGTAGGTTACGAGGTGTTTATTATTGTGAGCATATGATATGCTCGCGAAAAAAAAGATAAAAACAAAGGTTAGGTTCTTCATGGTACAAATATAAGTCGGATCGTTTTTTTGGTTACAGCGTAACGATAAAATAAGTTAAGAAACAAGTCTCTTACGAAAGCTGCTCTCTTAGAAAAGAAGAAAGCTTTGACTTTTTACTGCACTACACGTTTTACGACACTACCATCAGAATACAAATACAACTGTGGAATACCCGGTTTTACCTCAACTTCACGTCCTAAAAAGTCAACTACCTTAATTAATTTAACTTCCTTAATAGTTTCATTCTCTTGAATGTCTGCCGTACTTTGCCAGATCTCTTCAACATATTCAGGATGATCGATAAATGGATTCCGATTTTCTTGATAACTGTAATAGATTATATCGTTTCTATTGCGTTCCCAATCATCCACAGGATCGTCAATATGCCATTGAAGCAAAGTAGAAAGTTTAGCATGAATTGGATCAGAAGTATTACTCGAAGGAAGGTAGTCGATTATTTCCAGATCAACCTCACCATTCTCTCCTTCGTAACGTGTAGCCATATAGAAGATCATTCTGGCTACGTCTCCCTTAACTTTGTCTCTTGGCTCCCATACATCTTCTGATGTTCCAATATAGCAATCAGTCGTTCCGTCAGGATCAATGTATTGTTGATCACCATTATCAAACCAGCGATTTCCGCGTGCTCCATTAATACTTATGTCGGTAGGGCGAAGTGCATGAACATCTGTGCCTGGTCCTTGAGAGGTTCCGAAGTTGCCGTGAGATTTTGCCCAAACGTGTTCACGATTCCATCCGTTTCCAGAATTGTACTCTTGTGAGGCATCTAGTGTCCAGCCAGAGTAGAGGAGAGAGACTTTACTCGGGTCGAGTGTATCTTTGTCTGTTTCTTTTAGGATATCCCAAACATCCGTGCCTGAACTGGAATAAGGGAATTCAATATGTCCATCAATAATGTCATTTAACGCATCTTTCAGTGAGGTGCCTGTTAATCCATTTGCAGAAGAGTAGTATCCTGGAGGAATTTGGCTGTAACAATTTGACAAACTGATAACGAGTATGGAGAAGATAAAAAATGTTCTGATAACGGGCTGTTGCATAGAGCAAAGTTACAATTTAGAATTCGTACAATGAAATTATCAATGTTACATTTCCGGTTGTACATCTGGTATTTGACAGAAAGAACCTTGTGTTGTTATGTCCCTCAAAAGGATCATGCTATTTGCTATCAAGAATTATTTTTAAAATGGAATAGCGAATAGAAGCCTATCGATCAATACTTCTCATATCTATGTTGCGCCACATGATCTAAATATCGTTTAGTCTCAACGAACTTAAAGCGTTGCGGTTTATTAAGTGATCCAAATAATGGCGTTCCTCCACCAAGTAAAACAGGGATAACTGTTATAGTTAATTCATCGACTAGCTCCTCCTTGAGGAAGTTTTGAATAGTTGTTCCACCATCTACGTAAATCGCATTATAACCACGCTTTGCTATACTAGCTAGAATTTCCTTCAGATCACCGTTGATTAGCTCCGCTTTGTCCTTTAAGTTCTCAGGAATTTCATTTAGTCGGTTACTTAGGACAAAGACGGGTTTCTCATAAGGCCATGGACCATCAAATCCACAAACTACCTCAAAAGTAGTCCTTCCCATAATCAAAGCATCTATATCTTTCATGAACTCCTCATAACCCATATCGTTACCCGTAGGGTTGGGAATAGAGTGGAGAAAGTCAATCTTCCCATCTTTATCAGCGATGAATCCGTCTAAACTTGTTGCGATGAAGGCCTTGATATTCATAAAGTATTGAATTTATAACGAATTTAACCTTTATTCTTTCCAACTACTATCCAAAGGATAATAACACTGAGTATTGCAGCAAAAAAGCACCACACTGAAACAACGTACTGCGTATAAAACAACTCAGTGAATATATAAGACCCCAATATGGCTAGTCCCAATACCCACATTCGTTTGTTCATCGTAGTAAAATGAGGGCCAATCGTTCCGATCAGGTATAAGGCTCCGCCTAACAAACCAGTTTCTGTGGGTAAGGTTTGTTCGTATGAGATATGACAGCCTAGAATCTCTCCATTCACAGGGAAGGTGTATAAATAATATCCCATAGTTATACCGATTAAAACGCCAAGGGCAATCATAACTCTTCCTGCTAATTTAAGTCCTCTATTGTTTTTGTGAATATTAAACTTATAAATAGAAAAGGGTACCCACATGGGCCAAATAACTTGAGCAAATACTAAAAATGAGTAGGATGTGAGTGGCGCTAAAAAGGCATAATCAGGATTGGTTAGAGACAACCATAAAAAACCTTCA
>CBFHJL010000121.1:0-7376 GCA_965656195.1 Brumimicrobium sp. | reverse complement strand
TCTCTTATTGGACTGAACTATTATAATTACGATAATCCACTTGATCTTAACAACGATGGATTTACTGATGTGACCTTGCAAGACAGATTTTCAATTTTCAATAAATGGAATTTTAAACGTAAGAGTGGTAAGCTGTTTTCACTAGCCGGCCGATATGTATACGAAGATAGATGGGGAGGAGAGATGAATTGGACTCCTGAGTACAGAGGAGGCAATGAGATTTATGGAGAAAGTATTTATACTAGTAGGGTTGAGCTATTTGGTGCATATGAATTACCGATAAAAGAAAAGGTTATGTTAACCTTCAGCGCGAATTCACACGATCAAAATTCTGTGTATGGGGAAATGAACTATCAAGGTCTTCAAAATGTAGGTTTTTCTCAATTGACATGGTATAAATCACTTGGGAAACATGAGTTAGTATCTGGAGTTGCGCTCAGGTATACTTATTATGATGACAATACTTCAGCTACAGAGCGTGAATTTAACGGGATATTTTTGAATGACCCTTCTGAAGTCTACTTGCCCGGAGTATTTATACAAGATGAAATTAAATTCAATAAACAGAATACTTTATTGCTGGGAGCGAGATATGATTATAATTCTATTCATGGATCTATTGTCACTCCTAGATTAAATTATAAGTGGTCCTCTAAAGATCGAAGAAATATACTGCGACTGAGTGGAGGTTCTGGATATCGTGTTGCAAATGTGTTTACAGAAGATCATGCTGCACTTTCTGGTGCACGAGACCTTGTAATTCTTGATGATTTGAATCCGGAGACTTCTTGGAATGGTAACTTGAACTTCGTTAAGAAGACTGTCATCAAATCTCAGCTTTTTCTATCTTTTGACGCCTCTATTTTCTATACTTATTTCAACAATAAGATTATTCCTGATTATGACACGGATCAAACGAAAATTATCTATCAAAATCTAGATGGATATGCTGTCTCTCAAGGAGCATCTTTAAATGTTGATATAAGATATAAGAATCTGTCAGGCAGAGTGGGAGGGACATTAATGGATGTAGCTAGCTTTGAAAATGGTGTGAAAGAGCGTCAAGAGTTTCAGGAACAATATACAATGACATGGAATATGGGATATGATTTCCCGAAAGCAAAGATGAAAATAGAATATACTGGTAATTTATACGGTCCTATGGAATTGCCTCTACTAAGCGAGTTAGATCCAAGACAGTCGCTTTCAGATCCTTGGAGTATTCAAAATGTGCAGCTAACAAAGACCTTCGAAAATGGTTTGGAAATCTATGGGGGAATAAAAAACTTACTGAACTGGACTCCGAACAGAAATAACCCTTTTATTATTGCCAGATCGCATGATCCTTTTGATGAAAACGTTGATTTTGACACCCAGGGAAATGTATTGATTACTCCTGAAAATCCTTATGGATTAACATTTGACGCTGCTTATGTGTTTGGGCCAAATCAGGAACGAAGATTCTTTTTAGGACTTAGATATATAATTCAATGATAATTCGAATACTTCTTTTTAGCTTCTTTTGTTTAATTGCTCTTCCTGGTATCTCTCAAAACAAGAAAGAATTAGCTTTAGATATTGATGAATTAATTGTTGAAGAGGATAAACCACTGATCTTATTTTTTACCGCAGAATGGTGCCGGTATTGCAACGCAATGAAACATGATGTCTTTGATGATGATTCAATTGCTTCAATAATCAAGGAAGACTTCATCTACATCGAAATTGATGAGACCTTTGATAAAGATATAAGGTATGAACAGACTATTTATTCATATTTCCCTACGGGATTAGATACAGGTTATCATGAATTCATATCAAGATTTGCCAAGGTGAATGGGAAAGTTTCTTATCCCACACTATTAATCATGTACAAGGGAGAAGAAGTATTCAAATACCCGAGTTATTTGGATAGTGTAAGGCTCTTGAAGATATTTGATCAGTTAGAAACTATGGTAGAACAGGATTAATCTACCTTTGGCAATTTTAGGTAAACAGAGGTGCCTTTTCCTAATTCTGAATCTATGCAGATCTCTCCTTGTAGTCGTTCTACGATTCTTTTAATAGAAGCCAAACCTATTCCATTCCCCTGCAAGATATCATTTTTATTCAATTGTTCATACCGTTCAAAAACATGCTCTAGTTTATCTTTTGGAATCCCAATACCATTATCTTCAATTTTGAACATAATATGATCATCTGCTGATTGGTATGAAATGACGATTTTCGGATTCTCATCAGGTTTGCTATACTTGATACTATTCTCAATTAAGTTCTGAAAGACATGTTGTAGCATTATCTTGTCAGATTTTATAACAATTCTTTCTGTACATTCGATAGTAGCATTCTTTGCCTCTATATCTGAAGCTAGAGAAGTTTTTATCACTTTGAGAAGGGCTGGAATATTTACTTTTTCGTAATCTTTTGAATCATAATTTGCCTTAGAAAATAAAAGTGTTTTTTCAACTTTCCTTGAGAGTTGAAGTGCACTTGACTCTATTACATCAATATACTTTAAACTATCTGCGCTCTGTGTATCTCCGAATTTATGTTTGAATCGCTCTATGAGACTTATCATTGTTCGCAATGGACTTTTGAGGTCGTGGGATGTAATATCCGCAAATTGCTCTAATTGGTTATTAGATTCTTTTAATTTGTTGCGTTGGAATTCGAGTAAATCATTAAGTCTTTTCTGTTCTCGAACTTTAATTTCTAGTCTTCTATTGTACTTTTGAATTAACGCATACAGAATAATAGCAGTGACAAGAACATAGAAAATTCCTTTCGCAAGTTGAAAAGAGTTTTGAGTGTAAAAGTCAGAATGACTAAAGAATCTATCAACTACCGAGTCACTAAGTACTATCCAAGCAATACCAATAAGTGTATAGATAATAGTAATTCTTGTAGCAGACTTCATGTGAAAAGTTTAATAGGCATCAAATTTATATAAAAAAATAATAAATACTTACCCAAATTCTTAACTCGTTATTATTTAGTTCTTTAGGCTTGATTTGTTCATTCTGCATCTTTTTGAACAGTATTTTATATTCTCCCAATTCTTCTCCCATTTTTTTCTCCAAGTGAATGAAAACCCACAAACAGGACATGTTTTTTCTGGTAATTTTACTTTTGTCATCGTATTGATAGAACCTATGAACTATTAAAATGTTTAAGTCTTACAATTAACAAAGGAGTAAAGTCAATTCATTATTTTTGTAAAAATCGATATTCAGTATGACATTAGAAGAAATACAAAAGGACATACAATCCGGAATACCTGCTGATATCCCACCTAAGAAAGATTGGGATCCATCAGTAAATCATGCACCCAAGAGAAAAAAGATTCTCTCTAGAGAGGAAGAGGAGTTGGCCATTCGTAATGCGTTACGGTACTTTCCAAAGAAGCATCATGCTGAATTGATTAAAGAATTCAAACAAGAGCTTGAGAAGTACGGTCGTATTTATATGTACCGTTACCGCCCAGATTATAAGCTTCATGCAAGAGATATTAAAGAATATCCTGGGCAATGTGAACAAGCGAAAGCGATTATGTTGATGATCCATAACAATCTAGATTACGCCGTGGCGCAGCATCCTCATGAATTAATCACTTATGGTGGAAATGGTGCCGTTTTTCAAAATTGGGCTCAATATAGATTAACTATGAAGTATCTGTCAGAAATGACAGAAGATCAGACATTAGCCATGTATTCTGGGCATCCAATGGGGTTATTTCCATCTCATAAAGATGCTCCACGAGTTGTTGTTACCAATGGTATGATGATTCCGAATTATTCCAAACCAGATGACTGGGAGAAATACAATGCTCTAGGCGTAACGCAATATGGTCAGATGACTGCGGGGTCTTACATGTATATAGGTCCTCAGGGAATCGTCCACGGAACAACAATCACGGTATTAAACGCAGGAAGGAAAATTGCAAAAGATGGTGAAGGTTTGGCTGGAAAATTATTCGTTACTGCAGGACTCGGGGGGATGTCAGGTGCACAGCCAAAAGCAGCGAATATTGCAGGATGCATATCAGTAACGGCAGAGATGAATCCAAAAGCAACACAAACAAGGCATTCACAAGGATGGGTAGATGAAGTTATTTCCGATCTAGACGAACTTGTAAGTCGTGTTAGAAAAGCAAAGAATAATAAAGAGGTTGTTTCAATAGCCTACCAAGGTAATATTGTTGATGTCTGGGAGAAATTTGATGAAGAAGATGTATACATTGATTTAGGTTCAGATCAGACTTCACTTCATAATCCATGGGCAGGAGGCTATTATCCTGTTGGATATTCCCTTGAGGAATCGAATGAAATGATGGCAGGGGAGCCTGAAAAGTTCAAAGAGAAAGTGCAAGAGACATTGCGTCGTCATGCTGCTTCAGTAAATAAGCACACATCTAAGGGGACGTACTTCTTTGATTATGGGAATGCATTCTTATTGGAATCATCGCGTGCAGGTGCAGACATCATGGCAGAGAATGATATTGATTTTAAATATCCGTCTTACGTTCAGGATATCATGGGGCCAATGTGCTTTGATTATGGATTTGGCCCATTTAGATGGGTTTGTGCTTCTAATGATCCTGAAGATCTTAAGAAAACGGATGATATTGCATGTGCAGTGCTTGAGGAAATTAAAAAGAACAGTCCGGTTGAAATTCAACAGCAGATGCAAGATAATATTCAGTGGATAAAAGGGGCGCAAGAAAATAAACTTGTTGTTGGTTCTCAAGCCAGGATTCTATATGCTGATGCTGAAGGAAGAATGAAAATTGCTGAGGCATTCAATAATGCAATTGCCGCTGGAGAAATTGGGCCGGTAATTTTAGGTAGAGATCATCATGATGTATCTGGAACAGATTCGCCATATCGTGAAACTTCGAATATCTATGATGGTTCTATGTATACTGCTGACATGGCAATACAAAATGTCATTGGTGATAGTTTTAGGGGTGCTACTTGGGTTTCCATTCATAATGGTGGAGGAGTAGGCTGGGGAGAAGTAGTCAATGGTGGTTTCGGAATGCTCTTGGACGGTTCTCCTGATGCAGAGAGAAGATTGAAAATGATGTTGCATTGGGATGTTAATAACGGTATTTCAAGAAGGAACTGGGCGCGAAATGAAGGTGCTGTTTTTGCTATAAAAAGAGCTATGGAAGTAGAGCCTAGATTAAAAGTGACCATACCTAATTTAGTTGATGATGACTTGTTCAACGATTGATTTAAATCAAACTTACAGAAAGCCAGAATGAAAATTCTGGCTTTTTTTTTGAAAAATATCCCGTTGTGAAATCCAAACAAAAACCTATGGCGTATATGACTCGAATTTAAAAACAAAAACAATGAATTTTAGAAGATTAACAATGATTAGTGCTGTAGTAATGGGGTTAGGGATGGTGTCAAGTCCTGTTTTTGCACAAATGAGTAAAGAAAAAACAGTTGAAGTTGGAGGTGCAGCGATGTATCCATCAAAAAACATTGTGGAGAATGCAGTGAATTCAAAAGACCATACTACTTTAGTTACAGCCGTGAAAGCAGCTGGATTAGTAGAAACGCTTCAGTCTGATGGACCATTTACGGTTTTCGCACCTACAAATGATGCTTTTGATAAGCTGCCAGAAGGAACAGTGGAGACACTTTTGGAAAAGAAGAATATAAAGACGCTTCAAACTATTCTTACCTACCATGTTCTTGCAGGAAAATTCAACGCAAAAGATGTGATGCAAAATATTAAAAAGAACGATGGTAAAGTAGCTATGAAAACAGTAAGTGGAGGAACGTTAACCTTCTGGGAAAAGGACGGAGATATCTATGTGCGTGATGAAAATGGCAATGATGCAAAGGTAACGATAGCCGATGTGAATCAATCAAATGGTGTAATTCACGTCATTAATAAGGTGTTACTTCCAAAATAATCGATGGGTCACTTCGTTTTGTGTCCAAAAAAAAGCAGCCTCATAACGTAAGTTATAGGTTGCTTTTTAAGTTAACTGACTTTTCCTCTTCTTGTTACGGAAATAGGTATTACCCAATACACCAATAAGGATCATGACCATTCCAGCAATTCCATATAACGAGATAACTTCATCAAATAAAAAGAGTCCAAGGAATAGCGCATAAATAGATCCAAAATACTTGAAGGGCGTTATTGTGGCTGTATTTTCGGAATGTAGTGCTTTTGTCATTAATACTTGAGCAAACTGAGTGAATACGCCAATGATCAACAACAGCCACCATTCTTTTCCTATAGGAACAATGTAGTCTGCAGCAGTCAGGGCAGCCATCACGGGTATAGCTATTATAGGGAAGTACATTACGATAGTGATTGGAGCATCTGTATTCTTGCACTTTACAATCGCATTATACGAAACACCTGCACACATAGCTGAGGCAATTCCAGCGAGAATCCACCATGGATTTATAGTAGCTACTGCTGCGTCATTACTAAGAAACTTAGAGAGTCCCATAAATACAATTCCCGCAAAGGCAATAAGAAAAAATAACCATTGAATTTTTTTGACCTTCTCTTTCAATAAAAAGATCGCAATAATAACAGTGAATATTGGACTTAAATATTGAACAGTTGTAGCGATTGCGATGGGTAAGTTGTCTAACGTGTAGAAAAATAGAGTCAATGCGGTTGTTCCAAAAATCCCTCTCACAACCAGCCATTTTCGATTATTTCCGAGTAATGGTATCCCTTTAGATCGGATGATGGCATAGCACATGAAAAATGTTATGACCGATCGGAACAATATTATTTCAGGGATTGGGTATTTTTGTATTCCTTCAATGATCGTTTGTTCTGGACCTTGCCCCAGAATCTTAACAAAGATATTGACAACGATAAAACAGATGCCAGAGAGTAAAATGTAAATAATACCTTTGTTCATGGCCGCAAAGATATAATTAGAAGAGAGATTATGACTACTTCAACTACAAAGAAAGTAAAGGAATACCATCAGAAACGTTTGAAGCTACTCGCCGTTGAGAGACAAAAGTATCTGACTCGATCACGATGGTGGATAGCGGTTAGATTACTAAGTTTTACTGCTATTCCTTTAACAGTTTTTCTAGGGTATCCACTAGGAGGTTATTCAGCACTAATTCTAATTGTTGAAGTTGTCATTTTTCTTGTTTTCGTGAGAAAAAGCGCAGAGAATAAAGAGAGATTAGATTTTGCTAACCACCTCATACAGATTAACGAAAATGAGCTCAAAGCGTTGGATAATGATTATAGTTCATTTGGAGATGGTGAAAAGTATATCGATCATTCACATCCTTTTACATATGACATGGATGTGTTTGGTAAAGATAGTTTCTTTAAAATCCTGAATAGAACGGTAACTGTCCGTGGCGAAA
>CBFHJL010000120.1:0-7516 GCA_965656195.1 Brumimicrobium sp. | reverse complement strand
TTAATTATCTTTTTTTGAGAATATAGTTGCGATAAGACGTGTCCCACCCCAACCTATTCTTCATCCACTTTTTAAGCTTATGCTTGGTGGAGGTTCGATTAAAGCTTATGTCATAGTTAAACTCCCAGTTTAATTCCTTAATTCTTTTTTGCATAACCTTTGGATGAGACCCTTCAAATCGCTTTAGAGAATCAATGTTTTCAAAATAATCGTATTCCTCAGGTCCTAAAACATTCTCTTCCATCCAATCATCATCATGCCATAGTTTGTTGAATGATTCCTGCTTTGCTTGCATAGTCCTCGGGTCTTTTACCCATCCATAATGGTGAACATGAGCTTCCAAAGGTGCTACAATCAGCTTTTCATTATCTCCTTTCCTAAAACCTTGAGCATCCCTGAATGAAGTGATGTCTTTTCGGTTTCTCACCACCCTAATCTCATGGGCATACCATCGCGGAGAGTTTCCAACGTAATCATATGATCCAAAAAAATGCCTGTAGTTAAAAAGAAGACCGTCAACCTCTTTATTCTCAAGGTTTTTCTCCATTCCCGCTTTTATAACGGGTAAATCATCTTCGTGCACAACCTCATCTCCTTGGATGTAAAATGCCCAATCGTAATCATCAGGAATAGCTTGAAACGCTTTATCTGTCTCCACAGCCAAAACACGCCCTCCTTCACGGAGACTATCGTCCCAAACTGTCTCTATGATTTTAATCTTTTCACTTTTGATGGATTGAATAAGCGCTAAAGTTTCATCCTCAGAATCTCCTACTGCAACAATAAATGTGTCACAAATTGGAAGTATTGACGTTATCGCTTCTACAATAGGGTAATCAAACTTTACCGCATTACGAACAAAAGAAAAACCAGCAACTTTCATAGAAATATTGAATTTGAGGTAAATATATAAATATTTGATTGTCGCATATGTTTTCGGGATTCAGAGATTTAATCCTCTAAGTCAAAACGGTTGATAGCTAGGTAAGGTTGAATCATTTAAAAAACTCAACCTCTTCCCTTTTGTCAAAACCACCCCCTGATAAAAATGGTTTCAACCTTCTGAATAACTCCCTTTTTCTTAATGATTCACCAGACCATAAAAAGTGATCAAAAAAGTAATGCCCTATGAGTTCTGAATTGCAATAAATATCCAATGAATCAAACCTCCCCATAATCACACCTGTTTTGTATGTCTTCTTAATTACCCTGAGATGATTGAGAGGAATAGCGTTTGTTTCTTTTTCCGTTTGATAGAGTTTTCTTGTTGTAACTTCTAAGCATGAGTTGTCAAAGCGAAACTGAACTACATATGGTCTTTTCTTTCTTCTAAATGAAAGCAAAACAACAAACACACCTAAAATTAACAGCGCCATCAAAATCAACAGCTGGTTTTCAATGATAAGTATCCATAAATTGTGAGCAGAGTCTCTGCTACCTTTTGATTTTCCTGATGCCATCATTGGGCCGAAAATAAAAAGAGAATATCCACCAACTATAAAAAGTATGTAAATACTGGCTGCTCCCATTAACCTGTAACTAAGTGGTGTTTTTTGGTAATAAATTGATCGGAAACCCTCCATCAAGTTTGTTTTGTGGTTATTATAACTAAATTAATAATAAAACCTGCTTGTAACCATCTTTGAGCATAATCGTTATTTAAGAAACAGCTACATCTATGAATTACTTGACCTCATTTTTAAAAACATTCTTACCTATATTTCTTTTTATGTTTTGCTCTATTTCCCAAGAGCAACTACCTATTCAAAATGGAAAACTTGAAGGGTCTTTCCAGAATTTCGACTCATTAACGGGCCTGACTACCTTTGGGTCTTTCAAAAACAACAAGCGCTCGGGAGAATGGACTGTTAAAGGTGATGAAGGCAAAATTGTTTATCAAAGAACTTACGAATCGTTTAATAGTTTTGATGAGAAAAAAATATATCAAAAGAAAGCGAGTCATTTTAAATACAAGCACCCCATTGAAAGAAACGGCGAAGGGCTTTATATCTATGAAGACATTGACAATGATAATGTTTCATGGTCAAAACGGGTATGGAGTATCCTTCCAGAAAAACAGCACGGCCAGCTTTACAGCCAGGAAGTACTTATTAAAATCAATGATTGGGTTAAAAAGGGTAAGGTTAAAGTTTACAAAAACGACGAAATGTCAAAGCTTATACCTGAAGAAGACTTTAACGTAAGTAATCAAAAAATTGAAGGAGTCACTTTAAAAAAAGATTATTACTACAATGAAACAAACCATCTCATGCAAGAGAGGGTAGTTGCAATCACTTTTCACTTGGAAAGCGACGGAACAAAAGGTATTCAAACCTTTAGCGTCTTTTATCCAACCGATGGTAGAGTGTTATTGTCGTCATTTAAGGTTCAAAATGAATCAAAACGTATAGCGCAATATGATGATCTCTTTTTCTTTAATGATTACGTCGACATCATCTATAATGAGGAAAACGCTTATGGAAGGAAGGCGGATTTAGATTTTTCCGATGTTGAGCAGTACCAAAAAGTTTCAAACGAAATCAAAACCTTAATTCTAATAACAGAACATCGTCTTTGGCTCGAGGATTAATACCCCAAATTAGGACCGAGCCACCTCTCCATTTCCTCGAAAGACATTCCCTTGCGTTTTGCGAGGTCTTCCACCTGGTCTTTTCCAATTTTTCCTACTCCAAAATATTTGCTTTCTGGGTGAGCAAAATACCATCCGCTAACACTTGCTGTTGGAGTCATCGCCATGCTTTCTGTTAATTCGACACCGGTAACTTCAGTCGCGTTCAATATTTTGAATAAATCTGGTTTCTCTGTATGATCAGGGCAAGCCGGATAACCTGGAGCTGGACGAATTCCTTGATACTTTTCTTTGATCAAAGCGTCATTCTCAAGTTTCTCATCACTTACATAACCCCACAGTTCCTTTCTTACGTGTTCATGCATCCGCTCTGCAAAAGCTTCAGCCAATCGATCGGCCAGCGCCTTCAGCATTATAGAATTATAATCATCATGATCGGCTTCAAATCGTTCAATATGCTCTTCTATTCCAATTCCTGTTGTCACAACAAAACCTCCAATATAATCTTTGATTCCTGAAGCTTTTGGCGCTATAAAATCGGATAGTGCAACATTATTGGCCTTTGACGATTTCTTTAACTGTTGACGCATGGCGTGTTGAACGGACAAAACCTCTGTTCTACTTTCATCAGTATAAATTTCTATATCATCTCCATCACTGTTTGCAGGAAACAGCCCTACCACCGCTTTGGCTTTGAGCCATTTCTCGCTGACAATTTTATCAAGCATGGCTTTAGCATCTTCGTAAAGCTTGCTAGCTGACTCTCCAACCACCTCATCTGTTAGAATATTTGGAAAGCGTCCTGCCAACTCCCATGTCTGAAAGAAAGGAGTCCAATCGATATAATCAACCAGCTCTTTAAGGTCATAATCGTCAAAAATCGTTTGACCTATTTTGTTAGGCTCATACACATCCTCTTCTTTCCAAGTGATTGGTGAAGCGTTTTTCTGTGCTTCTTTCAACGAAAGAAGTGTTTTTCTACCTCTGTTTTTTTCGTGATGTTCTCGCAGTTTTTGATAATCAGATTTAATATCGTTGACAAACTCATCTTTGTAATTACCCAATAGCTTTTCAACCACGGTAACTGACCTAGAAGCATCTAGAACGTGAACTGTTTGATCATTGGTATAGTGCTCCTCGATTTTAACAGCTGTATGCACTCTTGAAGTAGTTGCTCCTCCGATCAATAAAGGAATTTTCAAGTCAGCACGTTGCATTTCTTTTGCTACTGTCACCATTTCATCCAAAGATGGTGTGATCAATCCACTTAATCCAATCGCATCTACACCTTTATCAATAGCTGTTTGAATAATTTTTTCTGGTGGAACCATTACTCCCATGTCAATAACTTCGTAGTTATTACATCCCAAAACGACACCGACTATGTTCTTTCCTATATCGTGAACATCTCCTTTCACAGTGGCCATCAAGACTTTTCCATTTGGCTTATCTCCTTCTCGTTTATCGGCTTCGATATAGGGCAATAAATAAGCAACTGCTTTTTTCATTACTCTTGCCGACTTTACCACCTGAGGAAGGAACATCTTTCCACTCCCAAATAAGTCACCAACGACATTCATTCCATCCATCAAAGGTCCTTCGATTACTTGAATCGGTCGTTCGTGTTTTTGTCTTGCTTCTTCAGTATCTTCTTCAATATACTCGACAATTCCTTTTACAAGGGCATGTGAAAGCCTCTCATTTACCTCTCCTTCTCTCCAAGTTAAGTCAACCTCCCTTTTCTTACCCTCTCCAACAAAGCTCTGAGCAAAGTCTAAAAGGCGTTCAGTTGCATCTTCTCTGCGGTTAAGCAAAACATCTTCAACATAGGTAAGCAACTCCTTGTCAATATCATCGTACACTTCTAGCATGGTTGGGTTTACAATTCCCATATCCATTCCTTGTTGAATCGCATGATACAAAAAGGCTGAATGCATTGCTTCACGCACAGCATTATTTCCTCGGAAAGAAAAAGAGACATTCGAAACACCTCCAGAAACGTGTGCTCCAGGTAGGTTTTCTCTAATCCATTTTGTTGCTCTAAAGAAGTCAACAGCATTGTTTCTATGCTCTTCCATCCCTGTTCCTACAGGAAAAATGTTTGGATCAAAAATGATATCCTGAGCAGGGAAACCAACTTTATTTACCAAGATGTCATAAGAGCGCTTGCATATTTCTACTCTTCGCTCATAACTGTCTGCTTGTCCATCTTCATCAAACGCCATTACAATAACAGCCGCACCGTAACGCTTAACTTTTTTTGCGTGATCAATGAACTCTTCTTCTCCCTCTTTCAACGAAATTGAATTTACCACTCCTTTTCCTTGAATACATTTGAGTCCTGCTTCAATGATCTCCCACTTCGACGAATCCACCATCACGGGTACACGCGCTATATCAGGCTCAGAAGCAATTAAATTCAGGAATTTGACCATGGCCTCTTTGCCGTCAATCATTCCCTCATCCATATTGACATCAATAATTTGAGCACCTCCCTGGACTTGATCTAAGGCTACTTCTAAAGCCTCTTCATAATTGTCCTCTTTTATCAATCGCAAAAACTTCTTGGAACCTGTAACATTAGTTCGCTCACCAACATTGATAAAATTAGATTCTGGTGTTACGATTAACGGTTCTAATCCAGATAATTTTAAAGGCGCGTGTATATTCGTTTTCGACATCTTAAGCTTCTGTTTTAATCTTTCGTACTTCGTGTTTCGCAGCAAGCTCTGCTATTTTTTTGATGTGCTCAGGGGTTGTGCCGCAGCAACCACCAATTATATTGACCAAGCCTTCTTGCAAGAACTCTTCAATCTGCTCTCCCATGACATCAGGCGTTTCATCGTATTCGCCAAATTCATTGGGTAATCCAGCATTGGGGTGGGCAGACACAAAAAACGGTGCTTTTTCATCCATGATCTTTAAGTATGGCCTCAATTCTTTTGCTCCTAATGCACAATTAAGTCCTACACTGAATAAAGGCATGTGAGAGATAGAGATTAAGAAAGACTCTGTGGTTTGCCCTGTTAAAGTCCTTCCTGAAGCATCTGTAATAGTACCTGAGACCATTATTGGAAGGTTAGTTCCAAGCTCTTCCTGAACAACATCAATAGCATAAAGTGCAGCCTTGGCATTCAACGTATCGAATACTGTTTCAACTAACAAAAGGTCTACACCTCCTTCAATCAAGGCTTTGACTTGCAGTGAATATGCTTCTACAAGCTCATCAAAAGAAATCGCTCGATAACCGGGGTCATTTACATCTGGGGAGATCGAAGCCGTTCTATTCGTTGGGCCTATAGACCCGGCAACATACCTTGGTTTATTGGGTTCTTTTTCTGTGAATTCATCCGCTACTTCCTTTGCGAGTTTAGCCGACTCATAATTGATATCGTAAACTGCTTTTTCCAGTCCGTAATCGGCCTGAGCAATCCTTGTTCCCGAAAAAGTATTGGTCTCAGCTATATCCGCTCCAGCAGAAAAGTACTCCGCATGAATTTCTTTAATGATCTCAGGGCGAGTCAAAGAAAGAAGGTCATTATTCCCTTTCAGCGATTGATCATGGTCTTCAAACCATCCTTTTCTGAAGTCTTCCTCCTCTAGCTTATGGCGTTGAATCATTGTTCCCATTGCCCCGTCGAGGACAAGGACACGCTCCTTTACCAATTCTCTTATATCTAGTTTATTCATATATACCTATTTGCTTCGACCTATACGGCCAATTAAACTTAAAAACTTATAGGAAATTGAAGAAACAATGTTGAGAACGGAAGTGTTCTCGTTGCTACTTATCTTTTCCGTAAATTCGGAAAGGATTTGGCACCGAAAATAGCATTGAAGCTAAAAGGTTGCCAAGGTTTCATAGGGCCTATCCCTCCACCTTTCTCTATAAGTAATTCGATCTTTAAGAACGTGATACAAATGTAGGAAAAGAATTAAAACAAGTTTAAAAAATGGCTTGGTTTTAATTATTCATTAAAATAAGAATAGGTCATCGTTGATTTCGTGCGATCATTATTGGAGTAACGATCTAGTTCAACAAGCAACCCTTTTTCATTATGGGTTTTACGAACACTAGTATGTGACTTAAATAAACCATAATAAACACTCGTTTTTGCTACATAGCCTAATTCAGGATCAACTACTTCTGTGTAGTAACTTCTAATCTTGCCGTTTGGCTTATAAACTATCGTTATTTTATGGTTGTCATAGTATCTCGCATCATATTTTAATCGATCTTCTTCGTCATAAGTCTTAGCTTCCACCAAAATGCTATCTGCACTATAATGATTTTCGTATAAATGGATGTGTTTACCGCTAAGTGTTCGGTGGTATATTGTATAAGAAGAATCACTTGATTCGGCCTTCCAGCTGCAAGAGCTACTTTGAGGAATACCATCTTCTGATTTTTTAGGTTTTACCTCAACTCCTTTTTCAGAACAGTCATATTCCCAAACGCGTTCGAGTTTGTCATTTGTATAATAATCTATTCGCATAACTTTACCATCCTCTCCTATCGACTTTAATATTTTATACGTTTTAGGATTGCGCTTGCTATAGTCTATGGAAGTGAATTCTAATAAATGTTTACCCATATAATGCTTAGTAATTTCATAGTGTTTTTCACCATTCTTTTTGTGAAATAAGCGAGTTAAGTTACCATCTGAATTATATTCAAAAGTAACTACATCGTTATTTTTATGACGCTTTGCTTTATATCGGGTTAATAATGTATCATTCTGATACTTTAAAACCATCTCTGTCTTTCTGCCTTTATGGTCTACTCCCTCATGACGAATCATTCTTCCTTTCCTGTTATAGTTTGTATATGTGGAACTTAACGTATCATTCTTTTCATTTACTCTTACACTCAATCGTGTTTGAACATCATTTTCAGCTCTGGAATTAAATATCAGCTTTAGGTCT
>CBFHJL010000119.1:0-7676 GCA_965656195.1 Brumimicrobium sp. | reverse complement strand
TTATAGGGACTTTGATAATAACATTTTCAATGTCCAGTTTGAAAGCCCAGAATTCTATTGACTCATTGGTGGACTCTTATATGTCTGAGAATAAGATTCCAGGACTTTCTCTTGCCATTGTTAAAAATGATAGTATTAGAACTTTAAAAGCTTATGGTCTTTCAAGTATTCAAAATGATGTTAAAGCTGACATCAATACTACTTTCGAGCTTGCATCTTTGACGAAACAGTATACTGCTGCGGCAGTTCTTAAACTTCAGCAAGATGGAAAATTAAATGTGGATGATTATTTGCATGAGTATTTCTCTGAGTGTCCAGAGCATTGGAGAGGAATAACTTTAAAACAATTACTTTGGCATACTTCAGGATTACCAGGTATGTTTACACATGATAATTTCACACAAAAATCATTTACCGGCTATTCTTACATGACAGCTGAACAATTAGACATCATGATGCAAACAAATACTGTCAGTAAAGATTTGGCGATAAAATCTATTATTACTGATTCACTAGATTTTAAGCCGGGTTCTGCCTACAACTATAGTGATGTTGGATATTTATTACTAGGAATTGTCATTGACAATATAACAGGTAGCTACAAAGATTATTTGACAGATATTTTTAACCAAAATGGTTTACTGAATACTTATCTTGTTAATCAGGAAAAAGTATTTATAAATCAAGCTAGAGGTTACTCGCTGAAAGATGGAGAATGGATAAACATAATGAGAACATGGGACTATGAAATACCTTCACATTTTGGTGTCTTTTCCAATTTAACGGATCTGATGAAATGGTATGATGTAGTCTCGGGAACTGACTTTCTTAATGAGACTAACCAAAAATTTCTATTCTCGAAAGGAACACTAAATGACAAATCAAAAATAACTTATGGCTGCGGTTGGGAGATAAATGATATCAATGGTTTAAAATTTATTAGTCACACAGGAGTAACGGGAACTATTTTGGTCAATATTCCACAGAAAAGCACCACCGTTATTGTTCTCTCAAATTTAGGATATAATGGAAACGACATGGTAAATCCTTGGAATCTAGCTTATGAAATAATTAATAAAATAGGAATAGATACCAGAATTAATCGCAGTCATGTTACCTCAAATGGACTTAAACAAATAGAGACAAATGAAGCAGCTTTTAAAAAACTATTAGGTCAGTATTCGACAGCAGACAATCTGGAAGCGAATATCTATCTGGAAAATGGGAAGCCTTATTTTGAAAGTCAAGGAATTAAGAATGAATTATCACTTTTAGAAAATGGAAGTTGGCTTGTGCTAGGGTACGATTACGAATATATACTAACCTTACATGAAAATGGACAAGTTTTGGAATCTAATTACGGAAGAATATTTAAGAAAGAATAAAAAGCAAGATAAAATGGTGATTAGAAAGATTGTGATTCATTAAAAAATTACATCTTAGATTACAATGCTATAAAAGGATCAATAAAAATGAAATATATAGGCATCCTTCTAATGGCACTACTCTTTTGTTCATTTGAATCTTATGGACAAGTAGAGTTAGACAAGTCAAGAAGTGACACTCTTGAGCGGAGTATCGTTTTACAAGGAACACCAAGGGATACGATGTCTACTTTAATTGAAAACTATGGTTTCATAGGAGCACAAGATTCATGTTCAATTACTAAAAAGCAAGGGGGGGGTAAAGTATTAATTAAAATCTACCAAAAAGAAAATCAAGTCCTAAAAGCACAATTAATTATCAAATTAAACTATTCAATACGATGGGACAAAAAAGTTCGAAAAAAAATATGGGATAAAAATGGAAAAGTGGTCCAAAAGAGTATAATTCGTAAAAAGAATATTTATCCTGACTCGAAGGATATTATACCTGGTAGAGGGAGTAATGTGATAGGAATAAAATCAGTTACCTGGTACTTTAAAAAAAATGGACAATTTTGTTTGAAACGCAAAAAGACAACTAAATCAATAAAATATCCTTCAAATTAGCAATAATGAAAATCAAGATTAATCTAATATTGATGATATTAAGTTTATTATTGTTGGGAGCGTGTGCCAGTGTTAAAAATACAACTGATACAAAAATCAAAACAGACCAAAATTCACCCCCGATCGATACCGTTTTTGTCGATTTCAAGTCCGCTCCTCCTGAGAATACTTTCCATGTATTTAGAGCAAATAAAGATGGTAGGACAGGATGGATGAACGTTAAGGGCGAATGGATTATTCCGACAGAATACGATACTGAATTCAATAGAGGCTGGTCCGAAGGCATTAATATTTGTCGCAAAGAAGGTATGTATGGAGCGATAAATTATAAAAATGAAATCGTAATCCCTTTTACATATAAAATTCCTCCATCCAACTGCTCAAATGGATTAATATTGGTTAAGGACAGCTTAAATCAAGAAGCCTACTTCTCAAAAAAGGGAATAAGGATGACGAGGTTTGAAAAAAGACAGCCACCATTTACAAATGGATTCGCAATAGTAAAATCAAATCGAAAGGAACTAGCCAAGTATCCTCGTATAGATCTCGAAAATCCGAAGCGAACAACACAAATTCACAGTGTTGATTTCGCTGTAATTAACACAAAGTTTGATACTCTTCTTCAGTTTAAGGATGTGTCTTTTTTACTCGAATTTGGGACATTAAACAATAATAGACGAACATTCTTTTTGTACCCCTATATAGGATTGCATGCAGAATTGGGTATTTCATATGGTCAATACGGATACTTAGATGGAAATGGGAAAATTGCTATTCCGACAAAATTCAGAGCTTCAGATGTTTTTATTCCAGTCAGGGGCGGATTTGTTCGTGATCCTGATTGTCCATTCAACGCTAATTTGTCTGCAGTAAGAGAATTGGATGAATATTATTTTATTGATACCCTTGGAAACATTTCTTTTAGACTACACACAAATAGAGATCAGATTGGTGATGTAAGTAATTTCAATAACTATGGAATCGCAGGATATCGAACCTTTGGCAAATCAACAAATGGAATAAACCCGAGTACTAGCAAGATTCATTTGATAGATTCTACCGGTAAAATTATTCACCAAGCATTTGAAAGTGATGCGCCTTTATCTTATATAGAAGGCAATGTCAGTAATAATCCACAAAACAATCTCATTTCCATTTACGACAGACCAAATGCTGTTCTACGAATCTACACCCCAAATTTTCAATCATTCGCGTCATTTCCACTTAACGACTCTTCTGAAACAATCAACTATAAATACAGAGGTTTGTTCGACACCAAATTAGATGATCGATTTATTTTAACTCAGTTTAAAAGCACAAAACATTCAAGTGGCTATCCAGGGAACCAACAACGTCTAGTCGATCAGAATGGAGATGCTAAGTCCTCATGGTTCTCTCACAAAAACATACTTTCAAGCTTATATAACAATTTCTCTTTCGTAGATTCCACTAAAATGACAACAACGCTATATGATTTCAACAAAAAATTGCTCTTCACATGTGATTCCTGTTACATTTATTCTGGATACAAACTCAGAACAAACGGAATTTATCAAGTCCAACTTTCCAGTGGGGAATTGGCATATATAAATTACGAAGGAAAAATGCTTAGTGAATTATTTGACTCATTCGAAGAAAGGGTATACAACCTAACCGAACAAGTGAAAACATTCAATATTAATAACTACAATACAATAAACGCAAAGGAGAGAGAATTCATAAAACTCTTTAACGAATCAATAATGTATAAACGAATGGGCAATTGAGTTCCAATTCATATAATTAGAAGTACTAAAACGAGAAAAAATAAATACTTGATACTTATAAAACTAAAAAGCAATAGCTTTTACTTGAAGCTACTAATAATAGACAGAAGATTTTTTTACAGATATAATTAAAAATATGGAAACAAGAATTGAAATACCGGTAAGTAAAACGAAAACAGCATTACTATTAATAGTGCCCTTATGTATTCTAATTTTAGGACCTATTATCTTTCTAAGGCCCGAATCATTTATAACGTCGACGTTTAATGATATAGAAAAAATAAAAGTTTTAGGAATCGTAGGTGGAGTTGTAGGACTTTTACTTTTAACACTCATTTTGAAAAAATGGCTTACGAAGAAAACTGGATTCATTATAGATAAAACAGGAGTAACCGATTTAACAAATGCATCATATCCAGGTCTCATTGAATGGAAGGATATAAAAAATGTGGAAGGGAAGAAAGTGGGGCCAATAAAATTGATAATTCTACATATTGAAAATCCTGAAAAATATATCAATAAGGCTAAAAAAACATCGATCCGCCAAATGAAGAAAAACCTTAATATTTATGGTTCACCTCTATTAATAGTTTCCTCTCGTTTAAAAATAAAATCTGATGATCTCATTATGCAGATAACTAACGAGTTTCAAAAATCGAAAGGTCATACATCCAATAACAAAACCAATTAATAAGGTTTTTTTTCTACATTTTCACAACACTTAATTTTGAACATTATACACTTCTGATACTTACTTCTTTTAGAAATGCTCACAGATCAAAAAATAAGATTAAAAGTTTTAGCCAATATTAATTTAATTGGTTTTCCAATCGTCACATTAGCTCTTATTGTAGTGACTTTCGTTCAATCATTGGGTTGGGGTTATTTACTAGTTGGTGCTTCACTCATTTTTATGACATCTTTCATTATTGTAGGATTAACTTCTAAAAAGAGCTTGTTAAAAATAAACGTAACGAATACAAAAGGTGTTTTTCTATCGACCCTTTTTATTTCTATTTTACCTTGTATGGCCGTCGAAAAGAATAGTGCAATCGTTGCTTTAGGAATAATGGTATTGCTGATGGCTATAGGATATATCGGAGTCGTAAAAATTAAAAATCCCTTTACACAACTTGAAATATTGAACTACATTGGTTTGGTATACCTTGTTTTATACATTATTGTAATCGCAACTATTTTGGGTTAAATGAAAGATCGATTTATCCAAAATTTCAGGTGAGTTGAAATGTCAGTATCAATTGTAAAAGCTAAAAATAATTCTTCATCGTAGGTACTACTTAATATAAGGACTGGCTTATCGACTTCCACTAACTCTTCAATAATCTTAAATGCGAGGTAAAACTCCTGATATTTTTCTTTTTTGTTTTTCTTAAGTGAAATATGCATCATCAATTCATCCGAACGAAAAGTCCACTGATAAATATCAAGCATTTTCTTTCCCTTAAACTGCATTTGAAAATCCGCTTTGGCTTGCCATCCTCCAACAATAAAGTGAGGTTTTGGCCTGCTGAAAGAAGAACATAATGCGAGTATCACAAAAACAATAAACGTTTTTTTTCATAGTTTGCTTTTTTTATTAATCTTACTGCTCATCAATTCTCGCACACCCTAATAACATCCGTTTCTCTTCACCCATTTCAATCAATACGTATGCTCTTGTATTCGATTCGCCTTCTCTCATATCATATACACATTTACATTGGTCTTCTTTCACTAAAATTAAGACCAATTGTTCACCTGATTCAGCTTGAAAAGTATACGTATCAACATATTCATTGGTAAACCCCATATTACTTATTCTTTCCTGAAGTACGAATGAACACGAATCTTTAACGTTGGGTAGATATCCCGATAACTGATTATCCAGAAAAGTGACTTTCCATCCCGGTTCAGCGCCCCATATTTCTATGTTTATATGTTCTTCCAGCGACGTATGTTTTTTCGTTTGAACCAATGAATCGCTCTGACTCCAACCAAGGGAAGTGTATACCAATAGTAAAACGGTAAGTGTTATTCTCATATCTTAACTTTTTTAATTACTGTCCTTACTTAGATAAACAGTATCCAAATCAAAAGACAAGCCCTTCGGATAACCTCCATAACCGGCTTTCTTAAAAATAGTATCAGAGACGTAGCCATTTTTCTCTATTATGATTGTGAGATCCATCCAATATTTTTTTCTCCAATTTACTATTCGGTTCTGTTCAGCAACTTCAAAGCACCCGGTTGAACCCATCATCATGTGATTGACTATTACTTGAGGAATTGGTTTTTTCGTTTCACTGTCAACTACACATCCACTATAACCTGGGGAAACTGTTCTTAGTCCATAACAACTATGAAGTAAAGGAAACAATAGTATTAGAGTGAAAAGTCTGACCATATTTCTCTTAATATATATCTCTCTATTTTTTCCTTGTTGATTTGCTTGGTTGCAGTGAAGGGGTATTTCCCGGTGTACTTTTATTATCTCTTTGCCTTCTATCGGGCTTACCTGTTGTTTTAGCTGTTCGCTTTGGACCGGGTTTTATAGCTTTTAACTTTGACATATTCCATTTCTATTAGTGATCATTATTTTGCTGGATCATTTCAACAGGCATTTCACTCAACACTTTTCCCACCCAATGCGTGTAAACGATCTTATTTTCATACAAATAAACTTGAATCTCCTTGGTTTCATGACTTCCGAGCCCCTTCTTTATGAAGGAATAACTAGGCGCTTTAGGATGAAACCTCTTCGTCTCTTCTCTTTCATATTTCAACGAATCAATACCATTCACAAAAGTGAGTAGACTCATACTATCCATGTGATATTCCGCCTGAAAAAATGACTCTTCATTATTCCACCCTTTCATTTGGAGTTTTTGAATATTATTTATGTTTTTAAAGATCAATTTATCTGGAAGGGTTTCACTCAATACAAAGCCCATTTTGGCATAACTTCTTGTCAATGAGGAACTGTTCATCATCGCTTCCATACTTTCCAGGAAAGAACTGTTCAATACACGAATCACCTCAAAAGGATCACCATATTCCTTGGCGGACAATAAATTCCCTTTTTCATCAAAATCTTCCCATACCCCAAAATTTTTACGTTCTCCTTGATACGCTCTCCTGTATAGCTTCTTTGATTGCACTACTCCATCACCATAATAATGAGTGACAAACAAATCACACATCGATTCTTCGCAGCTAATAGCTCCAAGCGGCATCCAATGATCATGATAAATGGTTTTGGTCAAATTGCCACTGCGATTGTAAAAGAATGAAGTGTCGACTAATGCTCCACATGAATTAAAATCACCTTGGTGCTCAATACTTTTAACCTCTCCATTTACATATGTTGTTAGTAAAGTGGAAAAGGTAGTATCTTCATTTACCCTTATATAACATGTATCATTCTCCTTGAGAAATACCTTTCCCTTATACTCAATTGAAGTTTTTTCGACAAGCTCCTTTTCTTTGGGAGCTTCATTCGAAGAAATACACGCCTGCAGAAACACTAAAGTCCCCAAGCAAAGAATAACTGTATTTGCGATTTTATTCATACGACTTCATTTGTCTTGTAGTATAGGGTTGGATAGACTCATTTAGCCACGACTCATCCAAAAGTTTAGAAAGGTTCCGTTCGGTTATTAGAGCAGGGTTCACACCCTCAAAAAGGTAAATATACTGTCCTAATTGATCCGGTTTTGAAAATAAGACTAAGACCAATTTATAATCGTTAGAACGATAAAAAACACTTCTTTCTGACTGACTTTGAAGTGTAAAAACAGCATCGAACCTTCTTTCGTCTACACAGCCGTATTCATGAATCAAAAACGGAAGTCTTAAAGGGAACAATACGGTATCTGTAAGGTCAAACGTAAAGGTAAGGTCTGTTTGAAAGCAATCAGGT
>CBFHJL010000118.1:5034-7810 GCA_965656195.1 Brumimicrobium sp. | reverse complement strand
AGAGCCGAGACACATACTTATCTCTAAAGACGATAATGGTGAAATCACTAGCGAACTATTTTCACAAGAACAAACACCCGATCAATACTTAAAACTATTGGGGTTTAACAAATAAGAGAAGTTCAATCTACTTCTTCTTCAAAACCAACATCAAAATTTCGATGAGTGGAGGGAGAACAAGCGATAATGAACCATAAATTACCATGCTGAACAACCAATCCTTTTCTGGAAGTGCGAAAGGCATTACAATGGCAAGAAGTCCGAGGTAATAAAACCAGTCATACCAAGGCATTTTCTTAGTAATACTTCTCTTTACGAGTTGAATTAATATGTAAACGATAGCAGAAATATATAGCGAAGTCGGAACATTTTTTAAGTCTTCGTAACTATCCGCAAAAAGGTAATAACCCGTGATCAATACGGCTATAACTAATAACACGATAGCAGTAAGAATGTGAATTGTACGATTGACTTTTGAACTCATGATAATTTCTTATTTGTTACAAATGTAAGGGAATGATCTAACTTTTACTGGCGATAGTTGGATTGAAGATTAAAAATTCTCAAATAATCCGTATTTTTCCGAAGCAAAATTATCTCGACTATGAAGTATACGCTTTTATCCATTTTCACCCTAATTCTTACTACAACCAATTCCAGTGCTCAGCAGATTGATATAAAAAAAGATAGCAGCCAAATTCGAGCTATCTATGACGAAGGTTTAGTTCGTGGCGAGGCTTATGAAAACTTACGTAGTTTATGTAAAGATGTTGGGGCCAGACTTACGGGATCTGCTTCAGCAGAAATGGCGATACATTGGGGGGTTCAAAAACTCAAAGGGTATGATTTTGACACAGTTTACAAGCAAGAAATTCAGGTGCCACACTGGGAAAGAGGAACAACTGAGCAGGGTTGGTTTAAAACACCCGAAGGCAATTTAAACAAAGTGAACTTACTTGCACTCGGCGGATCAATAGGAACTGACGGTGTTCTTGAGGGTGAAATCACTATGTTTAAGGATAGAGAGGATCTATTAAATGCGGATCGCTCAGCCGTTGAAGGCAAAATCGTTTTCATCGCTCAACCCATGAATCAGAAAATGATCAATGCATTTAGAGCCTATGGAGGATGTTACCCGATTCGAGGTCATGGGGCTGTTGATGCTGCGAAAAAAGGAGCCAAAGGAGTAATCATTCGATCTCTGAGTATCAGTGAACACGAACATGCTCATACGGGCTCTATGAGTTATGAAGATGGTACACCAAAAGTCCCAGCAGCGGCGATATCTACAAAAGACGCGACTCGTTTAGAAGCAATGATCAAAAAGTCAGATCAACCTTTCCGTTTTGTAATGGAGATGGATTGTCAGCAATATCCAGACATGACTTCGTATAATGTGATTGCGGAAATGACAGGGAGTGAAAACCCCGATCATATCATTACTATTGGAGGCCATCTAGACTCATGGGATGTCGGTGAAGGTGCGCATGATGATGGAGCAGGCATCGTTCACTCCATGGAGGCGGCAAGAATTCTTCAAAAACTTAACTACAAACCAAAGAATACAATTCGTGTTGTCTTTTTCATGAACGAAGAAAACGGTAATCGGGGAGGGAAATCGTATGCTTCTTACGCGAAAGAGTCCGGACTCAATCACATTGCAGCAATTGAAAGTGATCGTGGTGGATTTACACCTCGCGGTTTTGATATTGACGGCTCCGAAGAACATTTGGGTCTTCTTCAATCCTTTGCACCGCTGTTCAAGCCTTACTATTTGCATCATTTTGAAAAAGGTTATGGTGGAGTGGATATTGGACCGTTAAAAAATGAATTTAATGGAATCGCCTTATTTGGTTTCGTACCTGATAGTCAGCGCTATTTTGACTTTCATCACAATCACAATGATGTTTTTGAAAATGTAAATAAACGCGAATTACATATGGGGGCCGCTAGCATCGCGAGCCTTCTCTATCTTATTGACAAATACTTGTAAACTAAAACATAATCAAAGGTACTACTGTTAAGAAGAGTGGATATTAAAGTAACAAAACAAATGATTTGTAAGATGAACATACTGAGAGTGATAATAGCAGCAATTATGTTTCTATCAGCTGAAGTTTCGTTCTCACAAATCATATTAGACACATCAACACTTAACAAAACAGTTGCAGACAAGGCAGAAATTCTTGAAGATGCAGATTATGAATTAACAATCAATGATTTTTTATCAACTGACTCATTGCCTTTTGAAAAAATAGATAAGCCGCTTGACATTATAGATTTCACCACCTCTCGATGGATTGTTAGGTTTGAAGTTACCAACCCTGGAGAAGCCAAAGAAATAATTCTAGAAACAGCGCGACCTATTACTGATCGAGCGGACCTATACAACATTGAAAATGGGAAAGTACAAAACCACTGGAAAAATGGAGATATGATTCCTTTTGAAGAAAAGGACTTTAACCATCGCAAGAGTATTTTCCCCATAAATTTTGAAGCTAACGAAACGAAATCCTTCTATTTAATATTGGAAAGTGACGGAGAGGTAATTAATCTCCCATTAATTTTTTGGGAAGAAAGGGCTTTTTATGAAACAGATTATCAGAATAATCTATTTCACGGGTTTTATTTTGGTGTGCTCGCTTTAGTCGTTTTTATTTTCTTTTTCTTTTACATCTTGCTCAAAGAGGTTTCTTTCTTGTATTACATACTATATGTAGCTTTTCAATTCTTATTACAGTTTAGTCTTGAAGGCTTTACTCATCAATACTTCTTC
>CBFHJL010000118.1:0-4935 GCA_965656195.1 Brumimicrobium sp. | reverse complement strand
TCAGACTTACTCTATTTATCGAATGCTAGTGTTTTACTTTCAGCCGCAGGAACTGTCTTTTTCGTCATTCTGTATGCAGTCTCATTCATGAAGATTAAAGAAAGAAGTTTAGGGTGGTATAAGTATTTCAATGGCATCCTTATTGGACTTAGTATCATAACCGTAATGGTCCTTTTTCCAGGAATAACACGTGCTATTTCTTATCCCATCATAAACCTTTTGAGTCTGGTAGGAACCATATCTATCGTCATTTCGATTTTTGTTTTTAAACGAAAAGGTTACGCTATCAACAATGCCTTTACTTTAGGTTTTATTCTGTTGATTGCCGGTGCCGTTATCTTTATCTTAGGTAATTTAGGTATTCTAGGTGATGCGAATGTTTCGCAAATGGCGTTGAAAATTAGCTCAGGTTTAGAGATATTAGCATTAAGTATTTCGATGGCCGGAAAGTATAAGGAATTACAGGAAGAAAAAGAGAATGCGCAAGAAAAAGCATTAATCAATCTGGAAACTATTGTAGAAGAAAGAACAGCAAAGATTCAAGAGCAACAAAAAGAAATTCGAGCTCAACACAAAGACATGTTGGATAGTATAAAATATGCACAACGTATACAGGGTGCGATTCTTCCAACTGACGAACATGTAAAGGAAGTCATTCCTGATTCATTCATTTACTACCAACCAAGAGACATTGTCAGTGGTGATTTTTACTTTGTGGAAGAGGTACATACTTCTAATGGCGACCGTGTCTCTCTTTTTGCTGCTGTAGACTGCACAGGTCATGGGGTACCAGGCGCTTTCATGAGCTTTTTAGGTAATAACTATCTTATGCAAAGTACGAAAACAGAACATGTCAACACAACTGGAGAAGCACTTGACTTCCTCAATGAAGGGATTTTTAAGTCTTTGAAAATCGAGGAATATGTAAAAAAAGGGGTTCAAATCAGGGATGGTATGGATATGACATTATGTGGAATTAATCATACTAATCAGAAGTTATATTATTCAGGTGCGAAGAATCCAATACTAATTATTACGGACTCCAGTAATCTTAAAGAGTGGAAAAATGTAGACACTGATATAAAGATCATGACCGAATGGCTTGACAAGGGCAAAATTCTTATTGAAGTAAAAGGAGACAAACGACCTATTGGGCTATATGGAGAGCTAACTGATGAGAAGTTTTCTACACATATATTACCTATCTACGCAGGAGATATTATCTACTCATATTCTGACGGCTACATTGACCAATTTGGTGGTCCACGAAATAAAAAGTTTGGCACAAAAAGATTTAAGCGATTGCTATTAGAGATTAGTCACTTATCCACTGAAGAACAACATAATCGCATCTCAGAGACAATAGAAGAATGGAAAGGAAATATCGAAAACCTAGATGATATTCTAGTTATGGGCGTACGTGTTTGATGTGACCTTTCTCAATGATCAAGGTGCTTTCTATATTGTTCGTATAGAGCGAACCAGTGCCCAAGCCCTGAGGTAAAGTAACTCCATATTTACTCGTGAACTGAGCAATTGCATCTAATCCAATATTTGACTCTAAGGCACTTGTTATCCACCAAGGAATGTTTCGCTCCACTGCCAAATTAATCCATTCTGATGTTCCTTTGAAACCTCCCATCAAACTAGGCTTCAAAATTATATACTGAGGCTTAACCTCATCCAGTAAACGTTTCTTTTCGTCTAAATCATAAATCCCGATCAATTCTTCATCAAGAGCTATAGGGAGATAATTTGATTCACATAATGAATTCATTTCAACCCATTGTCTCGGTTTGATGGGTTGCTCAATTGAGTGGATATCTAGATCGGCCAGTCGTTTTAGTTTTTCGGGGGCATCTTCAGAAGTAAAAGCACCATTGGCATCTACTCGCAAAGTGATTTGATGTTTGTTATAGTCTTTACGAATTCCTTCAAGTAAACTAATCTCCTGATCAAAGTCAATTGCACCAATCTTCATCTTGATACAGGAAAATCCTTGAGCTAATTTCTCATCAATCTGCTCAGACATGAATTTCGGTTCTCCCATCCAAATCAATCCATTGATAGGAATATTTGATTTACCATGGTAAAAATCAGTATCAAAATAAAGTCTTTTGCCTCCATTTTTAAGATCTAGTAGTGCCATTTCTAGTCCGAAAAATATAGAAGGCATTTGCTTTAACTTGTCTAAGTCATTTGCAAATTCATTAATGTGCTTTACGCAACTTTGGACTTGTGCTTCATAATGTTCATCATTTTCGTATTCCGGTGATAATCCTTCAATGATACTGCACTCACCTAACCCGATAATTTGTGGATTTCGAGAATCCCATATTGAAATAAACCATGCTTTCTTTTGTGTCATCACCCCCCTACTCGTACCTCCAGGCCTTTTAAAATCAAACACCCGTTTCTCAAATGAAGCTTCTAGACTCATAACAATGTAGAGATTAAAAATATTACAGCAATGGCAAACGTCGAAAGTGCTACTTTTTTCAGTTCTGGGTCAAGGTTTTTAGGTTCATTAGTCAACTGAACTTTTCTTAAATGTTTAAATAGAACAATAAAAGGAGTTAAAGCAATCATACTCAACCACCATTGATTCAGTACTAAAGTGGTTAGCATTCCCAAAAACGCAATTATAATCAATGAAAAATGATAGTATTTGGCTCTTGCAAAACCCATTTTAACAACGATCGTATTCTTTCCTACATTGGCATCATTTTCATGATCTCGCATGTTGTTTAAGTTCAACACTGCAACACTAAGCAATCCAATAGTTAGTGCCAATCCAATTATTGAAAAGTCAAACCCTTTAGAGTATAAAGAAAAAACACCTAGTACGCTTACCAAGCCAAAGAAAATAAAAACCATGATATCTCCAAGACCGTTGTACCCATACGCTTTCTTTCCCAGCGTATAAGTAATGGCAGCGAGCACACACCCAATAGCCAAGAAAATATAGGTCCATAGCACCTCACCTGGCATATCGGAAGTACCAATGTAGATTAAGGGAATCGCAGTTCCGAGAGAAAGTAAAGACATCACTATAACACCCATACCCATTCCAACTTGAGTAATCTGACCTGATTGAATCGCTCGTTCTGGACCAACTCGATATGCATTATCAGCACCTTTGTAACTATCCCCAAGATCATTCGCGAAATTAGACAAGACCTGAAGAAAAAGGGTGGTCAACATGGCCAATGTAAAGATCTGGGTATCCCAGAATCCTTTTGCGTATGCAGCAAAACTACCCACAATTATTCCTGAAAGGGAAAGAGGGAGAGTTCGCAAACGCGCTGCTTGAATCCATGCTTTTAACTTCATGAGGCAAAAATGACAATTTTCTTAAAGATAGAAACGATTAGTTCGTTCGGATTGTTCTTATTTTTTCCGTAAAAAGCTGGATTAATTCAATATCGAAATTAATCTGAATTCTTTTTTTAACGCTCAGAAAGAATAAGCCACATTCAGAAAGAAATATTGAAACGGACTCATTTATCACTTAAACTTGTATCAAACATTAAAACAAAGTATTATGAAAAAGTCAATCAAGAAATTCGAAGTAAAAGCATTAAATAACACTGCAGCTGTTAAAGGTGGCGGTATTGGAAGAGGCAATAGAACAACAGCTTCCCAATCAGGTACTAAAGCAGATTTATTGTAATATCATATTGCATATTAAAAAAGTCCAGGGTTATATACTCTGGACTTTTTTCGTTTTACATTATTCTGTATTATAAAAGTTTGCCAAACTCAAAAAACCTTAACCGCTATTCCTGGGATGATAACTAATAATCGCCTCCCTGATATAAGCATTATCCAAATGTGTGTAGATCTCAGTCGTTGTGATCGATTCATGGCCTAGCATTTCTTGAACAGCACGTAAGTTTGCTCCTCCTTCGATTAAATGTGTCGCAAAAGAGTGACGGAAGGTATGTGGACTGATCGTTTTCTGAAGTCCAATAGCTTCTGCAAGATTCTTAATGATGGTAAAAATCATAACCCGTGTAAGCTGCTTCCCTCTTCGATTTAGAAATATGAAATCTTCATGACCCTTATGCACATTCATGTGATTTCGAGTACCTGTAACATAAATATCTATCTCTTTTTCAACACTTGGACTGATCGGCACCAACCGTTCTTTATCTCCTTTTCCAGTAACACGAACAAACCCTTCGTTCAAAAAGAGGTTGGAGAAACGTAAATTGATCAATTCACTAACACGCAAACCACAACTGTAGAGTGTTTCCAGGATTGCTTTATTTCGATGTCCTTCTGGCTTACTCAAATCAATTGCGGCAATCAACTTATCGATCTCTTCTATCGATAAGAAAACTGGTAACTTTTTCCCAATTTTCGGCAGCTCCAATAATTCACTCGGATCATCCTGACGTTCTCCTTCTAAGATCAAAAATTCAAAGAATTGCTTAATCCCACTAATGACTCTTGCCTGCGATCGCGCACTGATCCCCAGATCATAAAGGTCCGCCAAGAATTGCTTGAGATCGTCAATAGATACTTTTGTTGGACTAATATTTCGTGGAGCACAATAATCTTTCAGCTTTTCAACATCTCGCTGATACGCAAATATTGAATTATCTGCTAACCCTCGCTCAAGACGGAGGTAATTAATAAATGCTTGTTGTTGGATATCCCAGAGTTTCACATTACTAATCTATGAATATAACAATCAGGTCTGACTGGATTTTCGTATTTTTCCCGAACAAACATTTGTGGATATGAAGATCTTGATCATAAACGGACCAAATTTAAACTTGCTTGGAAAACGTCAGCCAACAATTTATGGCGAGGTGACTTTCGAATATTTCCTTGAACAGTTGAAAGAAAAGGAGCACGACCTGACTTATTTTCAATCGAACGTGGAAGGAGAGATCATCAATCAATTACAAGAAAATGATGCCGATG
>CBFHJL010000117.1:0-7878 GCA_965656195.1 Brumimicrobium sp. | reverse complement strand
CCATATCAGTTAGAAGCTTCTGGAGGATCTACCTATGCCTGGAGTCCGGCTCAATATTTAAATGATTCGACCTTAGCTATGCCAACGGCAACTGTAAATGGGACGACTACTTTTACAGTTATCATTTCTGATAGTTGCGGATCGGATACGCTTTCTCTTACTTTGGAAACTTATGGAGGAAATGCAGAGGCTACAGAAGACTTGTTTATTTGTAGAGACGATACTGTAGAACTATGGGCTACTGGTGGAGCAGATTATTCTTGGAGTGATCCGGCTGATATTATAGATCAGGTTAGTCCGGATACGGTAATTGTAGCTCCTGAATTTAATACCGAGTATACGGTTGAAATATATACCGTTGAGGGATGTACCTTGGTAGAAACTATCTTTATTGAGGTATTTCAAGATGTTCCTCAGCCTATGATTGAGGATACTGTTCCTTTATGTCGAGGCGAGTCTGTCCAAGTAACGGTTGGAGGTGGTCAAACCTATGACTGGGCTCCTAATCAAGATATTAATATTACTACTGGTCCCACAGTTACTATTTCAACCCCAGTAGATCGCTGGTATTACGTTGGTTTTTCTAATCCATGCGGAACTGTGCCTGATAGCGTATTTATAGATGTGATTGAAGTAGATGCTCAAGCTGGGAATGATACCATCGTTTGTCCTGGTGAGGTAGTGAATTTATGGGCGTCAGGAGGTGTTGCGTACTCTTGGTCACCTGCAACTTTTGTCACAAGTCCGTCATCGTCTGAGACTACTGCTCAATCTCAGTATCCGATTAATTATTCAGTAACGATAACAGATCAATATGGATGTGTAGACAGTGCATTTGTTTTAGTTGATCATTACCCCTTACCTTTTGTACAAGCTAGACCTGATTATTATGGCTTCCCTGGTGATGAAATCATCCTAAGTGCCGAAGGAAATGATAGTCAAGGTGATTATGTCTGGTCTCCCGCTGAATACCTATCCTGTGTAAATTGCCAGTCTCCAACTGCAACACCACCAGAATCTATAACTTATGAAGTATTGTATATTGATGAAAATGGATGTCGCGCGACGGATGATGTTACTATACATTTCGAAGGAATAATTTATGTTCCTAATACATTTACACCTGATGGTAATTCAATAAATGATTTCTTTTCAGTTGAAGGTGGGAATATAGACTATTTTCATATGTTAATTTTCAATCGATGGGGAGAGGTTGTTTTTGAAACCAATGACTTTGACGCACAATGGGACGGAACTTACAATGGTCAAAAGTGTAAAGATGGTACCTACATCTGGAAAATTCGATATGAGGATACTGCAGGTAATCGTGAGGAAATGGTTGGTCACGTGAATTTATTACGCTAGTTGATCAACCATCCTATTGGCAACGATCTGTACAATTCTTCTATTTATTTCTTTTTGCATCGTGAAATAAAGGTTGATTTCTTTGAGATCAAATTGTCCGATAACTATTCCAATAACTTCCCTTTTAAATTGTTGGTTATTTTGCATCAACGATCTCAATTGCTTTTCCTTTTTAAGTTGGTTAAGTTCAGAAAAAACCACCTTCATGCTTTTAATTTGATTTAAAACGTGAAGCTTAATTAAGTAGCTTTGGGTTTTTATGATGGGACGAATAACTTCGTTTTGAAACTGTTCTTCGATAGCATACACTTCCTCCGTTATTTTAGGAGGAAGTGTTGCCCTTTCTTTTTTATTGTTTCCCATAGAGTGATCCTAGTAGTTCATCAGCGAAACTAACTCCACCTTCGACTTTTTTCTTGTTCAACTTTTCGTGTTCCACCATACCCCAGAGAATTAACTCTTTGATTAGTAACTCATCTTCTGGATTATGCTCTGGAACATATTTTTCTATTAAAACATCAAGCGGTTTAATGCTATTCATTTTTTCAGCATACTCTTTGTTGGATAGATTTTCCTCAATAACAAATTCAGAATGCTCTAAAAACCATTGAACTACATCATCAAACTCCTGCTCTTCGTTTTCCTTTTTCAGTTTTCTCAACTTTTTGAACGTCTGATTAAATATCTCCTTGATTGCTTCACCAAGAAGGATGCGAGCTACTTTTTCAGAGCCAATCTGCTCTCCTTCGTATACCAATTCAACTTTTCCAGTAATTGATGGGAGTATACCTTCGAAGTCAGACATACGAATACTTGTTTTCTCTTCATTTGATTCAACTCTTCGTAAGTCAGCCCTACTGATGAGGTTTTCAAACATCGTAATACCCATTCTTGCAGATACACCGCTGTTGGCATCGATATATGGCGATTTACGCGCTTCAAAACCAATTTGTTCTATTAATGTTTTTGCAATCTCAGGAACATAGACTTTGGCATTTTTTGAGTCGTCTCCGATTTCTTGTTGCGTAATCTTTTTTGCAGTTTCTATATCTTTTGGATAGTGCGTAAGGATTTGAGATCCAATTCTGTCTTTTAGTGGGGTAACAATACTTCCTCGATTCGTATAATCCTCTGGATTCGCAGTGAATACGAAGTTTACATCTAACGGTAATCGAATATTAAATCCTCGAATCTGCACATCTCCTTCTTGAAGAATGTTGAATAGCGAAACTTGAATTCGTGCTTGAAGATCCGGTAATTCGTTAATCACAAAAATACATCTGTTAGCGCGAGGGATCATACCAAAATGAATTACCCGTTCATCCGCATAACTTAATTTTTGAGTCGCAGCTTTAATCGGATCTATATCACCAATAAGGTCTGCCACAGTTACATCTGGAGTAGCTAGTTTTTCAAAGAAACGTTCTGATCTATGCATCCACTCTATGGGAGTTTCATCTCCTTTTTCCTTTTTAAGTTGCTGACCGAAGGTTGAAATAGGGCAGAATGGATCATCGTTCACCGAAGATCCTGAAATGACAGGGATATATTCGTCTAACAAATCAACCATCGAGCGTGCAATTCTCGTTTTCGCTTGACCTCTTAATCCTAGCAAGTTTATATTGTGTTTTGAAAGAATAGCTGTTTTTAATTGAGGGATCACGGTGTCATCGTAACCGATGATTGTTTTGAAAATCTCTTCTCCATTTTTAATTTTCTCTAATAAGTTATCTCTCAACTCGTCTTTGATGGACTTAGATTTGTAACCCGCATCCTTCAGTTCTTTTACATTGTTAATTTTTGTGTGATCCATATTATCGTATATTTTTCTTCTTGTTCTTTTCGTAATCTTCAAATATCATTTGTCCCAATCCTTTTAGTCCAGTATAAAATGCTTTGCCTTGGTTTGCCTCAGTAAACTCTTCTACAAATTGCTTTAAGTAAGGGTCTTGTGCAATCATGAAAGTTGTAATCGGAATCCCTAATTTTCTTGACTCCTTTGCTTTGTTCATGCATTTGTTCGTAATGAAAGGATCTAGTCCTGCACTATTTTTATAATACTCGCCATTAGGTAGCCGCAGACAACTTGGTTTTCCGTCTGTAATCATAAATATTTGTCTATTCGCGTGCTTTTTCCTTTTCAATATATCCAGTGCTAAATTTAATCCAGCAACTGTATTGGTATGATAAGGTCCAACTTGCAAATAGGGGAGGTCTTTAATCTTAATTGGCCATGCATCATTTCCATAAACAATAATATCAATATGATCTTTAGGGTATCTCGTTTTGATCAATTCAGTTAAAGCCATTGCGACTTTTTTTGCAGGAGTAATTCTATCTTCCCCATACAAAATCATACTATGGCTTATATCGATCATCAGCACAGTACTCATCTGGCTATTGTGATGTGTGTCATGAACAACAAGGTCGTTCTCAGTAAGGTTAAAATCACCTATACCATTGTTGACATATGCATTTCTGATACTTTCTGTCAAAGCGATCTGGTTAATGTCATCTCCAAAGGAATAATTTCTAAACTCTCCGGTTTTGTCTAACCCTGAGCCTATGTGTTTGGTTTTGTGGTTTCCTTTTCCACTTTTCCTTAACGCACCAAAGATTTGATCAAGCGCCTTTTGACGAATTGTTTGTTCTGTCTTGGCTGTGATTGCAAATCCTTTTTCTGGCTCACTATCATCTTTGATATATCCCTTTTTCTTTAAATCCTCAATGAAATCATCCATTGAATATTCATCTGTGAATAGATTGTATTCTTCATCTAGTTGTTCCATCCAGTCTAATGTTTCATCGACATCTCCTGAAGTGAAAACAATGAGTTCTTGAAATATATCAAAGAGTTTGTCGAAAGGTGATTCATCCTCTTTCTCAAAAGGAGTGAATTGAAAACCAGAAAACTTCTTTTTACTTTTATCTTTCTCTTTTGCCATGATCTAGAACATCCTTAGTAACTTGGTGTTTATAAAACAACGCAGACAGAGATAAGTTTGAATTAGATGAACAAAAAAAAGGTAGCTATAATAGGTGCAGGGTTGTCAGGTTTAATCTCAGCTAAGCTTTTATCGAAAGAAAAGTATGAGATTACTTTATTTGAAAAAGAAGCGATGCCAGGCGGTCGCATGCGAACACTCAAAAAAAATGATTGGGAGTTAGATCTTGGTTTTCAAGTTCTTTTGACGGGCTACCCATACTTAAAAAAATATGGTGACTTATCTTCCTTAAACTTACTGAAGCTTGAGCCTGGTGCAACTATTTTTAGTCGTAACAAAAGGACTAGAATAGGAGATCCTGTTAGGGATTTGAGTTTTTTGTTTCCTACACTATTCTCTTTTGCAGGTACGTTAAAAGATAAACTTCTAGTTTTTAAGCTGAACACTTTTGTAAAGAAGCGCTCAATTGAAGAGTTATTTGATTTAGAAAACAAGACGACTCTTGAGTTTTTGAGAGACTATGGATTCTCTGATAGGATCATCAGTAACTTTTTTAAACCATTTTATTCTGGTATTTTCTTAGAAGACGAACTCAGAACATCTTCTCGCATGTTTCTTTTTATTTTCAAAATGTTTTCAGAAGGAGACGCAGCAATCCCTAAGGGTGGTATAGGTGAGCTCTGTTCTAATCTAGTTGGAAGTATCGACGATGTTGATATCCGATTCAAAACAGCTGTCACTTCAATATCCGATAATAAAGTCCAGTTCAATGGTTCAGAAGAGGATTTTGATATTATCATCAACACGAACCCTTCATTTAATAGCGCTTCACAAATAGTTTGGAAAGGGACTCATGTATTTTATTTTGAGCACAAAGGAGATCCTGTTATTAAGGGAGGTAGAATAGGTTTAGTTGCGGAAGAAAATAAATTAATCAATAATATTTTTTATGCTCATTTCAGTCAAACGAATAAGCCTTCCAACAGGTCATTACTTTCAATCACCATTGTGAATGATCGAGATCTACCTTCTGAAAACTTGAAAGAAGAGGTAATGAAAGAAGCATCAAGTCTAATCAATAAGAAATTAGATTTTGTAGAACACTATGAAATTCCCAAGTCTTTACCTGATGTTTCCGTTCCTAAAAATGAGATAGAATTGAGTTTAAATAAAACGATTCATATCGGAGATTATGTCTTGAACGGTTCTCAAAATGCGGCATGTAAAATAGCTGAACTAGTCGCTGAGAAGTTAAATTCTTAGCATTTATTTTATGCTTATTCCGATGATACAAACATCGTCCACCTGCTTCAAATCTCCTTTCCAATTGTAAAACTCTTTCTCTATCTTTTCTTGTTGAAGCTTTATGGGAGTGTCTTGAATACTCAATAGAAAATTTTTAAACGGTTTGCTTTTGTATTTTTTTCCTCCTGTTTTTCTTGATTCTTCATCTTTGCCTCCAAATTGATCTGGAAAACCATCTGAGAACATATACAATGTATCATTGTGTTTTATGTCAATCACATGATTCGTGAAAGGTTTTTGATTCTCATATACTCCAATAGGTTGTTTGTCTGCCTTAATTTCATTCAATTCACGTTTGCTATCTGAATTACTTCTAATGATCCAAAGAGGATTATTTGCTCCTGACCAATGTAAAGTCATGTTAGCCTTATCAATTGCACATAAACTAATATCCATACCATCATTTACTCTATCTGCATTTTTTTGGAACTTGTTAATTATTAGTTCCCTAGTTCTATTTAATATTTCGGCAGGTTCCTTAACACCTTCCTCGAGTAAAACTTTTGATAATGCACTAGAGCATATTACACTTACCAGTGCTCCTGGGACTCCATGACCAGTGCAGTCTGCAGCCGCAATAAATGTCATTCCATGAGCTTCTTCGATCCAATAGAAGTCACCACTTACAACGTCCTTTGGTTTGAAAATAACAAAGCCATTACTCATTACTTCATTGAATACGTAGCGAGAAGGTAAAATTGCCTCCTGAATTCTTTTTGCGTAGTTTATTGAGTCTGATATTTCACGATTCTTTTCATCAACAACTTTCTTTTGTATTTCGATTGTATTCTTTTGTCGATGTGTAATACGAAACCTATTGAACATAAAAAGAGCAAAAACCATAATTAACAATAGAATTACTACGAGAGCAATCTGCAAAGTCCGTTGTGTTTGAAGCTCACTTTCTTGTTGTTTTATCATTAGTTCATTCACCTCCTTTTGTTTCGAGAACTCAATGCTGTCACTGATTTTTTTCGTTTTGTATTCAAACTTAATTTCTTGCTCTAAGGCTTCCTCTTTTGAATCTAAATTGTAAACTTTATCTCGGTATTTGATATAATCTTTATAATGAGAGAGCGCTTCTTCGTGTTTACCTATACCTTCATAATATCTGTAGTAATTTTGATGTGCGCTCTCTTTAAAACGATCTGAATCCATTTCTTCGGCATATTTCATTGTAGCATCTAAGTATGGAACAGACTCATTGTACCTTTTCTTACTTATATATAGTCCAGCTAGAGTAGAATTGATGTTTATTATATTTTTCTTGTACTTTAACTTTTGGGCTAATGGCAAGGCCTCAATAAGTAAGTCTTCAGCTTCTTTTAATTTGTCTTGCTCTTTCAGTATGACAGCTATATTTGTCATGGCTGAAACAACACTCTCTTTCATGTCAAGGTCTTGTGCGATTTGCAATGACTGCCTATAATACTCCAGGGCTTTATCATATTGCTTCCGATGTCGAGCTATGATTCCAAGGTTATTAAAGGTTCTTGCTAGACCTTTACTATTTCCAGTTTGTTCATGAATTTCAATTGTCCGATTGTAATAAGATTCAGCTTTTTCGTATTCCTTCAAGTGCTTGTAAACTACACCTATATTTCCAAGGGTTGTTGCAATCTGTAAAGGGTTTTTTGTTTGTTCGGCAAGTTCTAAAGCTTTAAAGTTAAATTCGAGAGCCTCTTTTAATTTTCCATTATTTTTATACAAAACAGCTATGTTTCCGTATATCATTGCTCGACGATTTGTATCCTTTGTAATATATGTGTACCGTTCTATTTCGTCATAATACTTAAGTGCTTTCTCTGTATTCCCCTGTTTTTGATCTGAAACCGCAAGCCAAAGTAGAGTTAGGGTCAAATGGTTAAGTCCTTTTTCTCGTACTTCGAGATTTGAAGAAAGTTCTAATTTTTTAAGTAAATCAGCGGCCTCTACACCAATTTTTCTAGCCCGCTCGTATTCTTTATCTCTGTAGTACTTTTTTCCTTTTTGACTCAAGGAAATCCCTTTCATGTATATAAAGAAGTCTAACTTTTCGCTATCATGGGCCTCTTTTTCCTGTAGTTTTTCATCGCATAACTGAATTGCTTGGTCAAAAAAGAAGACAGCTGAGTCTCTTTTGCTTTTGTATGTTCTAGCAAGTCTGTAATAAGTCTTGAGGACTGTTGTGTCATTAGAATATCCGGTTTCGTTTAAATGCTTAATTAGAACCCCTTGAAGTGAATCTGTCTTCGTTTGACCGAAACTCAAAGCGTGTGAAAGA
>CBFHJL010000116.1:1318-7949 GCA_965656195.1 Brumimicrobium sp. | reverse complement strand
GTATACACTGTGATCGAAAGTTCAATACCATCTTGAGTATATAATTTCCAAATTCCTTGACGACGACCTTCTTCATCTTTACGGCCTTCCATTTTTATCTGTTTATGACCAGGATACCATTCGGTCAATTTCCCATTGCGATCAATAGAAGTTAATGGTCTCTGTTGTTCTACTCGCTGAGCATCATCTTTTTCTACCTTCTTAATCTCCTCTGAACAAGCGAATATCAGAGCTAACAGAAAAGAAAAAATAATGTATCTCATTTCGATAAACTTTTTGGGTTTGTTGTATTACAAAAATACAGTTTTATTCGTCCCTTCTGAGAAATGTTTTGAGCCATTTTTAGAAAATACTACGTATCAAAAACAAGTGTTTTCAATCGCTTCTTTTCTATTTGCAACTCTTTTAATGTCTGCTTGCGATCTACTAAAAGCAACATGTACTGCCATTGATAGCTTACATTCTTCAAATATTTGGCAAACCAATATGTAAATAAACCAGAAAGAGGCATTAGCATAATATACATGAGTAATGTATACCAGTTAAGGCCTAAAAGGTAATATGCTCCAATGGCAAATCCGGCATAAATAACAGGGTATAATACAATTCCTACTAGAATTGCTAAAGGTGCAAAATACTCAATATCAGTTGAAATTTTTGGAACCAACCAATCCGCGAATAGATACTGAAAAATGTTGTGAATGACTCCAAATAGTGCCAAAGGCAAAGCTATTAATACAAAAACAATGGAAATGAACATTTGTCTAAAGAAGGCCAAGGAACGAAATTTTTTATCCAGAAAATCTGCTCGAACATGCATTTTATCTAATTTCCAATTGATAGACTTAATTTTCGTTTTGATGTCTTCCAAAAGCCAGGGCTGCAATATCTTTATTTCATCTAACCTTCGGGTGATTTCTTTCATTTCTTTCACCTCCTTATTCACTCCCTTATCAGTGCCTGCGTATTTGGTATTCATCACTTTGTAGATCTGTTCTACAAGTAACTCTTCATCTTGAGACTCAACTGTGACTAACACATTTTCAAGCCTTTTACGAATCGATGAGGTAAGACGTTGAGAGGCCTCGCGTGGCTTGCGTTCATATTCCTCCTTGTATTCAAGAACACTGCGGGGTTTATCAATATCGATAAGGATATCACTTCTGAAACGCTCTTGTTGGGAGTAATTTAAACCTACAGCCACAATTTGAAGATCAAGACTCCAATTGTTTCTTTTTTCCGTTTCTAAAGCGATTCGTGCAGTTCCTGTTTTAAGTTTTCTCAATATACGCTCCTTGTAGCTAGTCCCTTCTGGGAAAATCACGAGTGTTTTACCTTCTGCAAGTACTTTGTAACATTCACTAAGCGAATCTTCATTATCTACACCCTTGATTTTTCCTTCTCCTTTTCTATTGATAGGAATCATATTAAGACTGCGCAATAATTTCAATTTGAAAGAGGAATCAAATAGAGTGGCTTTAGCCATGTAATAAATGGGTTGATTGCATACCATTCCAATTACCCAGGCATCCATTAAAGTGTTGGGGTGATTCGCAACCACAATCATTGGTTTTCCTGAGCTTTTCAGGTACTTCTTATTGTTGATACGGATTTCACTGTAGTACAGTCGTATTCCGACTCCTATAATAAATTTAAGTATGCGATAGAGCATTTGATGCTTTTGAAGTCAAGATAACCAAAATTAACGAATGCGATTTGATTTAAGAGATTTTAACCTTTTGGTAGAGAAAAAGTAAATGTGCTGCCAATATCTACGGTACTTCTAACGCTAATTGTTTGCCGATGAGATTCTATAATATGTTTGCAGATCGCAAGTCCAAGTCCAGAGCCACCTTCGTTTCTATTTCGACTTTGTTCCACTCTATAGAACCTTTCAAATAATCGAGGTAAATCTTTTTCATTGATTCCTGGACCGTCATCTGAAACCTCTGTCATAATGACCTTGTCCATTGGATAAAAACGGATGACAGTATTCCCTTCTTCTTTTCCATAATTTATCGAATTTAGAATAAGGTTGGTCAAGACTTGACTGATTTTACCTTTATCTGCCATTACGTATATAGGGTCGTAGTTCTTTTGAATTTGAACATTTACCTTTTTTTCAGGCTTATGCTCTTCAGCACTCTCAATAATATCTCTCGTTAATTTGACAAGATCGAATCGACTCAGGTTTAATTCATAACGATTAACTTCCATTTTTGTGATCTCATCGAGATCTTCCAAAATAGCAGTCATTCTTTCAGTTGCAAAAGAGGCCCTTTCTAGAAACTTTCGGTTAACATTTTCATCCTCTAGTCCTCCTTCGAGTAAAGTTAAAATATACCCCTGAATACTGAAGACTGGTGTCTTTAGTTCATGAGCTAAATTGCCGAGAAAATCTCTTCGAAATTGTGCTTGTTCTTTTAGTTTGGTGATTTCAAGTTGTCTTTCTTTTGCCCATGATTCTGTGTCTTGAACTGCGGCGCTCATGATATCTTCGGTCATTGAAATTGACGGACGGTTTTGATCGATTTCATTCCCTTTTCTGATAACACGATAAATTAACTTCATTTTATCATGTATGAAGCGCTCCACGAAAAAGAAAAATACAAGGAATGAAAGTGCCATCAAAGTTAGTGGTAAAACCCAAAGTAGATGAACCTGGATTTCAATAAACTCGTAGAGAATAAAAAGAATAATAAATGTAAGAAGCCCTAAAATAAGGCTTCCAGTAAGAATTATATGTAATGGCTTTTTACTTTTCACACTTCGTTATAGGTGTAACCTACACCTTTTATTGTGCGAATGTAAGCATCTCCAATCTTTTCTCGTAATTTTCTGATATGAACATCTATAGTTCTTTCTCCTACTATTGTATCGTCTCCCCAAACTTTCGATAGGATTTGGTCACGCGGGAATACTTTTCCCGGCTTTGATAGCAGTAATTCTAATAATTCAAATTCTTTTTTTGGCAGTTGTATTTCTTTATTTTCAAGTAAAAGTAGAAAGCGTTCACGGTCTAAAATAACATTTCCATCATTACTTGATGCGACATCATTTGCTGTGTGTTTTCTGCGCAACAAAGCCTCAATTTTACTTAATAGCACTTTAGGCCGTATTGGCTTGTTGATATAGTCATCACCCCCTGCTTTAAATCCAGCTATTTGAGAGTAATCTTCATTTCGGGATGTTAGAAAAGCAATTATGGGTTGCTCAATCGATTTATTATCTCTAATAGTTTCACAGACTTCCATACCATCCATTTTAGGCATCATTACATCCAGTAAAACTAGATCTGATTTTACGTTCGTTGCTAACTTCAACCCTTCTTCACCGTTCGGAGCTGAATGCACATCATAACCTTCTTTCTTTAAGTTATAAGAGATCATTTGTACAATGTCCGGATCATCATCTATAAGTAAAATCGTTTCTTTCACGTTAACTCTAATTGGTTTGGGACAAAGATAGACTCCCAACCTGATTTGATTTTAAACCGAATTTTAATATATAGTTAAGAAAGAAACGGCAATGTTAAATGAGTATTAACCGAAGTATTTACTTCATTGCTTTAGTATAGACTGTTTGAGTTGGGAATGCCATATCTAATCCAGCAGCGTTGAATTTCTTAAGTATGCTAAGGTTCATGGCTGTTTGAGTGTCTAAAATATCTGCTTCTTTTCTTATGTAATAGATGAAAAGAATACCCAAAGAAAAATCTCCGAAAGAATTGAAGCTTACCAAAACGTTTTCTTCAATTTTATCTGTTTGTGAAGCGGATATATCCTTTAATATTTGCATTCCTTGTTCTATTTGTTCAGCGGTTGTGTCATAGGTTAAACCAAGATTGACAACGATTTTACGCGTAGGCTCTTTATCAACGTTTTCAATAGCATCTCCTGAAAACATAGAGTTGGGAATGGTAACCATTCTTCCAGCGAGTGTTTTAATACGAGTACTTCGAATTCCAATTTCTGAAACAAACCCGTCAATGTCTCCAATTTGTATACGCTCACCAATTTTGAATGGTTTGTCTGCAAATATCATTATTCCTCCGAAGAAATTCTTTACGGTATCTTGGGCGGCCAGTGCAAATGCTAAACCACCAATACCAAGCCCAGCAATTACAGCTCCAACGTCATATCCGGCATTGTTCAGCCCAACAACGATTCCCATTACCCAAACAATGATCTTTAATCCTTTTCGGAAAATTGGGAGTAATTGATCGTCAAGGTCAGACTCTGTTTTTTCAGTTAGAGGCACAATATATTCTTCGATTAACGCATCCACAAGTCGAGCGATTAACCATGTAAGATTGATTACTAATAGAAAATTGAATAAGTGATTTACAAATTGTCTTGTGTGCGAATAAGGAATTTCAATACCGTTTTGAAGATCTTCAGTTGAGAGTTCAGATACAGGATAATTGAGTAGGCTCAATCCATACCAAGCTGCCCATAACACTAACCCAAAAACAACCGGTTCTTCAACTTTGTCAACGATTATATCATCAAGATTCGTTTTGGTACGAGCTGTCAATTTTTTGATGACATTTTTTGAAAGCCAATAGAGTAATTTAGCCGCGATTACTGCACCTAAAATGATTCCTAAAGAAATGCTGTATTCAAGTAATGTGTTTCCGTAATATTCTGCTTCCCAAAATTCCATAGTAGTATATTTTAAACAAAACTAAAATTTTATTAGTCAGTTTGATAGAAATCTTGAAACATATTCTCATCGATTGGTGATCAAAAAAAAGCAGTAAAATTGAGGTTCTGCTGCTTTTTTAAATTTATCAACAGATTATACCTTACCTACTACACCTTCTGAAACGTTAATGATATGGTCACCAACTTTCTCCAAGGATGCAACAATGTCGTTGTAAATGAGGCCTCCTCTCAAGTGTAGTTCGTCACTTTTCCTTAAGTTATCGAGATAGTCTTTTCTAAGTTCGTCACGCATCGTGTTGATCTCATTTTCGATTTCTTTTGCTGGTTCTAAGGATACTTTATTAGCGTCTTCATGTAAGTTTGAAATCATTATCTCAAAAGCATGATCGACAAGGTCAAACATATTGCCTAAGTTATTTCGCTGGTCTGGGTTGAACCAAATTTTTTCCTCTGATTTCCGTTCGAGTGTTTTAGAAATTTGAAAATAAATATCTCCTATTCGCTCAAGATCATTTACGATACTATTCATTCCTCTAATGCGAATTGCCGTATCTCCGGAGAGCTCTCCTTCAGAAATTTTATTCAAGTAATTCGCCACCTCTATTTCAACACGATCGGTAATTTCTTCATATTTCGAAATTCGTTTGTGAAGTTTTTTCTGCTTCTTAGGATTCTTTTCGTAAAGAATATCTCGAGAGAATTTAGACATGCGGCTTGTGAGTTCACCAAATTTCGCAATTTCCTTCTTTGCTTCAAGTAAAGATAAGTCAGGGGTAGACATGTACCCAGATCCAATATAGTCAAGGTGAAATTCTTCGTCTTGCGCTCCCTTCGATTTAACTGTCCGTTCAGCAACTCTTACAAGATTAGGCACAAACCAAATGAGAATCAGTACATTCAATAAATTAAAGGTAGTATGGAAAATAGCGAGTCCTGTATTTGCATATTCTGCTGGGTTGTCAAATGGACTCCCACTTCCAGTGGCTAGCATGAAAGATTCTATTCCGTTAAGAATAAAAGGGAAGAGAAGAACCGCCCAGGTTACACCTATGATGTTAAACATTGAGTGAATTCTGGCAGAACGTTTTGCGTGAACATTACCAATCATAGAAGCAATTTCAGCAGTAATTGTTGTACCTATATTTTCCCCAAGAATCATAGCTGAGGCCACTTCGAAAGGAACAATACCCCCAGCAACCAGTGTCATAGTCAAAGCCATAGCTGCAGATGAAGATTGGACGATAACCGTCACCATTGTTCCAAGTAAAACAAATAAAAGTGTACTAATTACGGGTATATCCTTATAATCTACAAAGAACTTCACTAATGCTGAATCCGGTCCTAATTCAGGTACAGCATCCTTTAAGAAGCCAAGCCCCATAAATAATAATGCAAAACCAATTATAGCTCCTGACCATGCTTTGATTTGCTGTTTGCCAAAGAACATAAGTGGAGCTCCAATGGCAATAAAAACAAGTGCGAATGAACCAATACTTACTTTAAATCCAAATATGTTGATCAACCAACCGGTAATCGTAGTTCCAATATTCGCGCCCATCATTACACCTGCGGACTGGACCAAAGTCATCAATCCCGCATTGACAAAAGACACTGTCATTACAGTTGTTACGGACGAAGACTGAACGATAGAAGTGATACCAAAACCGGTCATTACTCCTTTTACACGATTAGAAGTAATGGAACCTAAAAGGTTTCTTAGTTTAGATCCTGCAGCTTGTTGAAGACCTTCACTCATCACTTTCATGCCATATATGAACATCCCAAGCGATCCTATCAATACTAGGAATTTGAATATTCCCCAGCCACGTTCAGTTTTAACTTTCTTTTTCTCTGACCAAACCGAATCATCTCCATTGGATAATCCAACTTTGTAAACATAGCTTTCATCTCCCGCTAATGCATTTGCAGTGAACGAGGTCTCGCTGAGATCAATTCCTTCAATC
>CBFHJL010000116.1:0-1220 GCA_965656195.1 Brumimicrobium sp. | reverse complement strand
CACTTGCCAATCGGTCCCTTCATAGCCTTTCTCATGCCGTTTCGCACCAATTTTAGTGTTGTACTTTATGGAGATTGAGAAATTTTGATCTTTAAGCGTTTGGTATTTGTCATAATCAACTGACCATGAAACTGTGAACCCTTCAACCTTCGAAGAAGCAGAGACATTCCGTATTACAGTTGAATCTAGTGTTGCTTGGTTTTCAGATTGACTCCTCAAATAAGCGAAGGGCAAAAGGAATGCAATAAATAAAGCAACCGAAAATATATTTCTCATTGAGTGTTCACAATTAGCGAAAGCAAAAATAAACGGGAAAGTCAATTGACCTAATATAATGATGTTAAATAAACATTAACATTTAATGGGAACGCCTAATAGCTTTTACTTTTTATATTGCAATCTATTGAAAAACCGATATATAGATTGTAAAGTACTTAGGCTAATTTTTCTAGTGATTTACATTCGCATTCTTCAGGTCCATAAATACAATGCTCCTGATCATAGTCGCAAAAGTCAATAGTATTTAATGATCCACTACAAATTAACTGAGGTTCATTCCAATTATGTCTTAACAAAGAATACTTTCTTTCGTCAGATACTTTATTCGGGAAATCTAAGAAACATTCATTTAAGGCAAGTATCTCAGTCAATTTTTCTAAGAGCTGTGATAACTGTAAGCCATTTAAATACTCAGATGGTGGCAATGCTTCCTGAGGAAGGTTCAATAGTATTGAGAATGACTTCTGTGGTATTAAATACAACTTACTGAGTTCTAATAAATCATCAGCTGATTCTGTATTAAACTCTAAAAGGGAATTCTCATTCGAATGTCTACTATGATCTAAGATCAGTTGATTCAAATCATCCACGAGCTGGGTTACATAATTTTGCATTGACAGATGTTTTAGCTACATACTATCTTAATGACGTATTACGAAACTTTCAGTTGCTTGATGTTTACGTGGAATAATAATACCCATTTTGAAAAGATCAATACTTACGTGGTATCTATGGCTCGCTATCAGTTGCTCCCACATGGATTGCATATCCTCTGTCCAACGGATATCATCCAAGAGTATAATGGTTTCGTCGTGTATTTTAGGGGCAAGAGAATCAAGGATTTTCAGGACACTCTTGCCGCGATGATCACCATCTATAAAAACAAAGTCATATTGTTTTGATTTATCGACTTTAGTCAGATAAGTGTCAAAAGTTGACCT
>CBFHJL010000115.1:0-8066 GCA_965656195.1 Brumimicrobium sp. | reverse complement strand
CTTTTCAGCTGTAGACCCTGTCAATGGCTGAAACCAGTGTGTATAATGTGTCGCACCTTTATCTAAAGCCCAATCTTTCATTGCAGAAGCAACTTGATCTGCTATTCTTCGCTCTATTCTAGTTCCATTTGCTATTGCTGCTTTAATTGAAGAATATGCTTCATCGGGAAGATATTCCCTCATTACCTCCAAGTGAAAAACATTTTCTCCGAATGATTTCGAAATCTTTTCGTTGGACTCTACTTGTTTAGGACTTCTGTGAAGTACATCTTGATACGCTTGCTTACGAATGCTTGACATGACTATTTTTTAAAGTTTCAGCAAAATTAGATAAAATTAGAGGGTGTCCTCACAAAAAGACATCTTTTTTTATCAACAACCCTGTATTCTTTTAGGTAAAAACCATAAAAAATCGATTATAAACAAAAACACCCCCAGCAAAACAGGGGGTATTTTCAAAAATAACTAATTTATCTATGTGAATAATTAATTCTTATAAAGTCCGATTACTCAAAATTGGAAAAGAAAGACTGTAATACACTCATATGAGATTCTCTTAATTCATTGTTTGTTATTCCACTTTTAGCATCAAAATTATCATTAAAAAAAGGCAGCTTGTAAGACTCAATTATATTTGCTTGAAACTTTGGAAATTGCTTTTTCGCAGCCTCCAGTACATTACCACCACCGTAGCCTCCAGGTGATGTTGACATCAGAAACATTGGCTTATTTTTAAAAAAACCTAATTGAATTCGAGAGCACCAGTCTAACAAGTTCTTTACTTCAGCAGCATAAGAACCATTATGTTCGGCCATAGAAACAACAAAGCCGTCAGCCTGACTGAGCTTTTCTATGAACATTTTAGCATTTTCGGGATATCCATTCTCCTCCTCATCTACATTAAAGATGGGGCACTTATAATCATTCAAATCAATCAACTCCTTTTCATAAGAATCACTCTCAATACAATTAAGGGTATAGTTTACTAATTTCTTATTGATTGAATTGGAACTTGTACTACCTGCGAATCCTATAATTTTCATTTGATTTACGTTTGTGATGAAAAATACTCATTTAGTAAAGTTAACAAACGTTTGGACATTTCGTTTTCGTAGCGCTTAGAGCGATAACCAGACACCCAAATTATACCTTTAATAGCATTCGTTAGGAAAACCTCATTTGCAGCTAGAAGGTTTTGTGGCATAATTGACGATTCATATACCTTTATTCCATTCTCCAAAGCGATATTTATGAGCGTCATTCTCATAACACCACCAAGACAGCCTTCATCAAGTCCTGGTGTATAGAGAACTCCATTACTGACTACAAATAAATTACTTGACGAACCTTCCAGTATTGAACCTTTTTGATCAGTAATTAAAAGGTCATCAAGGTCTTTTTCTTGAGCTTCTATCGAGGACATCACATAGAGTAAACCGTTCTTTGTCTTATAATTCGATAGTTTATTTTTCTGTTTGCGAATCGAAGTATACAAATCTACCTCCCAACCTCTCGTATTCAATTTATATTGATTATCCTCCAAAGGATATACTTCTATAAAATAGCTTACTTCATTTGATTCTGGCCTATACGTACCTCCTGACAAACGATCCAGAGAAATTCGAACACGTCCACCACTATCTATCATTGAAGCTTTTAATAATTCTTTTATCTTTTCTTCGAAGAAATTCGTTGAGAAAAATGAAGGCGTCCTCATTTTCAGTGCTATAGCACCTTCGAGCATTCTTAATATATGCGCCTCTAAATTTACAGGCTGACCATTTACAATCCTAATACTTTCAAATAGTCCATCACCGTATAAGTGAGCACGATTCGCAGCAGCTAGTGTAGCACCTTTATTTTTAAGAACTTCTCCGTTATTATTTAAATATAGTAGCGCCATAGTTAACTGAAAATATGTGTGAAAAAGTCTTTACCCTTATCGAAGTTAATAAATAATACATAAGCTATACCGAAAACCGCTCCTCCAAAGTGAGCGTCATGTGCAATACCTGTACCTCCTCGTTTAGACATGTAATACTCGAATCCAAGATATATAAAGCCAAAAAGCCACGCTGGTATCTCTACAGGTATAAACATTAAATAAATACCTCCTTGAGGGTACCACAATATTGAGGCAAACAAGACAGCTGAAACAGCACCCGATGCACCCAGGCTCATGTAGTTAGGATCATCCACATTTCTTACAAATGGCCATAAAGTTGCCGCTAAACCGCCAAGAAAATATAAAACAAAGAAATGAATATGTCCTGAAACCGATCCATACTCTGCTACAAAAGAGGACTCCATCATCCGTCCAAATGAGAATAGAACAAACATGTTAAAAAACAAGTGCATATAGTCACCATGTATGAATAAGTGTGAAAAAGTTCGATACCACTCATTATTGCGTTTGAGTTTGTATGGATAATAAACCCACTTATACTTGATCTCAGCATCATTAAACGCACGCATCGAAAGTAGTACAGTTACTACAATTATTATCAACGTTACAGGAAATAAAGCTAACTCCATAAATTAAACTGTTCTTATTTCTTCCTACCTTTTCACGAATTGACTAAATTGCGTGAGATCCAATAGCAAATGCATCAAACCAACAACATAATAGCCTGTATAGTAATATTAATCACTTTTTTAACAAGTTGTGAAAACTCAGAACAAAATAATAAAAATTCAGGGGCTGACTTGTCAGAAATAGACCAATTTGACCTAGCTATCGATGAATACACCTTTTTAAATGAGGAATCAAAAAATAGCTTTAGTGATAGCATAAAATACTATTACGCAAAAAATAGCTTTAGACCCACTTGGTTTAGCAATGATAGCTTGATAGACAATTCAATTATTGAGTTTTATCAGTATCTCAATAACGACACTCTTTTGAACCTGCCATTAGATTATTTATCCATTCCACAAAAATTAGAATACGATTCTCGCTGGTCAAAGGAGATACATCTCTTTTTGCGTTGTACAGCATACCTAAATATAGTTAAGAATGGAATATACAATTTTAAGGACACTTCTTTTAATAAACAGAATCTCAATTCCTTCCTCTTGACCGAACAGTTTATAAAGGATAAATCAAAAAATAAAAGTTGGATTAATCACTTAATTGAATATGAGATAAGTAATAAGGAAATCATTAAACTACACAAAGCAATTAATGAGTTCTCTACGAATTTCGTTTTACGAAAGAACCCTTTTGAAATAGACACATCGTTCATTGACAGCTCTTTAAACCTTGGTTTAACATACTACGGTTACACGTATGCTACTGATTCTTCTGAAAGAATAAAAAACTTGAAAAACTTTCAATACAGTAATGGACTAAAAGCTGATGGCGTATTAGGTAAAAACACATTTGCAGCTTTGGATAAAAGTAATCTTGAACGATACTACCAAAGCATCATCACCTTAGATCAACTCCGTCAATTCTCTGACTCTGTTTTACCGAAAAAGAACATACGTGTTAATATACCTTCTTTCAAACTTAAATTTACCAATCAAGATACACTGGCTTTCGAATCTAGGGTTGTAGTTGGAGCAAAAAAAACAAAAACCAAGTTCTTCCAGGCAAAAGCTAAATACGTTGTAACTAATCCATATTGGCATGTCCCCCATTCCATAGCTTCTAAAGAAATCGTTTATGGAGCAAGAAGAGATAGTAATCTATTTAATAAAAAAGGGTATGAACTTTTAAAAAACAACAAGGTGGTCAATCATGATTCAATTGATTGGTTTAAATACAATAGAAACTATTTTCCTTTCAGAATTCGCCAGAAATATGGTCCTCTCAACAGTTTAGGTAAGGTAAAACTACTTTTCCCCAATCCATATATGATTTATGTTCATGATACTCCTTCAAAAAGATTATTTAACACATCAGTACGCGCATACAGTCATGGCTGCATTAGAACAGAGAACCCTGATTCATTAGCTAAATTAATACTGCTGTCTGAGAATCATACCTATTTAGATTCGATTGACTCGCTGTATCATCGGGATAAAGAAACTTATCTTCGACTCAATGATCAATTCACTGTAAGTATCGAGTATCAATCCGTTATTGTTGATGATTCAACCAATCGATTGATAGTTTACCCAGACATATATGGAAGATTGACAGATTTTATTGAGTTAAGCAATCAATAATTTGGTGACTTTTCTAATTTTGTAAAAACAATTTGAATTATGAGCACAATCGTATCCCCTTCAGTTTTAGCTGCGGACTTTGCAAATCTTGAACGTGATGTCAAACTTCTTAACGAAAGTGATGCTGATTGGATTCATATTGATATAATGGACGGGGTATTTGTTCCAAATATTTCATTTGGGCTACCTGTAATGAAAGCAATACACAAGCATGCAACGAAACCATTAGATGTGCATCTAATGATAGTTAATCCCGATCAATACATTGCTGATTTTAAAGATGCTGGAGCAGAAATTCTAACCGTGCATTATGAAGCTTGTACTCATTTGCATAGGACTCTTCAACAGATTAAAGCACATGGAATGAAAGCAGGTGTAGCACTAAACCCTCATACTCCTGTGAATTTGTTAAGTGACGTAATTCAAGATATCGACGTTGTATTGATAATGTCTGTAAATCCGGGGTTCGGAGGTCAAAAGTTCATAAATCATGCTATTCAAAAAGTATCGGAACTGAAAGCACTAATAAAAAATACTGGAGCTTCAACACAAATAGAAGTTGACGGAGGAGTGAACACAGAAACTGGAGCTTCTCTTGTAGAAGCTGGGGCTGATGCGTTAGTGGCGGGCAGTTTCGTATTCAAATCTGAAGATCCTAAAAAAACGATTACAGAGTTAAGATCGCTTTAGTTATTTCAGCACACCATCTTTTTTGAGCTGAATAGCTTGATCCTTTAGCGTTTGATTTACCGGTCGAAATTCTAAACCTAGTTCTTCCCGGATCTTTCCATTACTAAAGAGCACTGGAACACCAAGGTTTTTCCGTAAATAAGACCAAGAAAAGCCAGCCATAAGAGGGCCAACCAAATAAGTTAAAAAAGTTGGGAGATTTTTTTTGGGTATATTCTTGTACTCATGCCCTACTTCTTCATTCAACTTCTCTGCTACTTGCAAAAGACTCAAGGATTGACTAGTGCAAATGAAACGTCCCGATTTTTCATACGCTAATGCCCTTACATGAGCCTCTGCTACATCTCGAACATCAACAACACTAAAATACAAATCAGGAACCCCTTGCTTAAACTTACCATTGAGAAGATTTGTCACCATTTGTATACTCGTTGAATCGTCTCTATCTGTCTCTGAAGGACCTAAAATAAATCCAGGGTTAATAGTATTTAGAACCCAACCTTTGCCATCGTTTAATCTCCAAGCCTCTTTCTCTGCCTCTGTTTTGGAAAACGAATACGGCTGATGATGCTCAGAACTAGTTACATTCCAATGCTTTTCATTGAATACACCCTCTTGATGTAGGTTAATATCTACAGCATCTCCATAAACAGCTGCAACGCTTGAAGTAACAACTATTGAATCTATTGTATTCGCTTTTTCAGCCGATTGAATAACATTCCTCGTTCCTTTCTTAGCGGGCTCGATTAATTCTTTCTTGGCATCTTTTATTCCATCAATTTTAAAAGGACTTGCAGCGTGAATGAGTCCTTTTGCACCAATCATCACCTCATCAAAACTACCATCCTCTAATAAATCACCATAATGAACAGATAATTCAACTTCATACTTATCAAAGTAAGGCTTCAACCATTTCTCTGCCAAGGTTTTCTTTTTATTCCTTGTAGTAATTCTCACCTCATAACCTTTCTCAAGTAGGTTTTTCAATATTTGCGAACCTAAATAACCTGTGGCTCCTGTTAATACTACTGGTGAATTCATCCTACTGCTATTAATTTGATATTCTAAAAATTGCTTCATTAATGAGTTCGTTACCTTCCAATATTTCAAAAGAGATATTTTGAACTTTATCAGTATCTAGGCAATGCACCAACACTGAAGCTACATCTCCTCGAGATACCTTTCCAAATTTACCCAATTCAAAATCTAATTCTACAGAACCTTTAGGCTCGGCATCGTTTAAACCTCCAGGCTGAACAATAGTATAGAGCAAACCACTATTTCTAAGGTAATCATCAGCATCTTTTTTGGCATGTAAATAATCCTGTAAACCTTGCACTTCATCAGGAATATCAGTCCCCATAGAACTCAACATAACATACTTTTTAACCCCTTTTTCCTTGGCATAATCAATGGATTTCATAGCACCCTCCTTATCAACTTCCTGTGTCTTTTCTGCTCCTGTTGAACTTCCAGAACCCGCTGCAAAAATGATTTTATCTATATCCTTAAAAACGGATCGAAAATCTTCTTCTAGATCTCCTTTTCGAACTTCTACCCCCTTCTCTTCAAACCTATCTTTTTGATGAGACTTTCGAACCATTGCTACAGGATCATACCTATCATCTTGAATCAATCGATCAATGATATGTCTACCCGTTTTTCCATTTGCTCCAATGACTAATACTTTGTCCATGTTCAGTTTATTTCAAATAAATAAAGGCTACCTCTCGATAGCCTTTAACTAAATTATTTAATCTTATGCCTCCTTCACGAATGAAGTTAACATCCAATGCATTTTCTCTCTTCTCTTCATTAGAGAAGTAACTAAATCGTCTGTTGAAATGTCTCCAATAGCTCTTGCCGCTTCAATCGTATCCACCATGAAGGATAAAAGCACCTCCATGTCTCGAAGTATTTCTTTTACCATCTCCATGGCTTCAAGATTAGTGCCAGTTTCCTTTATTTCTGCAACTTCTAAGTATTCGGACAAAGTACTCGTTGGTGTAGCTCCAAAAACTCTAATGCGCTCAGCTATCTCGTCTATCTCGACAATTACTTCATTATACTCTGCTTCAGTTTTCTCATGAACATCAAAAAAATCTGCCCCTGTTACATTCCAATGGTAGTTTCTTAGCTTTTGATAATGCACATGCAAATTAGCTAATAGGAGATTAAGATTATTAACCACTTCTTTTGTTTCTTCTGAATCGAATCCTAACTTTTTGTAAATTTTCGTTTTCTCTAACGTTTCCATTTGTTTGTGTTTTTGTTTATGATTTTGTTGGTAAATTCTAATTGTAATCTATTGAGCTAACAACTCTTTCAGATAGTCCTTGTACTTCACTAAAGCATCCGAAAAATCATCATTACCCTTATCTGGCAAAGTTGCTGTATTCTCAGTTATATGCTTGTATAGTGATGGTTTTTGCTCTCGCAATTTGTTTGTCAACTCTGTTATCTCTTTTTCTAATTCTTCTACATTCATAATTGTTTAAAACATCGAGGTAGTCATTTGTTATCAATAGACTTTTTCTTTTTGAACCTCTACTAATTATAACAAAGAGAAGAGATAATTGTTTTCTGCATTACAGTATGTAAACATTTTAAACTAGATTTATGGAAACTGTAAGAAGTGAACATCTATATAAAGAATGAAGCTAAAAAAAGATAAATACTCAGTTGCATCAGATGAAGAGCTCGTCGGTTTTCTTTCTGAAAATGAATCGAATTTAGCCTTGAATGAACTCTACAAAAGGTATGGCCATCTAGTTTTCGGTCTATGTTTAAAGTACTTAAAACAAAAAGAAGATGCAGAAGACTTAACCATGAATATTTTTACCAAATTGAAAAAAAAATCATCGGGTAAAAGTATTGATTCATTCAAATCTTGGCTTTATACTGTTTCGAAAAACGAGTGTCTAATGCTACTTCGTAAGAAGAGATATGACCACATAGAGGTGAAAGAAGAACTTATAACTGCAACACCAGAAGGTTCTGGTGAAAAACTCAATAAAGAGTTGCAATATGAAAAGTTGGAGTCCGCCATAGAAGAACTTAAAGAAGAGCAGGCGCTCACAATACGTCAATTTTATCTTGAGAACAAATCGTACCAAGAAATAAGTGAGAAATTAAACCTACCTCTAAAAAAAGTAAAAAGCGCCATTCAAAACGGAAAAAGAAATTTGAGAATAAAACTTGAA
>CBFHJL010000114.1:0-8282 GCA_965656195.1 Brumimicrobium sp. | reverse complement strand
TACATGGAGGCTAATAATAAAATAGAAGGATTAGAAGACTTCGATCGTAAATTACTTCATATCATGTCCGACGATGTACTCTCTAAGATTAAAGCTAATTCTAGTGCATGGGAAGAAGATGTTCCTGAACAAGTTGTAAAAGCTATTAAGTTTATGCGACTATTCGGATACACCCCTTCAAAGGAAATGGCCTAATCTCTCTTTCTATACTTCTTCATTCTTTCAATTTTTTCTTTGAAAGATCCTTCTTGTGGTTTTTCATCGGAAGATTCCTCTGAAGATTGTTCTTTGGTTGGAGCTTTTGAGTCATTTTGAAGCTCTTCAGCTACTTCTTTTGAATCATCTTCTGACTTGTCCTCCTCAGTCTCTTTTGGAATTGTATATTTTAAATTTGGACGAGTGTATTTAGTTGTTTTAGGCTCTTGCTTCCCCAAAGATTTAGACTCTTCCTCAGCGGCTTTTTGAGGCTCTTTCTTGGGAGTTATCACTTCATCTTTAACCTGATTTTGAATTGGTTCTTCCTCAGTTTTTGACTCAAATTCCTCTTGCTTCTTTTCCTCTTTTTGAGCTTGTTTCTTTTCTTCTTGAAGTCTATAGTAGCGTTCTAGCCTCGTTTCTTTCTTCTTAGTTGGTTCATCTTTTTCATCCTGAATAGACATCTGATCATCTTTCGTATCTTCCTTTTCGTCTTTAAGGCTACCCTCAAATATTTCGAACTTTCTAAAACTACACTCCAAACTACCGTTGAACACTTTTATCTTGGCATTCGGTTTAAGTCCTATACGTTTGATTGCATCTATGTTCGAAGAAACAGCCCAACAATTATATCCTGGATATTTTTGCTTGAAAGTATCACCAATCATTTCATAAAACTCAATCATGTCATCACCCATTCTTTCACCATATGGGGGATTCATAATAAGTGTGCCTCCTCCTTCAGGAGGATCGAGATCCTTGAATTCTGAAGTTTCGAATTGAATCATTTTTCCTATTGGAGCAACTCTCGCATTTCTTTGTGCTTTTCTAATCATTCCTGCATCTTCATCGGATGCCACAATTGGAAAATCAAGTGTTATTGGTCGATCATTACCTTCTGACCGAACTTCCTCCCAGGCTTCGGAATCGTATGACTTGAAATTCTTGAAAGCAAAATGACTACGTTCTATCAGTGCTGGAATGTCTGCAGCCCAAAGAGCAGCTTCAATAGCGATCGTTCCTGATCCACACATGGGATCGACCAATGTACTCTTCTTGTCCCATCCAGACAACCTCAATAGACCCGCAGCTAACACCTCATTCATCGGAGCCTCTCCAGTTTGTTGACGATAACCTCTTTGAAATAATGGGACTCCACTAGAATTCAGTGAAATGATCACTTTTTTCTCTGCAATGTATACATCAATAACTACCTGAGGCGATTTTAATTCAACGTTTGGTCGCTCTCCAGTCTTATCACGGAATGTATCAACAATTGCATCTTTTACAACTAAAAAAGGATAGTTGGTATGATTGAATATTCTAGAAAAGACAGCTCCTTTAACCGAAAAGGTTTTATCTACGTCAAAATATGATGTCCAGTCAATCTTCTTTGCCTCCTTGTATAAATCTTCTTCATTATGAATATAAAAACTCTCAATTTCTACAAGTACTGAAATTGATAAACGAGACAAATAGTTAATACGATAAACATCCTTCCACTGTCCGGTTAATTGAACAGAACGATTTCCTTTTTCAATATCCTTGTAACCAAGTTCATTCAGCTCCTCTGTCAATATATCCTCAAAACCATAAAGTGTCTTTACGGTAATTTTTACATCTTTCATATCACTTCTTTATATCTCGAATAAGCGGCAATTCCCAACTGAAAACCACTGCCAATGTTCGTAACGTTATAATTATACCAATCGATATCCAAATTAACAATCCGGTATCTCCCCATCCTAACCAACTACCTAGGAAGTACAAAGCACCACCTAACAGGCAAGGAATTGCATATACTTCTTTTCTAAATATCAGAGGGATCTCATTGCAAAGTACATCCCTAATTAATCCTCCAAAAGTCGCAGATATCATACCTAGAAAAACTACTGTTAATCCAAAATGCTCCAATGCTAAACCTTTCTGAACACCTATAATTGTAAATATAGCTAGTCCAATTGTATCAAAAATAAATAAAGTTCTCCGCAGTTTTTTCAAAAAAGACCTGAATACAATACCAAAAGTACCTCCCGCTACAACCATTGAAACTTGAAACATCGATTCCATCCAGGCAATATCAACATTTAATAATAAATCTCTCAACGTTCCCCCACCTAATGCCGTTATAAATGCAATGATGTACCCACCTAATATATCTAGACTTCTGTCAGCAGCAGTAAGCATTCCACTGATTGCAAAAACGAAAACACCAATATGGTCTAAGAGTGTAAGGATCATTAATTCTTCGTTACCGGGAAAAAACTTATATTTTTGTACAAATTAACTCATTTTAAAAGAGGTTGAAACAGAAGATCCTACTTTTTTTAATCCTAACTGGATTATGTCTATCACAGAAATCAATAGCTCAACGAGTTGGAGTTGTTCTTAGTGGTGGTGGAGCAACCGGTTTAGCCCATGTAGGTGTTTTAATTGCGCTGGAAGAAGCCGAAATCCCAATTGACTATATTGCGGGTACAAGTGCTGGCGCTTTAGTCGGATCTATGTACGCTTGTGGATATTCTCCGTTAGAGATAAAAGCATACATACTGTCTGATGAGTTTCAGAAAATGAGTAAAGGGATAATTACCCAAGATGAAAAGTTTTTACTTAGAGAAAGAGAGGCCAATGCTTCAATGTTGAATGTATCTTTCTCAAAAGATAGTATATTCAAAAAGTCCCTTCCAACTAATTTCGTTACACCATCATATCTTGACTATGAAATGCTCAGGATTTTGGGGAAAACGAGTGCCGTTGTTGACCACAATTTCGATTCCTTATTTGTTCCCTTTCGTTGCGTAGCATCAGATATTAGAAAAAAAGAGAGTGTTGTTTTCAAAAATGGGGATTTAAATGCAGCAGTTAGAGCTTCCATGACCTACCCTTTCTACATCAACCCTATTCGAATAGAAGGAAAACTTCTGTTTGACGGAGGGCTTTATAACAATTTCCCCGCTGATGTAATCTATGATGAATTTATGGTAGATTACATTATAGGAAGTAACGTGAGTTACAATGCCAAAGCACCAACAGAAGATGATATTATTAGTCAAGTGACCAATATGCTCATGAGACCCACTGACTTTAGCTTACCCTGTAAGGAGGGGATAATTATCTCGCCAAACTCCAGCATCTCAACCTTTGACTTCAATAGTGCCGAGTTAGCTATCCGCCAAGGATATGAATCAGCACTGCCGTATATCGATAGTATCCAATCTTCCATAAGCAGGACTCGTTCTTCTTCGGAGATTGAAGAAAAAAGAGCTTTATTTAGATCTAAAATGAAGCCGCTGAAAATTGATAAAATAACTACCTCAAATGGTCAAAATGAAAATCTGTCGTTCATACGCAGTAGTTTTATGAGGGATTCACTACCCTCGCATCTTAATGAGGTTGATTTCACTAAACGCTACTTTCGTTTGTACGCTACACAGCAAGTCAAATATATGTACCCGACGCTTACGAAATCAAGCGATAGCACATTCAAGCTGAACTTGGCGGTGAGAAAAGAAAAACCATTTGAATTAAGTGTTGGCGGTCACTTCTCTTCGAGACCAGTAAATACAGCCTATATTGGACTATCATACTTAGATATAGGTAAAGGAGCAATTCAGCTACACGCCGAATCATATTTTGGGAAATTTTATGGATCTACAAAGGTTTATGCAGATTACGATATGCCAACGATTCTTCCGTTTAGAGTAACACCTTTTTTCACACTGAATCGATGGGATTACTTTAGAAGTTCTTCAACGTTTTTTGAAGATGCTAAACCATCTTTCCTTGTACAGAGTGAACTGTACTATGGCTTAAAACTCGGTATGCCTTTGAAAAATACTGGTAAAATAGAACTTGAATTTCGCAAATTCGATAACGAAGATGAGTATTATCAAACTTTAAATTTCTCCAGTGCGGATACCGCTGACGTTACTGGATTCGTGGGTGAATCAGCGCTCTTCTCTATTCATCATAACACCTTGAATAGAAAACAGTGGGCTTCTGAGGGAAGTTTCGTTAAACTAGGATTCCGTTACATCCAAGGAAAAGAACAAAGTCTTTCTGGAAATACACTGCAAGAGGAATACGATGTGAGAAAATTTCATAGATGGATCAATTTGTCACTGGAAGGGAGAAAATACTTCAAGATTTCTGATGTCTTTAGACTAGGTATTTATGGAAAAACAGTGTTCAATTCACAGTCTCTCTTTTCAAATTATACCGCTTCAATATTGGCAACGACTGAATTCTCACCCCTCCCAGATAGTAGAACACTCTTTTTGCAAGAGTACAGAGCTCCGCAGTATGCAGGAGCCGGGTTGAATATAGTATTCTCGATTAACGACCTTATCGATATTCGCATAGATCCTTATTTATTTCAACCATTTAAACAGATCGTAAATGATGATGATGGAACATTTGGATATTCCGAAAATTTTCAACGCGGTACATTAATGGCTGGAGGTTCTGTCATTTTTCATTCACCTGTTGGTCCATTAAGAGTTTCTACAAATTACTTCCCTAAACAAGAGCAACCATTCCTAACCCAGGTAAGCTTTGGATACGTTTTATTTAATGATCGAGCAATTCGTTAAATGCAATTGCAAGTGTACCTATAGATTTCTTATTTTTGTAGAAAAGAATTGCATTCTATGATTTTACCAATAGTTGCTTACGGAGATCCCGTATTAAAAAAAGAAGGAGAAGAAATTGACGAAAACTATGAAGGTCTTAAAGAACTCATAGACAACATGTTCGAAACAATGTACCAGGCAAGTGGGGTTGGCTTAGCAGCGCCTCAAATTGGTAAATCAATTCGCCTCTTTATTGTTGATGCGTCTCCATTTGCAGATGATAATGATGATGAACAACCCGACCCTAAAGCTAAGGGATTAGAAAATTTCAAGAAAGTTTTTATTAATCCTATTATCGAAGAGGAAACTGGTGAAGATTGGGCTTTTCAAGAAGGCTGTTTAAGTATCCCAACCGTGCGTGAAGATGTATACAGGAAAGAAAAAATAACCATTTCTTACTATGATGAAAACTTCGAATTTCATGAAGAAACCTTAGAGGGATATGCAGCAAGAGTGGTTCAACATGAATATGATCATGTTGAGGGAATTCTGTTTACGGATCACTTAAGTCCTCTTAAGAAAAGATTACTGAACAAAAAGCTAAACAATATTTCAAAAGGAGAAGTTGAAGCTAATTACAGAATGAAATTCCCAGTCAAAAAACGATCAAAATAAAAACAATGAAAACTTGGATCACTTTAATTGTTTGCTCATCATTATTAATTATTTCTGCATGTTCAGAAAGTAAAGATGAGACTGAAGAACAAACACCGGAGGGTATGCTCAACTCAATTAAGGAAATGGATGACTCTCTGAAAGTACTTGTTGAAAAGAGAATGAGTATAGATACATTTGTGATTGATAAAATTGTTTATCATGAAGCTATTAATCGTAACAAAGCCTTTTACAAAGAATACCCGGAACATGAAAAGGCAGAAAAATCTTTAGAGAAAATTGCATCTATGTATCTACAGATTGGAGTTGATTCAGAAGCAGCAAAATGGAGAGACTCAATCCTGATAAACTATCCTGAAAATGAAAATAAAATTGGAATTCTTGAAATGCAAATGAATTATTACGATTTTGACAACTACAATCCTGATAAAATCAAGTATTACACAGAAAAGCTTTTAGCTATTGAAACCCTTCCCGAAGGAAAAAGGGAAGACTACGAATTCAGGCTACAACATTTAGACAAAACATTTGATGAACTCATCATGATTCGCATGCAAGAAAATGACTCTGTAAGCGAAGTCAAAGTCGAAAACATATAGGTGTTAACGCTTTGTTAAAAATTACAACCACCTGATAAATTGGAGTATATTTGTTTAAGAAACTTAAAAACACGAATAAAATGAAAAAAGTATTATTTACATTATCATTCTTGCTAGCAGCAGTTGTTGGAATGAACGGAGCATTTGCTCAAGAGGCTGAAGTTGAGTCTGGAGCGAAGATCGAATTTAAAAAACAAACTCACGATTACGGTACTGTGAAACAATACGGTGATGGTGCATGTGAATTTGAATTTACAAATACTGGAAATGAGCCATTGATGATCTCAAATGCAAAAGGATCTTGTGGATGTACTGTACCAGAGTGGCCAAGAGAACCAATTGCGCCAGGAGAAACAGGTGTAATTAAAGTGAAATACGACACAAAGCGAGTAGGTCCTTTCGGAAAGAGTGTAACATTGCAGTCTAATGCTAAGAACGCACCAACAAAAACTATTCGTATTAAAGGTACTGTTGAAGCAGCACCTAAAGGAGGAGCACCAGTAAATAAAAGTGGAGCGCCTGCGAATAACTAAGATTGAATGAAGCTATATTTCGCGATCATATTTATAGCAATGAATTCCGCCATTGGTTTCGGCCAATCGGCGGAATTTGATTTTCTAAACGGTACTTCTCACAAATGGGAGGAAGCCAATGAGGGAGTTATTCTGGAACACTACTTTGTTTACAAGAATGCTGGAGATACACCTCTTACGATTGATGATGCAAAAGTTAGTTGCAGCTGTACGAAAATCGATTTTCCTAATGCTCCTACTCTTCCTGGCGAAAAAGATTCCATTCTTGTAACATTTAATACTGATGGCAAGTTTTACATGCAAGATCGAAAGATCGAAATCTACTCTAATGCTAGTAGAAAAGAAAAGCTCCGCATTAAAGTATTTGTTCGGCCTAAAGAAGAGTGATTTACTCTTAAACTGACCATTCGCTATCCACTTTTAACTGTTTACACATTTTAACAACGATTTGTTGCCAGCTCATGGCAATATTCTATCTTCGTCTTATAATCGTGATAATATGTCTATAGTTGTCAAACATCTTACTAAGTACTACGGAGATCAAGCTGCCGTTGACAATATTTCATTTGAGGCTAAAAAAGGAGAAATTCTTGGTTTTTTAGGACCAAATGGTGCAGGTAAATCAACTACAATGAAAGTCATCACGACTTTTATTCCCTCAACTGAAGGATCTGTCGAAGTGTGCGGAATGGACATCAATAAGAATTCCATCGAAGTACGAAAGAAGATTGGCTACTTACCTGAGCATAACCCTCTGTATTTAGAGATGTATGTCAAGGAATACTTGAGTTTCATTGCTAAAATCTATAAGTTACCAAACGTTAAAGAGCGTGTTGACGAAGTAGTCAAGCAAGTAGGGTTACAAAAAGAACAGCACAAAGAAATTGGAGCTCTTTCAAAAGGCTACAGACAACGTGTTGGTCTTGCTCAAGCAATTATTCATGATCCAGAAGTCTTGATTCTAGATGAACCCACATCAGGTCTCGACCCAAATCAACTCGATGAAATTCGCGGATTGATTAAAAAAATTGGAAAGGAAAAAACAGTGATGCTTTCCACACATATCATGCAAGAGGTAGAAGCTATTTGTGATCGAGTAATCATTATTAAAAACGGAAAACTCGTTGCAAACGAAACAGCCAAAAACTTACAGTCCGATCAAGAAACACAAGTTGTTTATGTAGAGTTTGACGGAAAAGTAACCCGCAACCAATTAGGTAAAATTTCAGGAGTTAAAAAAGTAGAAGCAGTTGAAGAAAACTGTTTCCTATTAGAAACTTCTTTAAACATTGACGCCCGGAAAACGATTGCAGAATATGCCCAAAAAGAGAATTTACTCATATTGACACTGCGTAAAGAGGAGAAGAGTTTAGAGGCTGTATTTAAGTCATTGACAAAATAAATCAACTCATTATACTCAAGTGATTTATTATTTCCCTTCTATTTTTCTTTTCTCTGCTTCTTGAATTACATTAGGGTTTCCTTCTTCATCGAGTACATATTCACCCCATTCAGGATCAATTTCTACACGTTCTTGATTCTCTCCGTATAGAACACCTTCTTCTTCGTAATAGTTCTCAAAATGGTCTTCGCACAAAATTTCACCATCCAAATCAACGAGAATACTTTTGCCTGGTACTGAGAAAATCTGATACCCAAACGAATATTCTTTTATTAAGTGAAAGAAAGTATTCGAATCATAAGAAAAT
>CBFHJL010000113.1:0-8875 GCA_965656195.1 Brumimicrobium sp. | reverse complement strand
TACTTCGACATCTTTAAAACCAAAGTTTGATTCTAGATAGTTAGCAACAGCACTAGCTCTATTTCCTGTTCTGCAAATAACTACGGTACGATCATTTGGATTGAGTGACGCTGCTTTCGTAGGAATTTCAGCCATGGGGATATGAATTGAGAGTATGTTACATACCTCATACTCATAGTTTTCACGGATATCCAAAAGAACAATCTCTATCTTGTTCTGAAGCTCTTGTGCCAATTGTTCTGCTGAAATATACTTCATTCAACTATAGTTTAATTCTACACAGACAAAAGTAGTACAAATTAGAATGCAGCGTTATTCTTATTCTGAAAAATCAACTAGAATTATTGTAATGCTAATATCTAGTGATTTCTGATTGCCATTTCATGAACTAATCCTATCTTTAGAGGATCAAAATTCACAGACAAAATGGCAAAAGCAATAACTAAAAAAAGTCTAACATTCTTAGAGAAATATTTAAACAACTCTGCTCCAACTGGATTTGAGGTTTCAGGTCAAAAACTATGGCTAGAGCATATTAAACCATACATTGACGAGTATTTTACTGATAATTACGGAACTGTAGTAGGTGTTATTAATCCTGAGGCAGAATACAAAGTTGTCATTGAAGCGCATGCAGATGAAATATCATGGTTTGTACACTATATCACTGACGATGGATTCATCTATGTAAGGAGAAATGGAGGTTCAGATCATATGATTGCTCCTTCAAAGCGAGTGAATATATATACTGAAAAAGGAATCGTAAAAGCTGTTTTTGGATGGCCAGCGATTCATACACGTCATGAAAAAGATCCTACCCCAAGTACAAAAAACATCACTCTCGATTGTGGATGTAGTTCAAAGAAAGAAATTGAGGAGTTAGGCGTTCATGTAGGTTGCGTAGTAACTTTCGAAGATGAATTTACTATTCTGAACAAAAATAGATATGTTGCTAGAGCATTAGACAATCGAATTGGAGGTTTTATGATCGCTCAAGTTGCAAGAATGCTGAAAGAGAATAAGAAAAAACTTCCATTTGGACTGTATATCGTAAATTCTGTTCAAGAAGAGATTGGTTTGAGAGGAGCACAAATGATTGCACAACGTATAAAACCAGATGTAGCAATTATTACCGACGTTTGTCACGATACCGGAACTCCTTTGATCGACAAAAAGGTTCAAGGTGATTTTAAAGGTGGTGATGGACCAGTTTTAACATACGGTCCAGCTGTTCAGAATAATTTATTAAAGCACATTTTAAAATCAGCAGAAAAGAATAAAATCCCTTTCCAACGTCTTGCTGCATCTAGAGCAACAGGAACAGATACCGATGCTTTTGCATATTCAAATGAGGGTGTACCTTCTGCGTTGATCTCATTGCCAATAAGATATATGCATACTACGGTTGAGATGACACATGAGGACGATGTAGAAAATACGATCAAACTCATATACGAATCTATTTTGGCATTAAAAGACAAACAAGATTTTAGATACTTTAAGTAGTCGACGAGCGTTAAAAAATGGATGCAAGCCAGATCATAAAACAGTTTAAAGACAAAGAGGCTAAGCCGCTTTACTTTCTTCATGGTGATGAATCGTATTATATAGACGTCATCACGGATGCAGCGGTTAAGCATGTTTTGGAGGAAAGTGAAAGAGATTTCAACCAGACTATCGTTTATGGGAAAGATGTGAACATGAGCTCTCTTCAAGAGCAGGTGAAGCAGTATCCGATGATGGCTGAAAAGCAATTGGTTATTCTCAAAGAAGCACAAGACGTGCGTGACTGGAGTATACTTGAGCCTTATTTTGAAAATCCTTCGGAAACTACAGTCTTCATCATCTGTCACAAACATAAGAAGGTCGATAAAAGAAAGAAGTTCTTCAAATTACTACAGAAGAACGCTGTTGTTTTCGAGAGCAAGAAACTTTATGAGAATCAAGTAGATGGATGGATCATTAAGCACCTTAAATCTAAAGGATTTACAATCAATCAGAAAGCTACAATATTGCTGATTGACTTCTTAGGTAGCGATTTGGGTAAAATTGCTAAAGAATTGGATAAGTTAGCACTGGTTTTGGAGGAAGGAACTGAGATCAGTGAAGTGCATATCGAGGAGAATATTGGTATTTCTAAAGACTACAACACGTTTGAACTGTCCAATGCCATAGCCAAAAGAGACATTTTGAAAGCGCACAAAATCATTAATTATTTTGAGCAGAATCCGAAAGCAGCGCATATTTCAATGATCATACCAACCATCTTTTCCTTTTTTGAACGATTAATGAAGGTTCATTTCGCAGGAACAAATGATGTAAAGCAACTGCAGTCAAGATTGGGAATGAATTATTACGCCGCAATGGAGACCGTTAAAGCGAAGAATATCTATAAACCAAAGAAGATTGCGAAGAACATTAGTTTGCTGCATCAGTATGATCTGAAAAGTAAAGGAGTTGACAGGGGCCCTGGAAGTGATGCAGACCTCTTGCGTGAGCTGATTTATCAATTGATGCACTAATGCGTAGATTTTTTGTAAACATACCTTCATTAAAAGAAGAGTCAATAACACTTCCAGCCGAAGAGTCCAAACATGCCTGTAAAGTTTTGCGCATGACCAAAGGAGATCGACTGGAAATTGTAAATGGAAAAGGTGAGCTATTCTTGGGCAAAATAAGAGTAGCTGATTCTAAACGATGTATTGTGGAGCAAGAGCATTACTCATTTCACGAGCAGGATGACTACAAAATTCATATTGCCATTGCCCCAACGAAAATGAATGACAGGTTCGAAACATTTCTTGAGAAAGCTACGGAATTAGGTATTCATGAAATTACGCCTTTACTATGTTCTAATTCCGAACGAAAAAAGATCAAACATGATCGCTATAACAAAGTGGTTATATCCGCGATGAAACAGTCCAAACGACTCTATTTACCCCAGTTGAATGAACTTACCTCTTTCAATGATTTTATAAAGACTAATAAAGGTTTAATTGCTCATTGTGAAGACAGTGATAAAAAAGATATATCCACTGTTTTAACACATCAGAATTGTCCCATAGTTATTGGACCAGAAGGTGATTTCACACTTCAAGAAATAGAATTTGCTTTGAAAAATGGATTCAAGCCTGTAACTTTAGGGAAGACACGTCTTAGAACTGAGACTGCAGGTTTGTTTGCATGTATGCAGGCTAAAATTAAATTTGAATAATGAATAAACTGTTAATCACAGCTCTTTTTGCCTTGATAACCCTTAGTTGTTTTGGGCAGTCTTCTTACCAATTTGCGGTATTAAAATACGCAGGTGGAGGAGATTATTATGCTAATCCTACAGCTGTTCCTAACCTGGCAAAATACGCAAACAAGAAATTGAATGCAGGAATCAATGAAGAAGTTCCATACATCGAAGCAGGAAGCCCTTTGCTTTTCACCTATCCATTTGTGCATATGACAGGACACGGGAATGTTGTCTTTTCAAATGCGGAGCGAGAAAATTTAAGGAACTATTTGCTGAGTGGAGGCTTTTTACATATTGATGACAACTATGGAATGGATAAATTTATACGTCCAGAGATCAGCAAGATCTTTCCAAATGCCAAACTGGTTGAAATTCCTTACGACCACCCGCTATTTCACCAATCCTCTGATTTTAATGGTTTACCTAAGATACACGAACATGATGATAAACGTCCACAGGCTTTTGGGATCTTTATCGAAGGAAGACTGTCACTACTGTATACATTCGAAAGTGATCTAGGCGATGGATGGGAGGACCCTTCTGTTCACAATGATACACAATCGAAACACGATGAAGCCCTAAGGATGGGGCTAAACATTTTGGAGTTTGCTTTACTTAAAGGAGGTTTAGAATGAAACAAATAGCAATCGTAATTTTATTGGTATGTGCGCCTTTAACTAGTTGGGGGCAAATGGATGATATGCCTATCCCTCCTAAAAAGCAAAACACCTATTATTTTGCAATAGACAAATTTGAAAGACAACCCCCTCCCCCAAAATACATAACGGACAAAATTGATCTATTCACGAAAAAGCCAAAATCTAAATGGACTCAAGAAGATAGTCTATACTACGCATACGAAAAAGTGCATTTAGAAGAATTCGCTTTTGCCTTGAGCATATTTTCAAAAGTGAATATCGATACATTAACTGAGCCTCACGCACAGCAACTATATCGAACATCTTTGCTACTTACTAATCGATACGAGAAGTTATTAGAGTTCAATACAAAGACAATTCCCGAAGACACGAATAGCTTATTCAGTGTGAGAGATGCAGTTTTACAATTGTGTAATGCTTACATACTGCAGTCCAATAAGGAAGTTGATGCAGAGAAAGATACAATCTTCAAGTTTCTATACTCAGATAAAATGGATGAACTCAAATCATCGCGAAGAACATTTAAAACTGAAATGGTGGACATTGCTAAAAATGTGGATTCAGCGCTGCGCTACTTTACCTTTATGAATGATAGACGAAACACGCTTTTGTCTCAAGCATATGAAGAGTACGGCGATTTTCAAAAGAAGTATTTCTACATAAGTAATGCTTATTTGTGCTATTCTATTGCGAGACACTATTATAGAAACGACAAGGGTCTTTCTTCAAAATACAACAGAGCGATCGACGAGATCGCAGAGAAAAATTATCTACTACCTAGTTTCAGAACTAAATTTGGTAAGATCATAGACAACCGATATCAACTCAGTCAAGAAATTACTGAGCTTAAAAAGGACACTATAAATCCAAAAACTAATTTTAGACCGCCTGAAATCCCAAAGAAAAAGGATTATATCCCATGGTTAGATATGGAAACCATGATCATGATTGGATTGTTCATCTTGCTCCTTTTTGTTTTAATCTTCTTAAAAAGCAAGAAGTAAGATCAGTTCTTTTTATAGGCCATTACTGCCTTTCGAACTGATCCGTGATCAAGTAATAACATTCTTCCTTCGTCTTGAGAGATGCTACATTGATTTGCAACCATTTTAGCACCTCGCTCTACAAGCTTTTTGTTACTCAGCTGCATATCGACCATTTTATTTCCTTCGACATGCCCTAAGCCAACCATTAAAGCCGTAGAAATCATATTCAACACTAGCTTTTGAGCAGTTCCCGATTTCAAACGAGTACTCCCCGTGATAAATTCTGGCCCCACTACAGGTACTAATGCGTGCTTCGCTGTTTTTGCAAGAGCACTTCCAGGATTACAGGTTATACCTGCAGTTAAAATCCCTTTTTCTTTCGCTTTTTCTATTGCACCAAGCACATAAGGAGTTGATCCAGATGCAGCAATACCAACAACAGTATCTATCTTTGAAATATTCTCATTCTGAAGGTCATTCCACCCCTGAGCTTCACTATCCTCAGCATTTTCTACAGCAATACGAATAGCTTTATCTCCACCAGCGATTAAACCAACAACAACACCCTGTTCAACACCAAAAGTTGGTGGACATTCGGAGGCATCTACTACGCCCAGTCTACCGCTTGTTCCTGCACCTAGGTAGAATAGTCTACCCCCTTTTTTCATATTGATCAGAGCCTCATCGATAAAAGCTGATAGTTCGGGTATAATTTTTTCGACTGCGTGTGGAACCGTTTTATCTTCGCTATTCATTCCAACCAATAAATCGGTCGTTGACATCTTATCGATATCCTCGTAATTACTATCAGATTCTGTGATTTTTTTCAAAGCTGCTTCATTCAATGGTTTACAAAAGACTAAAATAACACAATCAATCAAAGAATTATACGGTTCACTCAACAGAATGATCTAATGCTACTTTAAGATGCAAAGAATCGATTCTATCAACGTATATTTGAATCAGTTAGTAATTGTTTTTTTCTCAAATAGTGAATACAACTACGTAATTTACCTCGTAGCGCAAATTGTATTTACAGGAACCCTGTCGAAGCGATACTCTTTATTGGGTAGATATCACACCGACAGGGTTTCTTTATTTTAGTACATCAAATGCTTTTTAGAAGAATTTTTCCAACCCGCTCTGCTTTCATAATCCACGAAGAAAATTTTCAAATCAGCTCTTGATTCATAATCCACGAAGAAAATTGATTTATCGGCGCGACTCTCGTACTCCTCAAAATACCATTTCCCATCGTTATCTCCTGCCCGACTCGCATAGTCAACCTTGTAAACTAAAAGGTCAGCACGACTTTCATAATCTACGACAAATACTTTGACGTCTGCTCTACTCTCGTAATCTACAGAAAAAACCTGTTGTCCAAATGCAGTTGAACCAATAAAAGCAACTAAAAATGTCAATACATACTTCATAATAATATTTTTTCTTAGCACTAAAGTTAACAATTAAGCAATCATACCTCATGTTGGGTCAATAAAATATGGTTACTTTTGCCGCTTGATTTCAAGAATTAAGCCAAAGTCCAAGCAGAAATATGAAGAAGATATTTAATTTATTCGACCTCACTCAAAAAGTTAATTATAAGAACGAAGTTCTCTCTGGATTAACAGTTGCAATTGCATTAGTTCCAGAAGCTATTGGTTTTGCTCTAGCTGCAGGACTATCTCCAATTACTGGGCTTTACGCAGCCTTTTCTATAGGTTTGATTACTTCGATTCTGGGAGGAAGACCAGGTATGATTTCAGGAGCTACAGGTGCGATTGCTGTCGTTTTTATCGGAATGGTCACTGAATTAAATGAAAATGCAAGTATTAGCGGTGATGATATCGTACAATACATCTTCGCAACAGTTGTCCTCGCTGGTATTATTCAGATGATAGTTGGATTTTTGCGTCTCGGGAAATTTATAAGACTTGTTCCTCACTCTGTGATGTATGGTTTTGTAAATGGATTAGCGATTGTAATTTTCACATCACAATTAATTCAGTTTCAAACTAAAGATGCTTCTGGCGAATTAAATTGGATTACTGGAACCCCATTAATGATTATGATTGGATTAGTATTTCTAACTATGCTTATAATTTGGGGGCTTCCTAAAATCACAAAGGTAGTACCTAGTTCATTGGCTGCTATTATAGTTATTTCCATTATTACAATTGGTTTTGGTATAGATACAAATACAGTAAAAGACACACTAAGTGGTGGAACAATAGAGGCAGGATTCCCACCCTTCAATATTCCTGAAATCCCATTTACGTGGGATACTTTTCTTATCATTCTTCCATATGCTGTTGTTGTTGCAGGAGTTGGTTTAATTGAAAGCTTGCTTACACTGAATTTGGTAGACGAGATTACACAAACAAGAGGACGAACCAACAAAGAATGTATTGCTCAAGGTGCTGCCAATACTGTAACAGGTTTCTTTTCTGGAATGGGTGGTTGCGCCATGATTGGGCAAAGTTTAATTAATATTTCTTCTGGTGCTAGGGCTAGATTATCTGGAATTATAGCTTCATTAGGTCTATTGATATTCATAATGTATGGTTCTAGTATTGTTGAGCAACTTCCCATGGCTGCGCTTGTAGGTGTTATGGTTATGGTTTCAATTGGTACTTTCGAATGGGCAAGTTTAAGAACATTCAACAAAATGCCACTTACGGATATCATCGTTATGCTGGTAGTTATGTTTGTAACAGTAGTCTTCCATAACTTAGCGCTCGCGGTACTCGTTGGGGTAATCATCTCAGCATTATCTTTCGCATGGGAAAATGCAGCGCGCATTCGAGCAAGGAAGAGCATAGATGAAGAAGGTGTTAAACACTACGAAATATATGGCCCACTATTTTTTGGATCTATTTCTGTCTTTAATGAAAAGTTTGATATTGAAAACGACCCTAAAGAAGTAGTCGTTGATTTCTCGGAAAGTCGTGTTGTAGACATGTCCGGAATTGAAGCTTTGAACAAAATTACGGAGCGGTATCATCAAGCGGGTAAAACAATCCATTTGAAACACCTAAGTGCGGATTGTAGGAAGCTACTTAAAAATGCCGATAAAATAATTGATGTTAATGTTCTGGAAGACCCTTCTTACAAAGTTGTCGCTGATGAATTAGCCAATTAACTTACTGAAAAAGGTCGATCAAAGATTTGATATGGTTTACCTTATATCTGAATTGCACAGTATTCTCGTAGCTTTTACAAATCTCTTGTAAATATTTCTTGACAAGAAAGGTATTTGGAGAAGGTTCAAAACAAGACTTAAGATGATCCATTCCTTTCTCGGCGTAAGCTTCTTTCAATCTCTTGGGTTCAACGATAACGCCATTATTGGAAGTACTGATATAGAATAGAACGCCGTTATTATCAATTCCCCAGTCTAAAAGACTTAAGATTTCATTCTTATCAAGGTAAGCCAGCATAAATGGCCCTGTCCCCCGTAATGGTGTCACCCCATAAATTGGTATTTCTAGCGATTGTGCTACAATACTATAAATCAATCCCAGTGTAATTTCTGAAGCTTCTCGTGATTCAAATGCTGAATTCACATATACATCAAACGGAGAGATTGGATAACTCGCCGATTTCTTAAAATCAAAATGATCAAAAATTACCTTATTAATGATTTTAACGATCTCAAAACTGGTCTGTTTTGGATTAATTTCGAGCCAAATAGCATCTTTTAATGCTGCAAATTTAAGCGCGAAATTTGATTGTGTAAGTTCAGGAAACTGATATTTAGTAACGATGTAAAGCCCCTCCAATAGTGATTTTTCATCAGAGTTTATCCATGTTTTAAGGTCTTTCTCGATTTTTTCATACCGGAGTTGAGAAAGAAGCAATCCAATACGCTCAACCTTTTTCGGTTCATCCATCGAAGATTCCTGCATCTGTTCAAGTGCTGGAATAAGATCTGTTCCCTTCTGAAGAAGCTGATCCTCGACATGCCTTGAGATCAATTCATCCGGATC
>CBFHJL010000112.1:0-8943 GCA_965656195.1 Brumimicrobium sp. | reverse complement strand
TGAAAGTCTTTCAAGGATTTGATGAATTAACTAAAATACCTTACCCGGTTTTAACCATTGGTACTTTTGACGGTGTTCATCTAGGGCATCAAAAGATCATACAGCAGTTAAATGACGAAGCAAAAAAAGTAGGTGGAGAATCAGTGTTATTCACATTCTACCCTCACCCCCGCATGGTACTCTTCCCGGATTCACATGGGTTGAAGCTTATCCAAACGCAAGTTGAAAAACTTGAAAAACTTCAAAGAATTGGTCTTCAAAACGTAATCGTTCATCCGTTTACAAAAGAATTTTCAAGACTTACAGCGACCGAATTTGTTAGAGACTACCTTGTTAATAAGCTAAATATTAAAACTATCGTTATAGGTTACGATCACCAATTCGGTAAAAACAGGGAAGGTACGCTAGACTTACTTCAAGAACTAGGACCTATTTATGATTTTAACGTTATCGAAATAGGACCAGAAGACATAGATGAGGTAAACGTCAGTTCCACTAAAATTAGGAATGCATTAAACGATGGAGAAATAGCACTAGCAAACTCATACCTAGGCGAGCCGTTCGAATTAAACGGGAAAGTTGTTAGTGGTGAACAAATCGGGTCTACTTTAGGCTACCCTACTGCCAACGTTTCTATTGATAATGACATTAAGATCATCCCTAAAACAGGAGTTTATGCTGTTCGTGTGGTTTTAGAAAATAAGACAGAATTCTTCGGAATACTCAATATTGGGCATCGACCAACCGTTAACAAAAATGGAGATTGCTCGATTGAAGTTCATATTCTCGATTTTAATGAAGATATTTACAATCAACAGCTTACAATAAAACTCTTAAAAAGAGTTAGAAAAGAAGAGAAGTTTGACAACAAAGATGCACTTAAGGAACAAATATCTAAAGACGAAGCATTGGTTCGCAGCTGGATTGATGACTATAGCTGGTAATGCATTAATTGCTCAAATACCTCAAGATACAGTAACATATTATGACTGGTCTCAAGTAATTGATGCCAACCCTGATACGATCTACGGAATTGATTTCACGAAAGAAAGAATCGCAGAACTTCCCTTCAAACTATCCAAATTCAATGAATTAAGGGGCTTGAGACTAACGAAAAATAAGCTTTCCGAATTGCCTGACTATTTAAAAAATTTCGACTCACTCAGGTTTTTATATGTCAACAAGAATGATTTCACATTCTTCCCAAATGCAATTTTTCACCTTGAAAAATTAGAATACCTGGATATTAGTCGAAATCAAATAGCAGCAATACCAAAAGGAATACAGAACCTTCAACATCTAAAATATTTGGACATTTGGGATAACAGACTTGTTAAAGTCGATCCTGCACTTGAAAAATTAAAACAAATAGAATTTATTGATTTTAGAGGGACTACTTTTTCAGCAACATTCGTTGAGTATTGGACAAAAGCATTTCCCAATGCTGTAATTGAATTTGACAGTCCTTGTCATTGTCTAGATTAGTTGTTTAAACTATTCTTCAATACGCATTATCGATCAATTCACACTGAAGTATCTACTTTACGCTTAAGAACAGACTGCAAATATTCTGAACATGCTATATCAGAAGACGAATCAAGTCAAAAATAAGGCATAAAAAAAGGGCGAACTTTTCAGTTCGCCCTTTTACGTATTTATATGATTCGTTTACTTCACAATTGAAGAGAACGATGCATTTTCCATGTATTTCATGAACTCACGATCTTTAGCAGCTTTAGCTTTTAAAGAAGCGTCTTTTGCGAATGCACTTTTCAAGTTTGAAACGATTCCATTTAACTCATCTTGACGTGCAGAAGCAATAGCTTTAAGGTAATACCCCATTGCTGTTTCAGCAGCAGGAGATCCATCTACTGTTGAAGCTCCAGTTGCAGCTTCTCCACTTAATAACTCTGCAAGACCTTTGTTAAATGTTGCCTCATTACCAAAGTTAGAGATAGCATCTTCGTAATCTCCATCTTGGATATTAAGTATACCTTTATTGTAAGAAACTTTATCACCGTCTTGAGCACCTGATGCTTCTTCTAAAAGAGCTTTAGCATCATCACGTTCTCCATTAACACCAGCGATTGCAGCAAGGTTATTTTTAGAATTTGGATTTTCTTGAATTCCATTTGCTTTCTCGAACTGAGCTTTAGCTTCAGTAAGTTTGTTTTGCATATACAATACAGCACCTACATTATTAGCTGGACGGTAATCTTTAGGGAACATACGTTCTGCTTCCTTGTACAAACGTAATTTCTCATTCAAATCATCTGTCAATGTAGCAGTGAATAGAATTTCCTCTAAGTCTAGAGTATCAATGTTAGACTTAGAGTATTCTTTCAACTCTTCATCAGAAAATCCAGTAAGGTCATAATTTACAACAATTTCAGAACGACGTTGTGCTGGGAATACATTTTTATCCAAATAAAGGTAATTACTCATGTCTCGAATAGCTTGCTCTCGAGCAGAAAGATTAGATTGAGAATCAATTATATTCAAGATAGTCTTTTTATCAGCTTCTTCAATATCAGAGTCCTTAAGTGCTCTTTTGAAACCTTCATAATCCTCACCTTTACCTTCAGTTGAGTAAATATCTTCCTTCTGAGCAGCTTCATTTTCAACTTTACGACGCTTAGCTATTTTCATAGTAGCCTCCATTGCTGACTTAGAACGATCAGTAGATAAAGTATTGTTTTTATCCTCTTCACCTTCAAGAGATGCATATGCATCTATATCGATACTTGTGATTTCAATTTTAGGATTTGTCTGAGCAACAGCTAAGAAACTATCCAAAGAAACGATGTCCGAATCACGCATTTCTGTTGAACGCACTTGAGGACTACCTTTCAAGTAATTAATCTCTGCAACTTGCTGTTCAGGAGTTACTCTCTCAAACTTGTCGTTTGCGATAATCACACGGAAATCTTTCTGCACTAGAAGAGGAGTAACAATCGTTGCATCCGCAATCTTTTGTTTTTCGATCTCTCCTTTAAGCTTATCTTTCTTGTAAACTTTACCTGTAACAGAAAGTTCTGAAACCTCCATATCTGGAGAATAAGCAATGATATCTTCATAAACTACAGTTCCACCTGGCTTATAAGGTATAACAGTACCATTAGCGGTAGCTTTCTCACCAACTATAGTTACTGGCTTTAGAGCATGCGTCCCGATAGCAGGAGTGATTTCTGCATAAGCTTTTTTGTTGATTCCTTTTTCAGGAAGTACAATATCTACTTTCACTTTAACGCTATCACCGTGCATCTCTAATGGATCTGGTGTTACCGTATAGTCTACATCTTTGAGAAGATCACAGCTAGTTGCTAACAATCCAGCCGCAGCAACGAATGCTAAACCTTTGATACCTTTTCTTTTCATTATCATTTTATTAGTTCTTTCCTATTTAATGACTGCAATAATAATCATTTTTTTTAGCACATGAAAGAAGTTGACGAGGAATTACAAAAATGTTAATAATTTCTTCTTGTACAAGTGAATAGGAGATTCGTCAACACAATCTTCTTTCAACTCCGAAATAGATTTACCGCGCTGAGGATCTGTAAAGTCACTTGCTATATCCAACAATGGCACTAAAACAAAATTCCTTTCGTAAATCCTCGGATGCGGAACAATCAAATCATTAGTTAATATCTGATTATCACCATAGTACAAGATGTCTAAGTCTATATTTCTTGAACTATAGCCCTCTTTCCGATTAGATCGAGATCTCCCTCGTTGCATTTCGATATCTTGGCAGTTTCTCAACACACTATCCGCTGACTGAATTGTACTAAAGCCCACACACATATTCAGAAAGCTATCCTTACTTGTAAAGCCCCAGGGGGCAGTCTCGTATATCCCGGATTGTTCAATAAAACCAAACGTTCCATATAGAATAGCCAAAGCATTCTTCAATTCCTCCTCTCTATCACCAAGATTACTCCCTAAACTGAGATAAACCTGAACCGCATCTTCTTCGTAACACATTTTTACCAACTAAATATATTTGACTCCATTGATACTCTTATATCTGTCCTCCACTCCATTAATTCCTATATTTGTAATTGCAAAATTACTCTTATTTTCTGTTGATCTTTTACGAAACGTTAATAAAGAACAACGACTATCTTGATTAAAAAAATTATATGAAAGAAAAAAAAGTATCATTTGGAAAGGTTTTTTGGCCTAGTTTGACTGCGAGTGTAATAGTACTCGTGATTCTTTTTGCTGTAATATTCCTCATAATCGGAGGATTAACAGGAAATAAAGAACCGTATTCCGTTGGTAATAAAGCGGTGCTACATATGTCACTTAAAGGAGATATAGGGGAAACAAGTGAGTCTGGCTTTAATAGCTCTTCATTAAGTCTTGTTGATCGATTTGGTCTAGCTGACATCATCTACGGACTCGAAAAAGCAAGTAAAGACGATCGAATCAAAGGTGTTTTCATTGAACTAGAGGGTGCGAACTGCGGATATGCTGCAGCAAAAGAGATTAGAGATGCTATCAATCGATTTGAAGAATCTGGAAAATTTGCGGTAGCATATAACAGCGGAGAAGCAATTTCGCTTAAACAATATTACATTGCCTCTGCTGCCAATGAGAATTATGGATTCCCTTCTTCAATGTTTGAATTCCTTGGAATTGGGGCTGAATTGATGTTTTACAAAGGAATGTTTGACAAACTAGATCTCGAAATGCAAGTTGTTCGAGGTTCGGATAATCACTTCAAAAGTGCAGTAGAGCCATACTTCCTTACTGAGATGAGTGACTCTAGCCGTTTACAGATGGAGCGCTATTTAACTTCTATCTGGGAAGATGTACGCAACGGAATAGGTAAAGAAAGAGATATTAAAAGTAGAACTCTTAATATGTATGCTGATTCTGGATATATAAGAAGAATCAATCAAGCTGTGGAATACCAACTTATTGATAAGGCTATGTATAGAGACGAAGTAATTGCTCTTATTGCCGAAAAAGCCGGTATAGAAAACGTAGATGATTTAAACCTAAAGAAGTTTAAAAAATATGCTCAGGAGAAGTTTTTGAATAACCAAAAAATCGCGAACGGAAAGAAAGCTAACATCGCGGTAATTGTTGCTGAAGGAGCTGTAATGGTAGAAGGAGAAGGGCTTAGCAGTAAGAAAATCACAAAACTCTTCAAACAGGCAAGAAAGGATAAAAACATTAAAACCATTGTATTCAGAATAAATAGTCCTGGAGGAAGTGCACTGGCCAGCGATGAAATATGGCGAGAAGTGAAACTTGCAAAAGAAGAGAAAAACGTGATTGTCTCTATGGGTGATGTTGCAGCATCAGGTGGGTATTACATTGCTGCACCTGCAAGTAAGATTTTTGCTGAAACCACAACTATTACTGGGTCTATAGGAGTTTTCGGAGTAATCCCTTACACTGGCGCAATGCTAGAGAATAAGCTAGGTTTATCGTTCGATGAAGTCAGCACCAATAAACATGCTGTTTTAACAACCAATCAAAAGCTCACCGAAGAAGAGTACGGCATGGTTCAAAAAGAAGTCGACTACATTTATGATCAATTTCTTGGGCGCGTTGCTGAAGGAAGGGGAATGACAAAGGAAGAAGTTAATACAGTTGCTAGAGGACGTGTTTGGACCGGCAAAGACGCATTGAGCATTGGATTGGTTGATACACTTGGCGGATTAAACGATGCCATTGATTACGCTGCAAATGAAGCCAAAATAGACAACCCGATAGTTCAATACTTCCCAAAAGTTAAAAAAGAACCATGGATGGAGCTTTTAGAATCAATTGAAGAGCAAGAGTCAAAACAGGCATCTCTTCCAGAGGATATTAGCAAGTTATATCAACGTATAAAATCGATTGAGAATTATACAGGAATACAAGCCCGATTACCTTATGAAATAATCTGGTAAAAATTGAGTTGACATTAAAAGAGTGCCGTCAATAATAATTGGCGGCACTTTTTCTTTGTAAAAAAACAAGTAATTTCGTCTAACGATAATGAAGGCTAAGATAAATATCCATTTGCTGCTGAGACACTACTCTGCATTCCTCATCTGCCTTATTATATCATGGTCTGTTTCGTTGTTAATAATAAGTACAGAACATTATTTCCCATCCCTTCTAAATACGTGGGTAATTGGGAGTATTAACCAAGTGTTTTTTGGCTCTCTATTATGTCTTGTCATATCACCTATCTTTCTTTTGCAAAACATCAAAGCGATCAATCTTTTCGCCTCATTAATTCTATGCATTATAGTGATTTTCGAAATGATATCGACATTCTATTTTTCGATAACACTTCGACCATTGGATAGTATTCTATTTGCTTTCGATTTTTCGCAAATAAAAATGATCACTGGAGACTTCGTTGTTTTCAAATGGTATTACTTAACTCTATTGACCTTACCTTTTTTGTATTGGATAGTCTTCAGATTGATTCGTTCTATTCAAAACACAAGATTAATTGCTTGGTCTGGACTCATTTTCGTAATCTCTGCACTGCTTTTCGGCATACAGATTAAGAGTGATCAATACTTACACAGTGAAATAACTACTAATAAAACGTATCATTTCTTCTACTCGTTCTGCAATACCGATGAAGATACTCAACTCAGTATAGAAAGATCAGTGATAGCATTTCAAAAAAATGAGAATAAGAACTTTACTTCCCTCAAATATCCACTGCTGCATGAAGTTGAAAGGCAAAACCCTTTAAAACCCTTTTTAGCGCTAGATGATAACACCCCTCCAAACTTTGTCTTCTTAATTGTAGAAAGCCTGTCCTCTTCTTTTAGTGGAAGAAACGCAAAAGAAATTAGCTACACCCCTTTCCTTGATTCACTGGGTGATCATAGTCTCTATTTTGAAAACTCCTTGGCAACAGGAGAAAGAACCTTTGCTGTGCTACCCTCTTTACTAGGTTCTCTTCCTCATGGCCGAAGAGGGTTCACCAATGAGAAGCATGGTTTTCCATCTGCCAATAGTTTACTCAAGTGGCTCGTCGCAAATGGATATCACTCTAGTTTTAATTATGGAGGACATGCTCGCTTTGATTATATGGACTTATTCTTAAAAGATCATGATTTGCAAAAGATATACAATAGAGAGGAGTACAACTATGAAGGCACTAACCTCAAAACGAGTATTGATGAAGTTCCTTTTGGAATCTCAGACAAACAGCTCTTGAATGAAGTATATGCTCGGCAAAACTCAAACAAACATTCCCCATATATAGATATTATCTTAACACTTTCGATGCACTATCCTTTCATTGTTGAAGATCAAGATGGATACATTAAAGAGGTTCAAGATATTATTAGGAAATCAAATGCAAGTGACGAAATCAAATTGAAACACAATAAGTATCTGAAGGAGTTCTCAACCGTGAAATATACAGATGATGTGTTGAAAGCGTATTTTAATAAACGAAAAAGCAGTACTGACCACAAAAACACAGTTTACATTATTTTAGGCGATCATATGATGACAGATATTCCGCATTGGAGTAGTATTGAAAAGTATCGGGTCCCTCTAATAATATATTCTCCGCTTCTTGCTCGAACGAAGACCATTAGAGCTGTTAATTCTCACCTTGATATAGCTCCGTCCATTTATGAATTGATAAAGCAACAGTATCCCTTCAGAGCAATTGAAAACGCACATTGGTTAGGAGAGCCTTTTGATACTATTAAAGAATATAGAAATCAAAGAACTATTCTCTTTATGAGAAATGATAGGAAATATAAAGACTTTCTTCATAAAGATTATTTTAGCTCAGACGGTAAATACTTTCATTTAGAACCTAACTTAGAGTTGAGCAAAACTAACAGAATAGACGATAGCGAATTATTATTTAGAGCTTACAAAACAATTCACACCTATACCGTAAGTAAAAATATGATTCGTCCAGACGACCACGGCAAGGTTCTTTATACTGATGAAAAATTCAGAATTGACATCACCGACTCCTCTGAATTTCACAATTTATTTAGTCAAGCATTGCCTTACAACATGAATGGATTAAACTTATTAGTCGATCTATCTTTTGGGAGAGGGTGGAAAAGAAGTAAAAGCACTTCAGACGAGTCCCAACCCATGCTAATTGTTTCAATTAAGAGAGGAGAGCAGAATTACTTATGGAAGAAAATCAACCTTGAATTGGTCGAAAAATCAATAGGTGAAATAAGAAATATTAAGTTTAATATTAAGAACAACATGGAATTTGAATTAAAAAAAGGTGATGAGATTTCCTTGTATTTTTGGAACATTTCGAAGGATCAAATTACTTTTGAGACGACTGTTCATAAAATTGAACTCAGTGGATATTAATAGAGTTTATTACTTAGCAATTTATGTTGGATTAGCAATTTTAATTGTTGACTGTAACTCCGCGAGCAACGAGACCAATTGCAAGAACCCCATTACTATTTCTCAAAAGATTACATTCATTGGACATAAAGGGAGCGGCCCAATTGAAATGAATACACCAAACGCATGGTATGAAAACGGACTCCCTTCTGTAATAAACGCCTTAAAAAGAACAGACGGTACAGAGATTGACATTCAAATGAGCCGAGATTCAACGCTATGGCTATTTCACGATCATGAGGTTATCAATTGCGATAATAATCTCATAAACTTCTACGATCTCAGCGATACCCAGATTGATTCAATTAACGAATTTAAGTTTCAGAATCAACTCTTAAAGTTGATTGACTTCAATACAATTTTATTGAAACAGAAATTTACTGGAAAAACAATATCACTCGACCTAAAAACATTATCGAACCCTATTGTTTTAAAAAGATGGATATCCGATTCACTTTTAAGTTACGTTTTTAAAGAAATCAATAAGACGATTAACATGGAGCATGTATTAATCGAAATACCCTCTAATTTTGAACTTCAAAAAGCACAGTCATTGACAACTCAAAAAGTTTA
>CBFHJL010000111.1:5730-8960 GCA_965656195.1 Brumimicrobium sp. | reverse complement strand
TCTAAGTATGATTTGCCTAAAACCTTATGTGTTTTATTAATATTCCCTCCCGTTGCAAAAACTTTATGGGGAATATTGATATTCAGTGATTGATTTATCCACTCATCAATTTCATCCCAGACGGAAGATTCTACTTTTCCTTTAATCATTCGAATCGTCCCAACCTTGAAAGACTTTCCTGCAATCCGCTGCCCTTCTTCAAAGACACTCACTTCCGTTGAACCACCGCCAACGTCAATTACAATAAAAGGAGACTCTTTATCAAAAGCTAGAAGTAAGAACGTTGAAAAAATGATATTTGCTTCCTCCTCACCATCAATTATATCAATATTAAGACCAGTTTGCTCAAATACCTCATCCCTTATCTCTTTTCCATTCTTCGCCTCTCTCATCGCAGATGTTGCACATGCTCTCACTTGGCTGACCTCATAAACATCCGTAATCAATTGAAAAGCCTGCATAGTCTTAACAAATTGTTCTCGTTTATGATTGGATATAATCCCATCAGTAAACACCTCAAGCCCCAAACGCAGAGGAACTCGTGTATAAGATATTTTTTTAACATAAAACCCGCCGTTACTTTCAGTTACCTCACCTATTAATAATCGAGCGGCATTCGTTCCTATATCTATTGCTGCGTAAATCAAATTGTAACACTTTATGTAATGTTACTAAAAATATTCTAGATGACTAGGGCTTATTCTAATGGTTTATGACAAAGATTAATCTATTTATCCCTTTAATTTATCTCTGTAATACGCATAAAGCTCTTGTTGAGAATTATGCATTGGTTGCCCTTCTGTGATTTCTGTGATCTGTCGTGAACGATTACGCTGTTCACTATCCACGATTCTAGCTTTCACATTATCTCGCCATTGTGTTTCAAAGATAAAACTAAGTTCATCCTGAATATGCTTGGCATAAATTGGGGCTGTTACTTCAATTCTTTTATCAAGATTTCGCGTCATCCAGTCTGCAGAAGAAATGTAATGTTTGGGGTCTTCGTTGTTACTAAAAATAAAGAATCTAGCATGTTCAAGATATCTTCCAACGATGCTGATAATTTCAATATTACCTTTTAACTTCTTGATATCCGGATTTAAACAACAAATTCCTCGTACGATAATTCTTACTTTAACACCGGCTACTCCCGCTTCAACTAACTTATTGATTAAAGAATTATCCACAAGGTTATTGAGTTTTATATCAATACTTGCAGGCAAGCCCTTTTTCGCGTTTTTAATCTCTTGATTGATTAGTCCGCTAAATTTTCTTCTGGTATTGAATGGTGACACAAATAGATGTCGATATGTCGCTCTTTCAATGTTGTTTTCTAACAAGTTGAAGACCTTTTTAACCTCTCCAGCAATATCAGGACGAGCAGTCAGCAAACTGAAATCAGTATATATTTTAGCTGTATCTCCATGAAAGTTACCAGTTCCAACATGCGTGATAAGCTGTTCTTTCTTCCCACTTACTCTCGTAATCTGGATAAGTTTAGCATGTACTTTTAACCCTGGAACTCCAAAAATTAATTTGGCTCCATGTTCACGCATAATATTAGACCAATACATATTATTCTCCTCATCAAATCTGGCTTGAAGCTCTACAACGACTGTGACAAGTTTACCATTCTTAATCGCATTGATCAAAGCGTTAATCACTTGAGATCGTTTCGCAACTCGATAAATATTAATCTTAATCTCTTTTACTTTCGGATCAATCGCAGCCTCTCTCAACAAATCGACTAAATGATCGAATTTCTGATAAGGATAATGCAAAAGAATATCTTTACTCAATACTTTTTTTATTACAGATGATGTACCTTGAAAGTCATCAGAATCAACGGGTGGCTGTTCTTGAAAAACAAAAGAATCATTTCCGAAAGAAGGAAACTTCATAAGATCTTTGAAGTTATGATATCTCCCTCCTGGCGCAACATGATCTTCTCCCTCAATACCTATAGATTTCTTAAGATAATTCAAAAGATCTTCATCCATATTCTGATCGTAAACAAAACGAAGTGCTTCTCCCTTTTTTCTTTGTTCGATGCTATCCTCCATTTTCTCGTACATCGATATTGAATAATCATCATCAATAGTCAATTCAGCATCACGTGTAAATTTAAAGGTATATGCTTTTATGGATTGAACCTCGAATATGGCAAACACTTCCTTCATGAATAATCGAATGATATCATCAAGCAAAATGACAAAGACTTTATCCTCACGTTCAAAACTTATAAACCTTTTATGTTGAGAGGGAACTTGAATCAGGGCATATTTTACCTTTTGTTTTTCGCCACATTCCATTTTAACGGCAAGGTAAATTTCCTTATCTCGTAAACGTGGAAACTTACGCTTCTTTTCGAGCATTATAGGAACAATATCCCGCTTAATTTCACCATGGTAATATCTGTACAGATCTTCCTTAATTTCTTCTGGAATATTCTCCTCATTAAAGTGATAAATCTGCTGATCCTCCATCTCTTTCAGCAACCGTTGATATGATAAATCATAATACCGCCTTTGTTGTTTAATTGTATCCTGCACTAGATTTAATAAGTCCTTTGTTGAGCCTTTAAAGCCATCAATACGTTGATTTTTTATTTCCAACATACGATGCAAGTTTGCAACTCTTACACGAAAGAATTCATCAAGGTTATTAGAATAGATACCTAGGAATCTAAGTCGTTCAATCAATGGAACATCACGATCAAGACTCTCTTGTAAAACACGAGCATTAAAAGCGAGCCAGCTCAACTCTCTATTGATCAACTTCTTCATTCAACTATCACTTTAAGCATTAAAAAAAGGAGGAAAGCTTCCACTAACCCCCTTTCCAAATCAAATATAATAAACTCGTATTAACCGAGTATTAAGTGCACTTTATATCTTCATTCCTTTTACTACTCTATCCTTACGTTGATTCTTTTTCCATTTCTTAAGCTTCACCATAAGATAAGCAGAAGCACTGCTGCGAACTGCGTAATAAACTGTACCGCCATAGTCCAATTCACCTTTCCCATTTTTCCATTGCGCTTCTAAATAGAATCTTCCATTCGAGATATTCTTACGTTCTGTAAATGTTAAAAAACGACCTGCACCCATCTCGAATCGAATTTGAATAGAACCGTCCTTTTCCATTTCTTCAAAAATACAAGGGCGATTCGCTGGTATAACTATTCTTTCAGAAGTAGATCTTTCAGACGAAACCAACTCTCCATCCTC
>CBFHJL010000111.1:0-5630 GCA_965656195.1 Brumimicrobium sp. | reverse complement strand
AAAATACAAGGGCGATTCGCTGGTATAACTATTCTTTCAGAAGTAGATCTTTCAGACGAAACCAACTCTCCATCCTCTCCAGTAGTAGAAATGATTTCTTGATCATCACTACGCTCTAAAATAATCGTTTCTGATGTATAAAATTGGACCTTTTTTAGTTTCTCAGGTGTTAAACCAAAGTCCTTCTTAATCTCAGCTGTGTAAGGCACTTTTGTTGCACAACTCCCTAACACAATCAGTAAAGACAAACCAAATAGTATTTTCATTTTTTTTAATTTTCTGTTTGACATACAATATTAGTAACAAAAAATGTTCCCTTTCTTAATTCACCAATAAATTACACCCTCTAATATCACTTTGATCAAATCTACCTAAAATTTTAAACCTTTCATTATGAATAACTCCTAAATCATCCGTGGCAATAAATGAGCAGCTATATCTATTCGCCAAGTCTATTACATTAACTCCTCCGGTTTTACCGTCTGGCCTATAATTTAAAGGGTCATTTATATCACGAATCATGACTTTCATCCATGGTGGGCTCTGAAAAAATTCACTACCATCGGTATAGGCTTGAGAAAGAAGTTCTGTCATTCCATACTCTGAGTAAATACAATCAACATTCAGCCCTTTCATCAGAATTGAATGTAATTCAGCTCTAATAATTTCTTTTCGGCGACCTTTCATTCCTCCCGTTTCTATGATAATGACTTCAGCTAGGTCAAAGTTTTTCTCGGCCAAATCTAAAAGTGCAAAAGAGACTCCAAAAAGCACAACTTTCCGATCAGTCCGCTTAGCATCTGTAATAAGATCATGAATATTATTCAAATCATCTAAATAGAAACCTGACAACTCATGATCAGATTGCTTGATTAATTTATCTACCATATAAACCAGAGATGAATCTCCTTGCTGCAAATAATTAGGCAACAAAGCCACAATAATTGCCTTCTTGGGATCAACTAATTGTTTGGTAAATGTTCTTGAAAATGAGTCCTCATATAAAGCTAGATCTACCACATGATGCTGACTTCTATTTCTTTTCGTAGTTCCTGAGCTTTTAAAAATCTTTTCAACTTCATACGATGCAGGAAGTACCTTATGACTTTTGAAGAACTGTATAGGAAGAAAAGGTATTTGGTTCAAATTTTCAGGAGATGTAATGTCTAGATAATTGCAATACTCTTTATATACCTGAACATTTTCGTACTGGAAATAAAAAAGATCTAAAGCGTTCTGAGTAAAATTTGCTTTTGTGATCTGATCGATTGGTAGAAAGTCAACTTTCAAATCTCTATACATTTTGTCGAAAATAATAAATAAGATCTGATATTTAAAAAAATAAGAGCCCGAAACGGGTGTTTCGAGCTCTTATCACACTAATCAACCTAACCTACTACTACTGCGACAAAGATAATGCATATTATTGGATGCACAATCCTTTAACAGGCATATTCAGAATTAGGTTTTTTTCAAGAATCATATAGTTAGCTTAAAAAAATAAAGTACCCAAAATTTCATCTAGAAAATCGGTTTATTCGTCGACAATAGAATATACAAAGTATAATGTAGATTTACCAACTCATGTTTTTAGTCGATAAATATTTAAAAAAAGTAATATTAGGAATACAATAGTGCCTTCTTTTTATTATTTATTTAAAGCAAAAATTAAATGTTAATGATATTGATTTAATTGAAAACTCTCAGTTTTTTGAAATAGACCAATGTTATTTTAACATCAATAACTGTTCGTTATTTTTCCTATTTTTGAACATTACAATTGACAAGTTAACTTTAAAGAAGAAATAATCACCTCGGATGAAGCACATACTTATAATAGACGATGAAGAAGAAATAAGGGAGCTACTTTCTTATAACTTGATCAAAGAAGGTTTTCACGTGAGCTCTGCAGCTAATGGCAAAGAGGGGTTAGGTGTACTAGCACAATCGAAAAATGATATTGACTTAATATTACTTGATGTAATGATGCCAGATATGGATGGTATTGAGGTTTGTGATTCAATTCGAAAATCTCCAGATAGCGAAAACGTTATTATTTGCTTTCTTACTGCTCGTAATGAGGACTACAGCCAAATCGCGGGTCTTGATGCGGGAGCCGATGATTATATAGCGAAACCTGTTAAGCCAAAAGTCTTGATAAGTAGAATTAATGCTCTTCTAAGACGGAAATCTCAAAGAAAAAAGAGAACTACTGGTGAATCCAGACTACTAATAGACAGAGAGAAATACTCTGTTCATTTAGACGGTGAGATCCTACACTTACCTAAAAAAGAATTTGAGCTCCTCGCCTTACTTACCTCTAAACCGGGTAATGTTTTTGAGCGCGAAACAATCCTTGATACTGTCTGGGGAAAACACATTGTTGTAGGAGATAGAACTATCGATGTACACATACGAAAACTAAGAGAAAAAATTGGTAAAAACTATATCCAAACCATAAAAGGTGTTGGCTATAAGTTTATCGAAGACTAATTAATCCGTAATACTACGGATGTTTAAAATTCTTTAGTTAAATACAGATTTTAAGTTTGTTTTTCAACATAAGTCATTATTTTTGTCCTCCGTTTATTTGAGCAAAGAAAGCTCTTAAGTGTTTGGAAAATGAGAATTAGAAAAATATACGTTATAGAAGGTAATACTTTTGGTAAATCAATTACCGAATGGACTGGTGATAAACGTATCGAGGCAGTTCCAGTTGATCAAAAGAACACTGATTTGATAGAGGAGGTAGATGCTGTCGTTGTATTCCATGAGAATCACAACTTCACCAAAGAAGATGGTGAGACACACACTTATTTAACAGAAAATAATAAGCCTGGTTATAAAGTAGATATCAATGGGACTTTAGCTGCAACGAATTCTAATTTCACCATGTGGCTCGAAAGAAATCGTCCAAATTCACTTTTAATACTAGGTCAAGCTGATGTTGCTAAAAACCCGAACTTCAAAAGGTTCCTAGAGAGTATTGATCAATAAACAGATCTGCTAATAACAATCATCTGTTTTTTCAAAAACCTTCTGTAATTTTCTTGGTTGATCCTTATACTTTTCTTTAATGGAATGCATCTTTTCAATACAAAGGTCGTAATCGTTAGACTGATTATAACGAGCTTTTTGAATACAATTGCAATAATCGTCCATTAATCTGTCTAATTCAGGATCACTGCAACTAGCAAAAGAGAATGAAGTTAACAAAGCAATAAAAGGAGCAACTGTTCTTCTCAAATTCATGTTATGCAATTTGTTTCAAAGCATTCATCTTCATTTGTTTCACCATGCTTACTAACCCATTGGAACGTGTTGGCGAAAGGTGTTCTTGAAGTCCTATTTCTTTTATGAAACCTAATTCCGCCTTAGCGATATCTTTAGGATCCTCATCATTGAGTACTCTAATTAACAATGCGATTATACCTTTTGTAATAATTGCATCAGAATCGGCTGAATAGTGCATTTTACCATCTTTCTTCTCAGCATCAAGCCAAACTCTCGATTGACAACCTTTTATAAGCCTATCATCTGTTTTTTTTGAAGCATCAATGATTGGTAAATCCTTTCCAAGTTCAATAATATACTCGTACTTATCCATCCAGTCATCATAGATTAAAAACTCATCTACAATGGCTTGCTCTTTTTCTGTAATAGTCATAATATCAATCTTTTAACATAGGAATAATTCTTTGCAGTGCTGCAAGCATCAAGTCCACTTCCTCAAATGTATTATAAAACGCGAAAGAAGCTCTAATTGTTCCTGGAATATCGTAATACTGCATAACTGGCTGCGTACAGTGATGACCTGTTCGCACAGCAATCCCCATTTTATCTAATAAAGTTCCAACATCATAAGGATGAGTTCCTTCAATGAGGAATGAGAGGACACTGGTTTTATCTTCTGCCTCTCCATAAAATTTAATTCCATCCAAGGTAGAAAGTTTATCTTTAGCATATTCGAGCAAGGCTTGCTCATGCCTGGAAACAGCTAGCATATCTAAAGAGTTCAGGTAATCGAAAGCAGAACCTAACGCAATTCCACCGACAATGTTCGGTGTTCCTGCCTCAAACTTATGCGGAAGTGTATTATACGTTGTTTTTTCGAACGTAACATCCTTAATCATATCTCCTCCTCCCTGATAAGGAGGCATTTCATTGAGAATTGACTCCTTACCGTATAAAACACCTACTCCCGTTGGGCCAAAGATTTTATGTCCTGAAAAAGCATAAAAGTCACAGTCTAGTTCTTGCATATCAACTTTTACGTGTTGTATGCTTTGAGCTCCGTCAATCAGTACTTTAGCTCCTACTTCATGAGAACGGTTAATAATAGATCTAATATCATTGATTGTACCCAATGAATTTGAAATATGTGTCACTGAAACTAGCTTTGTCCTTTGATTCAAAAGCGATTCAAATTCCTCAAAAATCAATTCTCCTTTTTGATTCATGGGAATAACTTTCAAAACACACCCTTTTCTTTCGCATAACATTTGCCAAGGAACAATATTTGAATGGTGCTCCATAGCTGAAATTATGATCTCATCTCCAGAGGTCAACATCTCACCAAATGAAAACGCTACTAGGTTTATACTATCAGTAGTTCCTTTCGTAAATATTATTTCATATTCATGCTTCGCATTCAAATACTTCTGAATAGTCAATCTAGATTCTTCGTAAGCCGAAGTTGCTTCTTGACTAAGCGTATGTACACCTCTATGAATATTAGAGTTCTCATTTTTATAATAATCATCAATACGATCAATTACCTTTAGCGGCTTTTGAGAAGTTGCTCCATTATCAAAATAAACCAAGGGTTTGCCATGTATCTTTCTAGACAGCGTTGGGAATTCTTGTCGAATCTCAGATATGTTTAATTCAGCCATTTTAATTGCATTAAAAATAATGTTCTTATAAAGAAACAAGGAGGTTTCACTTTAGTTGAGAAAATCGAGAAATCTCTATGACTAACTTATTGCTTAGATAACCATTCGATTGCTTTGTCCTCTCTGGAAAATATTTTGACTTTATTTTGTGTTGACTTCTTCCTGTAGAATTCAGAAAGAATTCGAACTGCTAGATTACTTACAATGATAGCCTCTGCTATTTTATTGTCCAATTGACTCAGGAAGTCTTGCGCATCTTTATCAGGTGAAACATTAACTCCTCTAATGTCAATTAAAATTTTATAGGGCTTTCCACCACAAAGCGAGTGTGCAGCATCAAATTGCATTTTCGCTTCGTCAAGGTCAAATAGATTTTCAGATTCAAAAAATTTAATTCGAACAAAATCATCTTCTTTAATGATTTTTGAAACCTTTGTAGTAATAGTTTTACGTGCGACCATCCCAATAGATATACCCAAATATAAACAATATTCAATATTCGTAGTATAAATATCGGTACTAATCGATTATTACTGCTTTTTCGTCGAGTCTAAAATTCCCATCCGTATTCCTCAAAGAACAAATTATCTACAGAAGCTCTAACTGCTTCATTATTTATATTATCAAGTACATCTCCAATAAAAGCAGAGACCATTAACTTTTTTGCATTTTCTTTAGAAATACCACGAGATCTTAAGTAAAAAATTGCTTCTTCATCTACTTGACCAATTGTGG
>CBFHJL010000110.1:0-8975 GCA_965656195.1 Brumimicrobium sp. | reverse complement strand
TTACCATGTTCTACTATCTCAACCCATTCAGTCTCTGGCCTAAGAATAACACATGGTTTTTCATTGAAATAAGCTTCCTTTTGCAATCCTCCGCTGTCTGTTATGATCAAATCACACTTGCTTTCCAATGCTAAAATATTCAAGTAAGACACTGGGTCTATCAACTGTAAACGATCATGATTGTTCACTTTATCTAGAATATCACGGTCAACATTCTCTACCATACAATTACGTGTCCTTGGATGAAGTGGTAAAACCAATTGATGATTAGGATGATTTTCTAATACCTTCAGCAATGCTGAGAATATTGCAGTTAATTTTGTTTTATCATCTGTATTTGCCCCTCTGTGAATAGTGCACAAGAAAAACGGGGTGTTTTCTAGATTATTTTCACTTAAAACAGTATTTTTTTCTATTGCCACCTCCGCGAAAAAAGAAGTGTTATCATACATAATATCTCCGCAATGATAAACATTAGGAGCATCAACAGAACATTCTTCTTTATCTTCTGAAAAACCTTCATTTAGCAGGTTATTGTAGCCTGTGGAAGTTGGAGAAAATAAAAGAGTAGACAAATGATCGCATACAATTCTATTTACCTCTTCTGGCATGGATTTATTGAAGCTTCTTAAACCTGCCTCAACATGAATGATAGGAACATGTATTTTGGAAGCGGCAACTGCCGCAGCAAGCGTTGAATTTGTATCTCCATAGACCAAGATAGCATCCGGTTTTTCGTCTTGTAGAATTTCTTCCAATTTTATAATCATTGCCGAAGTTTGCTTACCATGTGAGGCAGAACCTACTTCTAAATTATAATCCGGTTTTGGTATCTGCATTTCTTCAAAAAATATAGCGGACATATTTTCATCATAATGCTGCCCCGTGTGAACGATTACTTCCCTGAGTTGATTAGGAAATTCAGTCTTGACTACTCTAGAAAATGCTGCAGACTTAATAATCTGCGGACGCGCTCCAATAACCGTTAAGACCTTCTTCATTACATTTTTTTTAAATAGAAGACGAAATTAATCATTTTAAGAGAAGAGTACAGAATTTTTTGATCTTCGCTCAACATTAAAATTGTTAAGAAATACCATTCTCATGGTACTGTTAAAACAACATTTTTTTGGCATTTTTGCAAACCGGTATGACAAAGAAATTGAAAAAGATAGCGCTCGTTGGAAATCCAAATTCTGGAAAGACCTCTCTTTTCAACCGATTAACCGGACTCAATCAGAAAGTCGGCAATTACCCTGGGGTTACCGTTGACAAGCGATCTGGATTTATCAAGCTAGAAAATGGAGAAAAGTGCGAGCTTATTGACTTGCCTGGAACTTACAGTCTTTCTTCCAAAAACGATGATGAGAAAGTAGTTCAAGATATACTTTTAAACCCTGAACATAAAGACTTTCCAGATCTGTTGATATTTGTTGCAGATGGAACCAATTTAGCAAGAAATTTATTTTTTGCTTCGCAAGTCATTGAACTTGGAATACCTACGGTACTTGCCATAAACATGATCGACATTACCAGCTTGAAAGGTGACGTTTTAGACCTTGAGGGCATTTCAAAATATTTTGATGTTCCAACTGTCGGAATAAGTGCGAGAAAAGGAATTGGAGTCGATGATATGTTGCAAGCTGTTAACAAGCATCCGCAAGTTTCAAAGAAATCCCTTTTTCAGGATGGAAAAAACGAGAATTTACTAAACTCAGTTCAGTCTTATTTCAAGTCTACATCTAGATACATGTTGTTCAAACAGTGTTGTAATGCGGAAGCTTTACTTGAAAAAGAATCATTCAATAAATTTCAGGAGACTTCGCAATCATCAGGCTTTGATCCGCTCAAAGAAGAACTTTTGGAAATTAACAATAGAGTAGAAGAAATTAATACCGCGACTAAATCTTTTGTTTCTTCAAATGTTGAGTCTACTAATAATTCTACGGATAAGATAGATAAGTATGTAACGCATCCTTTTTGGGGGCTACTCATCTTCCTGCTCGTGTTTTTCTTTGTTTTCCAAGCCATTTTCACTTTTGCCTCATACCCTATGGACACAATCAACGATGGTGTTATATGGATTGGAAATGAAGTGGTAAGTTTTTTACCTCAAGGATGGTTAGCAGACTTTATTTCAGATGGTATTTTCGCCGGATTAGCTGGGGTATTAATATTTGTACCTCAAATCATGATCTTATTTGGATTAATAGCGATTCTTGAAGACACTGGCTATTTGAGTAGGGTTAGTTTTATGACTGATGGCTTACTTCGGAAATTCGGGATGAATGGAAAGTCTATCGTTCCATTAGTCGGAGGTTTCGCATGTGCCATACCTGCTATAATGGCCGCTAGATCCATAGAAAACAAAAAAGAGCGATTCATTACTATATTCATTACTCCTCTAATGAGTTGTTCGGCGCGATTGCCCGTGTATGTTTTCTTGGTCTCTTTTATTGCACCAGATGATTTCATTTGGGGTTTTATTAGTGTTCAAGGGCTATTCATGATGGGCCTCTACATTCTAGGCATTGTTGCGAGTCTCATTATTGCATTTATGATCCATAAATTCTCTAAATTAAAAGGTGATGATAGTTTCATTCTTGAATTACCTGATTATAAAACACCTAGCTTAAAGAATGCTGTTACCAACATGATCAACAAGGGTCGAATCTTTGTTCTACAAGCAGGTAAAGTAATATTAATCGCATCTGTTATTCTTTGGGTACTCTCCTATTTTGGGCCAAATGGTGAAATGGAGAAAATTGATCAACAATATACAGCTCTTATGAATGAAGAAGGAGCAGATGTTGAACGTCTAGAAAGCGAAATGAGCAGCGAAAAACTAGAACATTCTTATTTGGGAATAATTGGTAAAACGATTGAGCCTGCCATAGAGCCTCTAGGCTATGATTGGAAAATAGGAATCGCTGTAGTTGCTTCATTTGCCGCTAGAGAAGTATTTGTAGGAACAATGTCAACCATCTATAGTGTTCAAGGAGATATTGAAGGAAAATCAGGTTTGAAGTCGATTAAATTCTCTTATGCAACAGCTTTCTCACTTTTGATTTTCTACGTTTTCGCATTACAGTGTATGAGTACAGTAGCCATTGTTAAACAGGAATCAGGTAAATGGAGTGTTGCTATTTGGCAATTTATTGCCTTCACAGGCTTGGCATACATAAGTGCACTTCTGACATATCAGCTACTTAGCTAAAAACATCAATTCACTTTAGAGAGAAGACAAACCGCATAAGCTTTAATCGCTTCCTGCCTGCCGAATGAATCAACTTTTTCGTGTGTAGTGGCTTTTATAGATATATTGTCAATATCCGTTTCCAACAACTCAGCAATCACTTTTTGTATTCCAGGAATATGCGGGTTTACTTTTGGTTTTTCAAGAACTACAGTTGCGTCTATATTACCTATTTCAAAACCTTTCTCTTTAATTAGGGAGTATGAATCTTTCAGTAAAATCTTACTATCGATATTCTTATATTTTGGATCAGTATCCGAAAAATGAAAACCTATATCTCTTAAGTTAACTGCTCCAAGCATGGCATCACAAATAGCATGCAACAAAACATCAGCATCAGAATGACCTAATGCTCCCAGTTTAGAGGGTATTTCTACACCACCAATAAATAGTTTGCGATTTTCTACAAGTTGATGAACATCAACTCCGAAGCCTATTTTTATATTCATTACTGTGGCTTTACAGACCCTTTACCATCAGCCCCAGATTTGTTCCCTAGATAAAGTCTCATCGTAAATCTAATCGTATTCTGAAGTGGATTATTTCTTCTGAGTGATGTGAGGTAAGAAAAATCTATACCAAACAACTTATATTTTAATCCAATTCCAAAGGTTAGATGTTGACGTGCACCTTTTTTCAGGTTTTCATAAAAGTAACCCGCTCGCGCAGCAAAAATATCATTGTACCAATATTCAATACCCGTTCCGATCATAATCTCAGATAACTCTTCTTTGAAACGTGTTCCGTCTTCTACCTGATATGACCCATCTGGATTCTCAATAAAATCTCCATTTGCGTCTCGAGACAATGCTCCCGGGGCATCGTAAAAAGACTGAAGCATACCTGGTACCACACCTATATTCGGGTCATAACCAGAAAGGACTTCTCCATTAGCGTTAATAATTGGAGGGCTTGGAACCAATAACTTTGAAATATCCAATGCCCAAGTCAAACTATTATATGTGTCAAGATCAAAAGTGAGAGCAGAACCAAGTTTCAAATTTGTAGGAAGGAAATCTCTTTCATTCTCCAATGTATATGAAATTTTATTCCCAATATTATTTAACGTCAAAGCGAATGCCATCGAACCTCTCGTACCTCCATAACGAACGTCGTCATTAAGATATGAAAAGGAAAGATCTGCTGCACCTGCTAAACCCGGCTTCGTTGATGCGCCTGCTACGTTAACTCCAGCAGTCAAATTCGAAAAGATGAATTTACCATTTAGCCCGAGTGAGAAGTTTTGATTCAATTGATATGCATAACCTCCAAGTATTTCGAATTCAGTTGGTGTATGCGTTAAAGTTTGATTCCCGTTATTATCTGTAAATACAATTTCTCCTAAACTAAAATAACGAAGGGAACCTCCAATTACATTACGATCATTCAATCGCATGTAACCTGCCAGATGAGACAAATTAATGTCTGAAGCTAAATTCTGCAACCACGGAGAATAGGATAATGATATTTCGGACTTCTCCTCAGAAAAAGACAACATGGATGTATTCCAAAACAAAGAACTTGATGTCGGACTTAAAGCAGTACCTGCGTCACCCATAGCTCCTGATCTTGAATCAGGGGTTATCTGAACAAAAGGTACAGCCGTTGTAATCGTATTTAACTGCAATTCTGCTGCATCTGTAGCCCCGCTATCTTGTGCTGAAACACAAAAAGGCATAATAAGTGCAATTCCAGCGTATATATATGATTTCATCATTTCTAGTTTCTTCAAATGCTCGACTCTGAACGTTTAATATTTATAAGATATGTTTGACATACCTTACGACAATATACAAATATACGTAAATCGTCAAATTATATTGTATCACTATTTCAAAAGATACAGTTTTTCCATCGCTCTAGTTATTTCTCCTTCTGGAGTTTTAACACTAACACGATATACATAAACTCCTTTCGCTAACTGGTCGCCAAACTCATCTCTACCATCCCAAAAAATCCCTTCTGTCCTAAATCCTCTGGTTTCTACCATTTGGTTTATAGTCTTCACAAGTCTTCCTGTTACCGTATAAATCTCTATTTGGGTTTCTAAAGCTGCGCAAACCTGATTATGTTCAAAATAAAACTCGGTACTTGTTGTAAAAGGATTAGGATAATTCAACACATGATCTAATACCAGTTCACTTTTCTCTTGAACTGTGAATTCTATCGTTTTCTCACTTGAATTATTATTCACATCCCAGGCTTTGAATGTCAAGGTATGCAAACCCGGTTTCAGTTCGCTCAATTGATAACTTAATTCTCCACTTTGGTATGTATCTAAGTCAGAATTATAGAATTCATTCAGAACAATCGCATCACTGGTATTTTCATCGATAATCATAGTAATATCATGACCAATTCCATTACCAACAGTATTTATACCGCTTTCATCAAATAATTGAGCAATCAAAATTGGTGTTTCATCTGTTATTCCCCCATTCACAAAATTATCATCGTTTAAATAGAGTTCAATCTCTGGGCCTTCACTATCATTTAGTCCCGTCGTATCAATGCCACCGATAATAAAAGATTTAGAGTACCCTCCTGAGGTTAAGTCTTGATTACTATACCCATAAAAACTTGCTTTACCAAGACCAAAATTATAATTGATGTCCTTGGGGACAATAAAATCAAAGTCAAAGATTCCATTGTTGATCGTGGCTTTCCCTCTGAATAATACGTTCAACTGCTGCTCGTAAGAAATAACAGGAGACGAAGCATCCTGCCCCAAAGTTTGCAACTGTATAGGCTTATCCAAAACAGAAGGTTGCAATATGCCATTATAGGCATTCAATTGATTTCCAAATTGATCCTCCACATGTCCTTTCATTCTCACTTTCGATAATGCACGAATCGTATCATTTGCCTGAGTAACATCTACTTGATTGACAGAGTCCAACACTACTTTTTCATAGGGCAAGGCAATTTTCAATGCTGGATCCCCCAGGAGCATAAAACTTCTTTTATTATTAGATCCTCCTAATACAGCATTTTTAGTGTCGGTAATAATCTCACCAAAGGTTAAAGGTTCTTCATTCGCATCTCTTGTAAAAACAGTTTGGAAGAATCGATCAGTAGTTATCGAATTCGTTGAAAAATAAACAGCTCTAGTAGTGGTCATTAAAGCTATCGCACCACCAATTTCATTCAAGGCCATCCATTCTCCGGCTGAAACTCTTTCATTATCATCTATCCTACCAAATTCGCAAGTAGCAGAAACAAAAAGAGTCAATTTATCTATATTCTCTAATTCTTGAATCTCCCCTATCGTCATGATTCTTTCAGATGCTGCTCCCATTGCTCCCCCATGACCGACATAACATGTTAATATAGATCCTGACTCTATACTTCGCGTTATTTCCTCGTTAACAGCAGGGTATCTTTCTCCTCCTGCAGTAGTTGTTTGAACATAAGCATCAGAATAAATTTTCTTCGCATTCATCTCTGGATGATTCAGCGTCACATAAGAATATGCTGGTTCTAAATCATTCACCACAAAGTACCCGTTCTCTTCATCATCAGAAATAAGTGTATAACGCAGTCTCCAATCCCCATGAGTACTGATGAAGCCATCTTCACCACAAGAAAGATCCTGACCTGAATAAATAGAAGAACCATTCTTCATGTAATGCTCTATTTTATCAACTAGGTTTTTAGCATCTTCAGCAGTGGTTGCTATCAACCGTCCCACCGCAATATCGAGATTATCAGAAGGGGCAAAAGCTTCTGCGTCGTCAAGAAAACCAAAATAATCATCAGAAAGCAAAGTAGATATATAACTCTCGGAATTTACCGTATGATAAACGGGGACCATATAGTTGTTTTCAGAGACTCTATCTTTTGGGTCATATGTGCCATCACCAAAAAGACAAAGGTATTTAGGCATATCATCAGGATCTCCTTCCGCTCTTTCGTAAAACATTTTAGCAAAAAACTTAATTGCTGTCGGATCTTGGGTTCCTCCAGAAAACTCATTGTATACTTCTTGTATTGTTACTACGTGCACGGATAAGCCGTTCGCTTCATGAAGTGAACGAAGACGATTTGCTTGTGATAAAAATAAAGGATGAGTCACTATCAAATAATCCGCTTGAGGCAAACCATGAAGATTTTGATTCCTCACTTTTTCAACAAACTGGGGCGTCTTGTAATCTGAGCCATCAAATGCTACGAAAGTTCTCAGACTATCAGTCGCTACCTTGAATTCATAAGTAGAACCACTTAATGTCCCATTAACTAATTTAGGATTGGTTCTTTCCGTTATCTCCCATATAAGATCACCTCCAGAAAAGTTTGAAATTTGAAAAAGTGAAACATTTCCATTTCCTACCGAGTTCAGGTCTCTGAATTCCATAGTTCCTGATCCGAAATTCAAAAAACTTCTTGCATTAACCTCTACAAAATCGAGATAGCCTATATCTGAAGGTGAAGTCCTATTAAATGTAACATTCAAAGAAAAACTACTTGAATTCGGATTGAATACATTAGGCATTGATATAAAACCGTTTCGAGAATAATTATCAGATCCTACTGCTAATAAATTCGCGCTTCCCATCTGGGTGCCGTTATACGATATAGAGAAATTGGTATTCCCTCCTGAACTTCCTTCACTACATGCGAAAAAAGATCTTATCAAACCAGGCTCACTCGTATTTAAGTTACGTAAGAAAAAAGAATACGATTGTGAAAGTTCAGCATCAAAGACATCTCCATACCAACGCTGACCTCCTTTAATCAAATTACGTTGCTCTCTTTCATATATTGTAAAGTTATTGTAATCATTTACTGTATTCGTCTCTGTCAAACTAGAAAGATCAGCAGGTTGAATTCTGGAAGGAGTTCCGTTACTATTAATATTTATGAAATATGCAGATACATCTGAATAGTTATTCAAAGTTCTTGAAAACATATCTGTTCCAGTTTGTTCCCATTTATGAGGGCCTCGCCCATAAAATAAAATAAAATCTCCTTGATCGAAAGAGCCATCTGCTTCTCCCTGAATATAAATATCATTTTTTATGAGGTCGTCCGGTCTATATTCTGAATTATTTTCAGGAAGCCTACCAAAAGCATTACCATAGACATTAATATCAGCTGGATCTAACGCATCTACATTAATACCCATTGAAGATAAAAAGGAATAGTCCAAACGATAGATCCCATTTTCACTCACGGTTACTTTATACCAATCACCACTGCCCGACTGCAACACTGAATTAGATGCAAACGTATTCGACTTTACTGGATATTGATTTGATTTTGAAACGTTAAAACTTACCTTCGTTATCTTAGAAAGAGCACCGTTTCGATTTATAAATGGTGAGACACTAAGATTGCACACCGGAACATTTGAGGATTTAACATTCTTAACTTCAAATAGAACATCCTGAGATACTGAAATATCATTGAAAGTTACAAATTCTATTTCCTTATTACTGAGCGGTTTCGATTCAAAAGATTCAAGCGTAAACTTCCAATTTTCGTTTGACGAAGATCTTTGATAACTCGACAAATGAAGATATTGTTCGCCATCATAATATACATTTTCCATTCCGGGAAATGTATAAACCGACCCCTCAGCCTTAACTGTATCCCATTGCTCCTGCCAATTTATATCGATTACAACCTCCTGACCTACGAGGTAAACACCCGACATGAACAGCGATAATATCAATAAATTAAACCTTAAAAGAATCCTCATATGTATTAGTTAGTTCTC
>CBFHJL010000109.1:0-9146 GCA_965656195.1 Brumimicrobium sp. | reverse complement strand
GCATGTCGTATACCAAAACTTGACCTTCTCCATTATCATAATTGTAGTAGGAGATATATAGGTAATCTTGATGTTTGGTGATGGAAGATGCATTTATTCCAGTATTAGTTACCGAGCCATTATTGCTTATTCTTATTAATTCTGAAGGATCATTAGAGCTGTAATCGCCGCGCTTTACAACGTATATATCACCTTCCAGATCCGAATCTATGTCTCCTGGATTATTTCCTACCACAAACGTATCTATGACTTGATTGGTGTTTAGATCTATTTGAAAAACAGTTGAATCAACATTTGGAAAGCTTAAGCCTCCCGAATTAGAGACATAAAGGTATCCGTCGTAAATGGTTACTCCTTCTGGATTTGCACCAACTTCAATTCGATCTATTATAGTTAGACTTGAGGTATCTAAAATATTTATATATCCGTCATAGCTTGAGACATAAGCCTTGCCATTGAAGAAATCTATGGCTCTAGGTTGTTGGCCTTGACTATTTAGTTGTAAGTTAATTTGCTTTATACTTTTTAATGAGCTTCTATCAATAACTTCAACTGTACTAGAGGCATTGACAACAATATATATTTTGTTTCCATATCGACACATATCATTTCCAGTATCTCCAAGAGGTCTATTGTTCTGAGCTAGAAAGACTTGATTAGTTACTTCGTTTGAATTCAAATCAATCCATGAAAGGGTCGAGTTGTTTTGTTGAAATAGCCCTTCATTTAGGACTAAAACCCCATGACTAAAATTTGATTCAGATGCGACTGGATCAGTTTCTTCAGGGTCTTTATTGCAAGAAATGATCATTAGAGCAAGTATAAAGAATAGGCTAAATTTCATAAGCGATTTTTAAGAAGTAGTTTCTGCCAGGCATGACATAATAGTTGATATGATAGTACTGAGCATTGAAAATGTTTTGAACGCCCCCTTGGAGTTTAAGTTCATGTGTGTTTTTAAATGCTAGGATATAGGATAGGCTTGTTCCAAATACCAAGTATGCGTCAAGTTTGTTCATCGCGACATTTTCGTTGAGAGCATATCTTTCACCTATATATAAGGAAGAGAAACCTAAACTGAATTTCTTAAGGTTCAGTCGAAGATCACCAGTTGATGTCCAGGCTGGCGTATTTGCAATTTGATGTCCATAACTAGGACTTCCTTTGGAGGACCGGTCAGTTACAGATTGATAAGTTGTCGTTGTAGAAATGTCTAAATCATACCTATCATTGAACTTAATATTCAAAGCTATTGAGATATCTTTCCCGTAACTCAATACCTTTCCAACATTTTGTATCGACCAAACAAATAAATTTTGAGTTGGCAAGGCAACGATTTTATTAGAAATCTGATTGAGGAAAATATTGCCAGAGATAGAACCCGATATTTTTTTCTGCTCAAAGAGATACATGTAACCTGCATTAGCTTGTTGACTCTGTTCAGGAACAAGTGATGTATTTCCAATTTGAGAATAATAAAGCTCATTGAAGGAAGGAGCTCGAGATGAATGTTTATACCACATCACTAGCTGTAGTCTTTTGAAAAGCTTGTCGCTAGAGGTTAAAGAAATTTGTGGATTGAAGCGAGAATAGTTTTTAGAATGTGAATTAACAATATTGCGATCACTCACATAGTGGTAAAAGAGGGACGTGTTTAGTTCAAAATATTTGACGTCTATTTTGCCACCTATCATACCTACGTTAGATAATCTCTCCGGTGAGCCAAGATCTCGAGAACTCATTAGGTTGTCAAATCGAATATCATTACCAATTAGGAGATTGATAGCATCGAATTTTACTTCTGAATTGATCCCTGATTGATAAGTGTTATTAAAGTACCTGTTGTCAATAAATCCATCTGTGTTAAAATATTCTGGATCATTGTAGCGCAAACTTTTCGAGCTGACATTTAAAAATGATCTCAAGTTTAATCGTTTGCTGAAGAGAGAATAATCTCCACCCACTTGTTTATTTTCCGTTAATAGACTTTCCTTTGAGGGAGAGTTATAAAGAATAACAGCTCCAGGCAGAGATCTATCGACATGATTAAGATCTGCAAATAATCGTATTCTGTGATTTACACTTGCTCTAGACTGCCATTTTTTGCCCGCTCCAATAGAAAATAAATAACTAGACATTTCATTATTCAACCTTTTGCGGTTTTCACTTTCTATATTATAGGGTAATTGGTATTTGAAATCTCCGTCATATGAACGTACATTTCCTGAAAAGCTTAAGAATGAAGTTTGACTTCCTACTTTAAGATTAGTAGAGAGCTCCTTTCTTCCAAAACTGCCAAGAGTTGATGCGCCACGGATAGAAAGTCGTTGATTCGTAAAAGATTGCTCAAATGTTTCTATAGAAACAAAATTTCCTTGCATTTGCGAAGAAACAGGAATTGTTACATTGTTTGAGGGGCTAAGTTTAACGGTAATATTTTCAATGTTTTCAACTTGTATATTTCCAAAGTCGATTTGACTATTCTGTGCGTTAGATTGCGGATATCCATTGACTACTAAGCCAGAGTGAGTACTTCCCATCCCCCTGATTGACATGGTTTTCATACTTCCGATACCTCCGTAATCTGCAATCGTTGCGCCTGCAACTCTTTTCAATAAAACACCTAAGTCTGTTGGTGCAAAATCTTCAATATCGTCGCGCGAATAATTCTTATGTTCTTCAATTTTCTGATGATTCCCAAATATTACTACTTCTTCAAATTTGGTTGTGTCAACTTGTCCGAAAGCATTGATTGAAAAAAAGCACAGCAAGCAAAAACCACAGAATTGCAGGATTCCTTGACAAGTTCTGTCAAAAGACCAGAGCAAATATTTGCTAACCGTGCTGAGCATAATTATCGAATGATCAATTTTTCTGTAATCGAACGTTCCGAATTCGTAACGAAATATAAACCTGGAGTGAACGATGAAATGTCGATTGGACCTTGGTCTGTCTTTCCTTCTTTGATAACCTCTCCAAGATTTGATAAGATTACATACGCTCCATTATTAAACTTGATATTGATATATTCATTCGCTGGATTTGGAAAGATTGAGATTGATTCCTCCACTTGTAAATTGAGGTTGTTAATGTATTCTGAATATACCAGATTGTCCATTGCGAAATATAAAGGGGTGTTAATACCAAAATCACCCATATCAGAAGAGTAAAACTTAAATGTTAGGTATTTCGAACCATCAAGCATTGAAAGATCAAAATCTGCCCAATCTTTTAGAATATAATCTTGATTATTGTCCGCGAAACGGAAATCTGCAAGATAGATTTCAGTCGAATCAACTAATATGTCTTGTTGATTCCAACCATAAATCGTTACATAAAAATAGTCCTCTCCATTCGTTCCATCTGGCTGTCCATCAGCGCCATTTGGACTCCCAAACTGCTTAGCGAATTGATCGCCATCACGCATTGAAATTCCAGCATATGCTGTATTCGTAATGGAAACATTTCCAAAACTAGCACCTATGCCTGGAAGGATTAATGTATCAGCGTTGTAATAGATGGCATAATTTTCTGAGGCATTAGCTCCAGAACCTGCAAATGAACTATACTGATTGTTAAGTCCGCCATTTTGATCATCTGTCATATTTGAATAGGCAAAACCACCCCAGGAATAACCCCATTGAGTTGTTTCGTAGTCATTTTCAAATATTACGTCATGCGAAATGAACTGACCAGCATTATCCTCACCAGTATAAAAGGTATCTGCTTGAGGAAGGGTGAGGTCTTCAAAATTCACCGTTGTCTGCGCTTGAATTGATGTTGTGACAAGAAGCGCTCCTGCCAAAAATAAAACTTGCTTCATTTTTTTTGTACGTTAAATGAGTTAAACATAAATTAAAAAAATGAAGACTACAGCGAGGAAATTACCTCTAGAAAGAAATATCAAATGCTGATTTCACCTGTGAAATGAAATTACAAGAAATGATAAGTCGGACTTTAATCTGAAGTCTCCTTAAAACGCGTTTTTGGCAAGTATTCTGACTTACTCCATATTCTTTTCACCTTCCCACTAGTAATTTACCAGCAGTGGTATTTTGAAAAGAACTTCAGAGCTTACAGCTGCAGATACAGTTCTTGATTTTCACAAGATTCCTTTTTAAATCAGTCCGTTGACTAATTACCATAAACGTAAGACAAAGTTAAGTATTTTTTTAAGGAATTTGTGGATAGGTCTAATTTTGCCCATTTTTGCCAAAAGAAATTTCATGCGCGTATTACTTTTTTTATTCTTGGGACTTGTTATTCTAGGCTGCAGAGGTGCAGATCGATTAGATGAAGTTTCGGGAGATAGAATTATTTATCAAGGAGATACAATAGTGAATGACTACGCACAAGCATTTAGGATTATTGAACACGAAACATTTGTTCAAATTGATATTATAGATCCAGACATTGATAGTGTGCTGTTTCAATATGGAATTGGAGAACATATTCCTAAGAGATTTGTAAAACTCAAGTCAGAAATTGAAAAGATTGCGGCATTGTCTTCAACGCACGTTGGTATGATCAGAGAGTTAGGACTGGAAGATCACATATTAGGTATTTCGGATGCAAAGTATTTATGTGATACAACAGGAGCAAAGGAGTGGGTGAATTTTGGAGAATTGGGTCAGGCTGATCCAGAGCTTTATATTTCAAACAGTCCTGACTTGATAATGTATTCAGGCTTTAAATTAGATGTTCCAATTTTGAAAAAACTTAAACAGATGGGGGTTAGTTCAATGGTGAATTATGATTGGAAAGAAACTCATCCTTTAGGTAGAGCAGAGTGGTTAAAAGTTTTCGGGCTTTTATTTAAAGAAGAGAAGAAATCTACCGAAATATTCGACAAGATTAAGATGGAGTACTTAAACATTGCGGAATTCATAAGAAATGCACCGAGCTCTCCTACAGTATTAGTGGGTACCATCTATGGTGACATTTTTAATGTTCCTGGCGGTGACAGTTATATGGCCAAAATGCTTGATGATGCAAATGTCAACTATGTTTATAGTTCTTCTGAAGGAACGGGGAGTTTGAACTTGAGTTTAGAAAAAGTTATCATCTCGAATCGATCAACAGACTATTGGATTAATGTAGCTGCGAATTCCCAACAAGAAGTATTGAACATGAATGAAAACTTTAAAATGTTGGAGGCATTCAAAAATGATAAAGTTTATAGCTATTTCTATGATGTAAATTGTTTTTGGGAAGGTTCTGCCGCAGCTCCTCAGAAAGTCCTATCTGATTTAATTCATATCTTTCACCCTGATCAGGTCGAACGATCACCACTGAATTATTACAGAAAGGTAAAATAGATGGTAAATTCTCCAGCATACTTTTTTAGAATGAGCGTTCTACTCAGCGTATTGCTTTGTGCTGCTATATGTTATGATTTGACCTTAGGAAGTTTCGACTTGAGCTTTTTTGATGTACTTGATGGGCTTTTTGCATATGACAAAAACCCTGATGCTCAGATGGTTTTGACCAACTTTAGAATTCCGCGGGTCACAACTGCTGTTTTTGCTGGAGCTGGTCTTTCTGTGGCGGGATTACTGATGCAGACACTTTTTCAAAACCCTCTAGCTGGACCATATGTTTTAGGAATTAATTCTGGAGCAAGCATGATGGTGGCGATAAGCACAATGCTGGGAGTTTCAGTTGTTGGAAACGATGTAAGCCTTGTCATGTCAGCCCTTATTGGTGCTCTAGGAGCAGGTTTGTTCATTTTATTTTGTTCGATTTACGTTAAGAATAAGATTTCTTTATTACTTGTTGGTGTTATGTTTGGAAGCTTTGCGGGCGCTTTGGTCAACGTAATTCAGTCTTATAGTAATCCAGATGATCTAAAAGTATTCATGTTGTGGAGTTTTGGATCGCTACAAAATGTCAATATCGATCAATTGACATTATTCTTTGGAATAGTTTTATTGGGAATAGTGCTTACAGTTTTTGTTGTTAAACCATTGGACTTACTGGTGCTGGGAGAAAAGCAAGCATCCATTCTTGGGGTGAAGTTTCGTCAGGTTAGGTTTATAATTATCTTAATTACAGCGATTTTGACTGGTGTGATTACAGCCTTTTGTGGCCCTATTGCTTTCGTGGGTTTAATCGTACCGAACATTGTAAAAATGATTTATAAGACCTCTAACCATTTACAATTGCTGATAGGAGTTGTCCTCGTTGGTGCATTGTTGATTGTGCTATGTGATATAGCGATGCAACTATTGAGTAGTACAATTCAGCTTCCTTTAAATTCGTTGACGGCTTTGGTTGGTGCTCCTGTAGTAGTTTGGATAATAATTAGGAAATTCTAATGATCAAATTTAAGGACATATCAATAGGGTTCAGTGAATTGTTGTTTGAAATCAAGAACCTTCAACTGGAAAAAGGAAAACTAATAGTCTTAATTGGACCAAATGGGGCAGGAAAAACTACTTTCTTTAATACACTTCTGGGAAATCAACCCGAATTGGCGGGTCAAATTGATTTGTGGGGTAAACCGCTGAAGGATCACAGTGTAAAAGAAAAAACGACTACTTTCGGTTTTGTCCCATCTAGGTTTGCTGGAGTTCAACATTTATCAGTCCGAGAGTTGATTGCTATGGGTAGAGCCCCATATACCAATATATTAAATCGATTAAATAAAGAGGATATTAGAATTGTTGATGAGGTTGTTCGTCAATTAGGTCTTGAAGACCTTCAGCATAAAAGCTCTGTTGAAGTCAGTGATGGAGAACGACAAATAGCGATGATAGGTAAGGCGATCACTCAGTCTACATCGGTTATATTGCTTGATGAACCAACGGCATTCCTGGATTATTCGAATCGTAAAAAAGTGCTCAAATTGTTGAGCAATCTTGCTTCTATTGAGGACAAATTAATTGTTGTTTCTTCTCACGATATAGAATTATGTATGGAGTATGCCGATGAAATTATAGCTGTTGATAATCAGCATAAAAAGCTACTTAAATTTAACTCTCCTTTTGACAAAAAAGAGATCATAGGTCTTATTTTTGACTAGTATATATTTTACGACCTTGGGCATTTAATTTTTTCCTAGGCATTAAATTACTACTATCTTTGTTAAACGAAATCAAGAACAATATTCGAGATGAAATATAATTTGAGTGAAATCAGTGAATTGATCAAAGATCGAAGAACAATTTACCCTGAGTTTTTTAGTGATCGAAAGGTACATAAGGAACAAATAGAATTGATTTTAAATAATGCGATTTGGGCACCAACTCATGGTATGACTCAACCATGGAGGTTTAAAGTTTTTATGGATGAAGGGAAGATTCGTTTTGGTGAATTCATGCGTGAACTATACCTATCAAAAGTTCCTGAGGATCAACAAAAAACGATTAAGCTAAACCGTATGACTGATAGACCAGCAAAAGCTTCTGCTGTTATAGCGGTTTGCATGGAGAGACAGCCGGAGGAGAAGATTCCAGAAATAGAAGAAATAGAAGCCGTAGCTTGTGCGATTCAGAATATGTATTTGACTTGTACGGCATATGGACTAGGAGGTTTTTGGTCTTCACCAAAGCTAATTTACACTCCTGAAATGAATGAGTTTTTAGATATAGGAGAAAAGGATAAATGCCTTGCCTTATTTTATGTTGGGTATCCAGAAGGAGATTGGCCTAAAGGTCAAAGAAAACCAATTGAATACGTTACTGAGTGGATTCAAAAGTAGAAAATATTGTAGACCTTGGGTTGGTGAATTATGTTCGTCATCCGTCTGATCCGAATTACGTTGTTTATCGCTTTGCGGATATCAAAAGAGCAGTAGATTTCGAAAAAGAGCTTGTTGTAAATAAAATCAAATTCGAAAAGGATGAGCAAGGAACTAAGAATAGAACGTATACCTTGTTTGCTGTTCATAAGAATCATTTTGAGAGAGCGCAACGAATAAATTTTTTGGTGGAAGCTAAGAATCGTAACTTTTTGATTAGCAATAAAATATTTCGATACGCGTTACTTATTATATCAATAGGTACAGTTGTGCTCGCCACTGTTGGTTACTGCACTAGGCCTACACTATCCGAAGCGATGCAAAATCTAGAAGTTAATGAATAGTCTAGTAAGGCTAACCATATTGTTAGTAATTGTACTCTTAAGCTTTTCAGTTTATGGTCAGTCTAGAAAAAGAACAGAGAATTACTTTGGACTTCAATTTAAACCTTTGATTCCATTTGGCTTAGTAGGGGATAGACCTTTTGATATGCAGGAAGGTAATTTCTCGACAACTGTGAGCCCCGCATTTGGATATAGCTATGGAGCAGCAGTAAGAGTCGGTATAACTGAATTACTAGCTTTGGAAACAGGAATCAACTATACAAAGCGAAATTACAACCTTGATTATGAAGTAGCTGATTCTAATGTTGTAGGAAGAGATGGGTTTGGCTTTGTGAATTTTGAAATCCCTTTAAATGCTTTGGTCTACATAAAATTGGGAAGACAGGCATATATGAATACCAGTATAGGAGTATCTGTTAACTATAATCCTTCCAACATACGAACATTGTCCAATCCGGAAGGAGCACACCTATTCATTTTTGAAGGCAGAAGACTAGCGTATTTCAATTATCATATTAATGCTAATGTGGGATTTGAGTATCGAACTGAAAAAAACGGAATATTCTATTTTGGAATTTCGGGAAGAATACCTTTCTCTCCATTAATGCAGGTGGCGGCAGAATATAGTTACGATACGTATGACATCGTTTCTTTTGGACTTATTGAAGGGGCAACTTTCTCTTTTGATATCAAGTACTTTTTTCACAACAATGATCGAAAAAAAGGGGTGCAGTTCAAAGGAGGTCCTATAGAACAATAGGTTATGCGGTGACTTCCCGATTTGCCATAGAAACTGAAACCAATCCATCACTTTCAATATTCTCAAGATGAATTCGTTCTAAAGTATTTTCTTTCTCCTGGACATAAGGTTGTTTAACTTTGACATAATTCTCAGTAAATCCATGCATCCAACCATCATGATTTTCACTTTCCCATAAAACCGAAAAATCTTTTCCAATCTGTGATTCGTAAAATGCTCGTTTCTTCTTATCAGAGAGAATATGTAGCATCTTGCTCCGATCTTTTCGAACATGCATTGGGACGGCGTCTTTCATTTTCTT
>CBFHJL010000108.1:0-9371 GCA_965656195.1 Brumimicrobium sp. | reverse complement strand
AATATATCAATTAGATCATGAGTATTATCATTGGATAATCCAGCAGAAGGCTCATCCAATAGATAAGTTACTCCCTTCAAGGGGCTATTTAATTGTTTAATTAACTCTACTCGCTGATTCTCTCCTCCAGATAATGTTGATGATTTCCTGTTCAATTGTAGGTGATTGATATGTAATTGTTTCGCCCGTTCAATTGTATTCATCAAGTGTGGCTTGACTTTATCAATCAGTTTTTGATCTACCTCATCTCCATTCTCTGTATGGCTCAACCACTGCTCTAAAGCATCAAAATTCATTGACTTGATGTCGTGAATTGATTTATTTATAAGGTGAGTATTGAGTCGTTCAGGGATCAGACCGCTACCTCCACAATTATTGCAGTCTTCATAAGAAAGCAAAGCTGTCAAGTTCTTGATATTTTTATTCTTCCGGGTTTTATAGAACTCATCTTTCAAGTAATTGAAGAGTCCTTCCCATTGCATTTTAATTTCTTGCTCCCCTGTTCTTGTCTTTGTTTTATAGGTCCAAACTGCTTCCCATTCTTTATCGCCTGTACCTTCAAAGATGATTTTCTTTTGCTCGTTAGTGAATTCAGCAAAAGTCGTATCCATGGAAAAGCCATACTTCTTTCCTACCTCTTCCAAAACAGACATGTGCTGACTTCCTGGCTGACCGTAATAGGCAAGTGCTTTATTGTGTTCGAAAAGTCCAGTGTCAATGCTTTTTGATGAGTCAAGAACGATCTTATCAAGATCGGGAAGAAGTTCTTCTCCTAGCCCTTCACATAAAGGACACTGACCTAACTCATGATTGTTAGAAAAATGACTTGCAGAAAGTTCTGCATCTAAATCTTGCGTTGCATTGAGCTTGTCGAAATGTGACTTTCTTGAAAAGGCAAAACGCAAGATCTTATCAATCCCTGTTTGCTTCGCAATATCTGAACGCTGAGAATAATTCTTATGTTTTCGAGTCACACAGATCGTAGGTGTCAATCCGTTGATTTGATCCACCTCCATTTGATAATTAACCCCAACTCTTGACTGCTGATAGCTTGAAAATTGCTTACTCATCTCCTGTAAACCATATCCATGCAGCGTATCAATCAGCAGTGAAGACTTACCGGAACCTGAAATCCCAGTCACAACTGAAAGTTTGTTTTTTGGAAAGTCTAGACTTATATCCTTTAGATGATGCGTTCGAGCTCCAATAATAGAAATCTTATCTCTATCTTGAATCGGCTCTAATTCTGGGGCAGGTAACTCTTCTTCTATTGCATTTTCAACCAACCCATCGCATTCCGATCTAAACAAATGATGATTCTCGAAACAAACGATTCCTGCGGTTTGCTGTTTTAACTTTTGCAGTGCTTCAATAAGTTGACGCACATTTTGATGATGAAGACCAATACTTGGCTCTTCCAAAATTAAGAGTGTCTGCTTAGATTTCTTCGCAAAATGCTTCGTTAATTTGATGCGTTGTGCCTCTCCTCCAGATAGAGTGTTAGATGGTTGACCTAGCTTCAAATAACCCAATCCTAGTTGGAGCATCAGAGACAATATAGCGGTAAGCTTTTTCTCCTCTGAGAAGAAATCGTTTGCTTCCTCTACACTTAAATTATAGATCTCAGCAATGTTCTTTCCTTCCCATTGGATATTTAAAACTTCATTTTTAAATCGTTTTCCATTGCACGTCGGACAAACCTGATTCACATTTCCCAGAGCACTCATCGATAAAGTAATGACCCCAGCTCCTTCGCAAGATTCACATCTTCCAGTTTTATTATTAAATGAAAACGCACCTTTCGCCAATTTAGCTTTATTGGCTTCTGGTGTTTTTGCTAAAAGGTCACGAATTTTGTCAGCTAATCCTGTATACGTTGATGGGTTACTGCGAGGCGTTTTACCAATTGGTTGATCCGTTACCGTGATCTGATTTAAGTCATTACTCTCGCAATACAAAGCTAGCTGATGCATAATCTCTGCAGTCTTTCGCACAACAACCGATAGACCAAACTCAACAGGTTGAAATGTATTCGCTGAGAGTTTCGGTGCTAATTTATCGTTCACTTCAGATAAAGCCTTCAAAGTAGGACTATTTAATTTTTCAGAACTCAAAAAGTCCGATGTTGATCCATTGAAAATTATTTCTCCTCCCTCACTGCCAGATTCTGGTCCCAACTCGATGATCCAATCCGCTCGCTTAATAAATTCTAGATCGTGCTCCACTACCATGACCGTGTTTCCGCGACGAATCAATCGATTCATTATGTGCAGTAAGTATGATTGATAAGCTTCTGGCAATCCAATCGAAGGCTCGTCAAAAACATACAGGATCCCTTGTAAATTAGAATTAACTTGATTGATGAGTTTAATACGTTGGGCATCACCAGAAGAAATCTCAGAACTTCTTGTACCCAATCTAAACTCGCTCATTCCTAATCGAACAAGGTCACCGGTTTTCGAAACGGCTTTATCCACCAATTTAGCTTCTCCAGCTGAAAACTCACCAGTAGTAAGCTTCTCATAAAGCAATCCGAGCGGAAGATCCATCCAATCATTAAAGTTAAGGCCCTTCCATTTATACGAAAGATGGTCTGCCTTAATTCGAGCACCTTCACAGCTTGGACATCTTCTCGCGCTAACAAATTTCAGTATGTTTTTATTCCGATCTCGTCTAAGAATATCCTGCATAATGGGCAGCATTCCCTTATAGAAACCTTCTTCACGTGGTTTAGCCTTGATTCCTTCCCATTTTAGTCGAGACTCGAGACCATGTTTACCATAAAATACTTTGATACGGTCACTTCCATTCAGAATGACATTTTGCTGTTCGTTTGAAAGATCTTTCCATGGAATATCTACACTAAACCCATGGGTCTTACATACCTTATTGAGTTCTTCAACGGTTACTTGAGAATAGACTATGTATCCATTGGGTAAAGTAGTTACAATCGCTCCCTCTCGTAGCGTTTTAGTTTCATCACCTACTAACTTATTCAAATCTATAAGCTCCTCTTCACCTATTCCATTGCAAACTTCGCAAGCCCCTAGAGGATGATTAAAAGAGAATAAAGATTTACTCATAGTCGTCTCCGAGGAATAACGAGCAAATAGAATTCGAAAGACATCTGTTAATTCTGAAAGTGTTCCGAATGTGGTATTGATGGACTGGAAGCGTTTAGACTGCTCCACTTTAATTACTGGAGGAAGATCTTCAATATCATCGACCTCTGCGGTTGGAATCAATTGATTATTCTGTTGATTATAGGCCGGAAGACTTTCCAAAAAATAACGGTATCCTTCATTTGCAATTACACCCATCGCTAGAGAAGACTTCCCTGAACCTGACAAACCCGTCACTGCAATGAGTTTATGCTCAGGAATTTTAAGATCAATGTTCTTTAGGTTGTTTTGATGGGCATTTTGAATTTTCATGCTAAAGCGTCATTATCGATAGATGCCTAAATATAGAAAGATTGGTGGAGGTAGTGATCATTAAATCGGTTCAAGCCTAAAAAAGAAAAACCGAAAGATATCCGTAACAAACCAAATCAATATTGGTTATGTGATTGCGAAATCATTCCCAATGAAAATAAAACTGCTCATTCTCACAATAAACTTCTTTCTAATATCGAGTTGCAATAGTAAATCTCAATCTATTAATGAGGAAACAATAAACGAGGAAGAACAAACTGCTCAGATCGATTCAAACGAGAATACTTCTCTAAACATTAATACTGATGAATTTGAGAGAACTCAGTCATATTCAAGATTAAAACAGAAAATTGAAAAGAAGGACACCATCTTCATTCATGTCATGATTCCTTTGTGTGATAATGAAAACCAAGGAATAGTTCCTGTTCCTTCTCATTTGGGAGATGGAATGGATCCGAACAGCAATCTCTACTGGGGGGCAATTTATGGTTTCAAAAGTTATTTCAAACGCAGCGAATGGAAGTTGACCCACAGTAAAAAGAACGTGAGCGAAGATATTTTAGAACGCGTTATTTTTGAGAAAAAGCTTCCTCGGTCTTCTACAGTGATGATTATTGCTGATGCGTATCGAGGAGACCGAATGAAGCAACTACTATTAGATTATCTTGATGCTTTAGCAGGTAAAAAGAGAGAATCATACATGGCTCTGGATTCGAAGTTCTCCATTTACAGCAATGCCGACCTCATCGTATTTAACGGTCACAATGGACTTATGGATTACACATTAGATCGGGTTGCTAGTACAGACTCAATTGTTAGGGAAACAGCAGTTATCGGCTGCATATCATATGATTATTTTAAACCACATTTCTTATCAAGTTTTGGCTACCCTATACTCACCACTTCCAATTTAATGGCACCTGAAGCCTATGTAGTTAAAGGACTCATAGACGCCTGGTTAGATTTAAAATCCAAAGAAGATATTCGAGTTGCAGTTGGTCAGGCTTACAATAAGTATCAAAAATGTGGGATCCGTGGTGCTACCAATTTATTTTATTCCGGATGGCATTAATTGATAGTAAATGAAGATTATTCAAATTGTTTGACTTTTCTCGATTTTACTATCTTGCACCTCAATGAAACCCTCAAAATCTATGCTTACAACTTTTCTTATCATCATCGGAGGATGTTTAGGTGCCATGGGAGCATTTCAATTGCAGAAGATGGGAGTTAGTCCCGTTATAGCTTCATGTATTGTAGGATTAGTTGGCGCAATGATTGGTTTCGGTCTCAAAAATGAAGATCTATCGATGGTGATCTTTGCTGGTAGTTTCGTTGGAATGACGACAGTATCAATCGCCTCTTTCCCGATCATTATCATTGCTGGACTGGCCTGTGGACTGCTTTATTGGCTTAGTCTTCCGCTCTTTGATGGCGTGGGTGGAAAACTTGGAGCACTAGCATTTATTAGTATTAGTATTATACTATTGTTGTTTTGGTTACTTGAGAAAATAAAAGGAAATGTTGAATTATAAGTTCATGTTTACTTCATCACTTTATTAAACGCATTCTCTAGATCATCCATCGTCAATAATTTCAAATCATCTTCGTTGATAAAGCGATAGAAAGTTAGAGTAAGCGATTGCTGAAATGGTGCCTAATGAGTACCTGAATTCAAATGAATAAAGCGAAAAAGTTATCCGATAAATTCTGGATAACTTATAGTCGATAGCAATATTTTATATAAATTCACGGATATATTGACTACACTATGGAATGGTTTACAAAATTAGAATGGTTTGATCAGACATTTTGGGTAATAGCTCTTGTTGGGTCTCTTTTCTTTCTCATAATGCTGGTTGCTACTTTTGTTGGTGGTGACGTTGACGCAGATGTTGACGTAGAGGCGGACTTTGATGTAGATGGAGGCGGGTTCCATTTTTTTACGATCAAAAACCTGATTGCTTTCTTTACGATTTTTGGCTGGGCAGGAATTTCCTGTATAGACGCTGGACTCGGGAAGTATGCCACCATAGGAATTGCTTCGCTTTGCGGCCTTATAATGATGACAATCATGGCTACACTCTTCTATTTTGTGAGCAAGCTTAATGATAGCGGTACTTTAGACTATAATAATGCCATAGGCGCAATTGGAGAGGTTTATTTGACTGTTGGAAAAGAAAGATCTAGCATTGGAAAAGTGAGTGTTCGAATTCAAGGATCCTTGAGAGAAATGGAAGCACTTACGGATGGAAAAGAAGACCTGACTACAGGAACAGTTGTTTCCGTTAAGGAAGTAACTACAAATGGTATTTTAATAATTGATGGCTTAACTAAAAAATAAATATGAAATCTTTATTACTTCAACTTAATCTAAATGAAACTACCTCAGATATTGGAGGTTCTGCACCATTGATTGCTATTGGATTCGCAATCCTTTTTGTTTTCGTATTGATATTTTCTTTTATCAGACGTTACAAACGTTGTCCTTCTGATCAAATACTCGTTGTATATGGTAAAGTAGGTGGCGGTCAGTCTGCTAAGTGTATACATGGTGGAGCATCTTTCATTTGGCCTGTAATTCAGGATTATGAATATTTAGATCTTACACCACTTTCATTGGAGGTAAACTTGATAAATGCATTGAGTAAGCAAAACATTCGTGTGAATGTGCCTTCACGTTTTACGATTGGGGTATCTACTGAACCTGGAGTTATGCAAAATGCTGCAGAGCGACTTTTAGGATTGAAATTACAAGACATTCAAGAACTGTCGAAAGAAATTATATTTGGTCAACTTCGTTTGGTTGTTGCATCCATGGATATTGAAGAGATTAACTCAGATAGAGATAAGTTCCTTACAAACATCTCTAATGGTGTTGAAGTAGAACTTAAGAAAGTTGGACTTCGTTTAATAAACGTAAACATTACAGATATTAATGATGAGTCTGGATACATTGAGGCGCTTGGTAAAGAAGCTGCTGCACATGCTATAAATGATGCACGAAGAACCGTTGCAGAGAAAAACAGAGATGGTTCCATTGGTGAGGCTGAGGCTTTACAGGATCAAAGAACACGTGTTGCAAACGCAAATGCAAGAGCTGTTGAAGGAGAAAATGATGCGAAAATTCAAGTAGCAAATTCTGACTCTGTGAGAAGACAGCGTGAAGCTGAGGCTGAACGAACGGCAATTGCAGCAGAGAAAGTACAGAAAGCAAAAGCACTAGAGGAAGCTTATGCTGCTGAGCGAGAATCTGAAATGGCAAGAGCTGAACGTGTTCGTGCATTCCAACATGCAGAAATCGTAGTTCCTGCTGAAATTGACAAGCAAAAAGTTGAAATTGATTCGGAAGCAGATGCAGAACAAATACGACGAATTGCCAAAGGTGAAGCTGATAGTATCTTGTTTAAGAAACGTGCTGAAGCAGAAGGTATCTACGAAATATTGACAAAACAAGCGGAAGGACTTGACCGTATCGTTAAGGCTGCTGATAACAATTCGAAAGATGCTGTTCTCTTACTGATTGCGGATAAACTTCCAGAATTGGTTAAAACTCAAGCTGAGGCGATCAAGAACATCAAGATTGATAAGGTTACTGTATGGGATGGTGGAAACGGAGGATCAGGTAAAGATGGAAAAACATCAACTGCCAACTTCCTTTCTGGATTATATCAATCAGTACCTCCACTTCAAGACATGTTCAATATGGCAGGAATGCAGCTCCCTGATTATTTAAAAGGTAAAGATCTTACAGAAGATCAAAGCGGAACTGACGTTGAGGAAAATAATGAGGAGAAATAGCAATTCCTCCGCAGTTATACTTGCTTATTTTCATTTTCAATTATCAAAGTGCTAATGCAACTCATTAAGTATACAAGTCTTATACAATAAGTTAAGTATTTTAAAGAATTTGAGGACTTTCTTTCATCAAACGACACATTGTCTAATTAAATGAAATTATAATAGTTTACTAGATTAACTCAGTAATTCTTGGAGATATTCATATGCGTCGTTAATAATCGCAAAGCGCTCATTTGCCTTTTGCTGTTGCATCTTAGATGCAGTATGGAATCGGTCCGGATGATGTTTCTTCGCCATGTTACGGTAGGCTTTCTTTACCTCATCAATGGATACATTATCATTTTGAATCTGCAATATCTTTAACGCCTCCTTCTTTTTAGATCGAACTACTTTTTTAGGTCTGGAATGCTCTCTCCTTTGCTGTCGCTCTCTTTTCTCTTTGTCTTGGTAAAACTTATACCGCATTGTAAGTATCGATCGGATTTCAGCTTTCGACATTTGGAAATGATCACCCGCTAAATAAATCAATTTCATTTCACGACTACTAAGTTTATCATTAAAGAAAGCAAGGTCAACCAAGTAATCAATAAATTGAATTCTTTCCTCTTGATTGCAGTTTTTACCTATCCATCGAAATACTTCATTTACATCATCATAGAACATGTGTAACTTCGGCAATGCAGATAAGTCAAAACGACCTAGTTTAGGAAAAAGTCTTTTCAAATATGAAACCAAAAATAAGTATTGATCTTTTCTATTACCCAGGTCTGAAACTACAATATGACATCCTGCTACTTTATAGGCAAAACGAAGATTATGGGGAGTCTTTTTATACTTTTCTGAAAATGCGGGTACTTTCAAAATAACATGTATCAAAAGATCTCGAAAAATCGAAATAAGAACAGCTATGAGCACTAAGACCAATCCAGTTGCAACGACAACAATGAAAATATGAGCTTCTTCGCTTGGCTCCTCATACCTTCTTCGAGCAAATAGATCATTACTGACGCCAAGCATTACTATTGTAAAAAAAAGGTATTTTATGGATTGATTACGCTGCATGCAAGAAAGTAGTTTTGTTTGATTCTTGAGGAAGCAAAAGTAAAAAAATCATTGGTGTAGTACTGCCCAAATTATAACCTTATCACAACTAACAATTCAATTATTCGGAGTTAAAACATCAGTTTTGATATGTTCAACAGGAAATAAAGTGATATTCAATTTAATACTTGTGACATATTCTGAATTCAACTAGAATTTCTATAAAACAAAAAAAGTCGCTTCTCTTCAGAAACGACCTAAGCTCATTAATTTAGATCTTAATAAGTTCCACTTAACCCTCTACCTACTCTCTTCCCTTTGCCTCCTCCTTATACAGTATTAAGGTTTTTAACTTCTTTTGACTTAAATTTCTTCATTGAATTTTTCATAAAAATTTATTTATGGATTCAATAATTTCAAATTGATACAGTACGGACTACAAGAATTACTTTCTAAATGAGCGATTTTCTTTCTAAACGTAATCTTAGATCGAAAATTTACTCTTCACTCCTTTTCTTCGACTTACGATAAACGTACGAATTGTATATACTACGCTTAGCCAGTCTCACCTGCTTATCTGAATTCCAGAGTTTATTAAAGGTGTTCTTATTGACACCGAAATACTCATACGTATCACCGTTGGTAAAAGTGATCTCTAGTAAGAGTCCTTTATGGTGAAGGTTAGCTATACCGCATTCATTGATCATCGCTGTATACTCAGCTAAATTCGCTTCTCGTGTTTCAGGAGCTATACTTACTAGGAAATGATATCCATCCACTACTTGTTGCCCCATGATCTCAGCTTCTTCTTTTTTGGGATCACCATCCTGAAACTTGTCTGGATGCCATTGCTTGACCAATTTTCTGTAGGACTTCTTTAATTCCCCTAAGTCAATTTCATTTTCAACTTGAAAAAGTGTCTTGTATTCTTTTATGCGTTTCATGAATTGTAAATTTTACTTGAGGAAAGTTTTGACTAGGAATATTGAAATTCCTACCCTTTATAAAAAACAAAAACCCTGAGAAACTTGATACTTCTCAGGGTTTTCTAGGTCTACAGCCATATAGACTTGGGTTTTTCTCGTTAAGAGATGG
>CBFHJL010000107.1:0-9404 GCA_965656195.1 Brumimicrobium sp. | reverse complement strand
ATTTCTCGGGCTACTTGCTCTGATCTATTTCCCTATTTTGAATAAAAAGGAAGTTAGTGAAGACGATACGAAAAAGTTAGAGCAAAATTATATTCCAATATACGAAGCTCAGAATCGTCCGCAGGTTGAGCAATTAGAATCATACGGAAAGATACTCGGGATATCTCAATTTGATGTCACTATGAAAGTGCAAGGCGAGATTGATAGAGATAATCGACTTCTTAAAGCAGGTATGACTTTTAAGAAAAATGAAATACTCGTTAAAATTGACAGAACAGAAGCACTTTACAACCTCCTCTCTAGAAGAAGCCAATTTATCAATTTAGTTGCCGGAGTTATTCCAGACATTAGTATTGACTTACCCGCGGAGGAAAAAAAATGGAAAAATTACCTCTCCAAGGTCAGTCCAACAGCATCCTTACCAGAACTCCCTATCATTCGAAATGAAAGAGAGAAGCTTCTCATTAACGGTAAAAATATAACAGCTGAATATTATGGTATTAAATCGGCTGAGTCGCAAATCGAAGAATATTTTTACGTTGCTCCCTTTAATGGAGTTATTGTAGAAAGTTTCGTGGAGCCTGGATCTATGATTAGTCCTGGAGCAAAACTTTTTACAATTGTCAAAAATGATAATTATGAAGTTAAGGCTCCTATCAACATTGAAGATATAGAAAGTTATAAGAGCGCTCAAAAAGTATACTACACTTCTGCCTCCGGAGACACTCTGGGAAAAGGTAAGTTATTGAGAACATCACCAAGTATTAACACACAAACTCAGTCTGTAGATGCATATTTTTCGTTACAAGCAAGTGACCAACCGATTATGGGCTCATTTGTGAATGTTAACATCATATCCAAGGTAAAAGACAAAAGCGTAGTGCTTCCTGAAATTGCTAGTCAAAATGGCTTTGTTCAAGTTTTGAAAGACAGCATGGTCTTAAGGAAAAAAGTAAATATTCTTGGAACAAAAACAGACTCAATATTTGTAGAAGGAATTTCAAACGGAGAAATGGTAATCTTGATGCCTGTTGAAAACCCAAGTGACTCTGCAAAATACGTTGGTATAAAAAGAAATTAGATCATGCGTAAAATTGTACAGTTTTTTATCGAGCGACCTATATGGACTAATGCTGCCATTGCATTAGTGGTAATGTTTGGAATTTGGTCAGTCTCCAACCTAAATCGATCTTTTTTCCCCGAACTTGATCCAAATAGAATCGTAATTTCCGTCTTCTATCCCGGCGCATCACCTGCTGAGATGGAAGAAGGTGTAAGCATAAAAATCGAGCAATCGATTAAAGGCCTGAAAGGCATTGAACATATAGATGTAACATCGCAAGAGAACTCTGCACAAATAACAATTCTCGCTTTTCAAGACACTGATATGGAAGAGTTGTTGAGTGATGTAGAGAATTCAGTCAATAGTATCAACAGTTTTCCACAAGGTGCAGAAAAACCTATAATCACTCGACTCAAAACGAATAGCATGTCCAGTAATGTTGCCTTCGTTGGTATTACTGCTCGTAATCCTGATCAAGTCAGCAAAACAGACCTTACAAAAATGGCCAATCGTGTTGAGCGAGACCTACTCAATACGAAGGTGATTACACAGATTGAAAAACAAGGGTTTCCTGACAACGAGCTTGTAGTTAACATACGAGAGAATGATTTGCTTCGCTACCAACTTTCGATGGACGAGATAGCAAATGCCATCAACACCAAAAACAATGACATAACTGCAGGGGTTATACGTGGTGCTAATCAAGAAATGAATATCCGGTACAACAATAGAACTACGGTTCCCTCGAAAATTGAGGATATTATCATTAGAACGACCCCTTCCGGTGAGAAGATAAGAGTTAAAAATGTAGCCGATGTAAAACTTGATTATGCAGAAGGGTCTCAAGAGGCAAGATTCAATGGAAAACCATCTATATCACTTCAGATTCAAAAGACAGCGGATGAAGATATTGCGGCCATTTCTAACGCGATCAAAGAATATAAAAAGAAATTCAATGAAGAATACGAAGATTACTCTTTCGAGATTTACTTTGAATTTAATTCGATGCTTTCAGACAGAATCAGTCTTTTGAGTGAAAATGGCGTATTTGGTCTAGCTTTAGTTCTGCTGGCTTTAGGATTATTTCTAAATGTAAAATTATCAGCTTGGGTGGCTTTCGGAATACCATTCTCTTTTTTAGGTATGTTCATACTTGGGATGTGGTATGGCATGACCATAAATATGATCTCTTTATTTGGGATGATACTGGTTGTAGGGATTTTAGTAGATGACGGAATTGTAATCGCTGAAAATATTTACGCCCACTTTGAAAAAGGGAAACCTGCTGCCAAAGCTGCGCTCGATGGAACTATGGAAGTACTTCCTTCCGTTTTTACTTCTGTCCTAACCACTATACTCGCTTTTTCTGTATTGCTTTTTGTGGAAGGTTTAGAAATGATGAGAGAAATGGCTTTTGTAGTAATCGCCTGTTTGGCCTTCTCTCTATTTGAAGCCTTTTTCGTTCTTCCCTCTCACTTATCAAGTAAAAAGATTTTATCTGAAACAAAAGAACCCAAACTGAACACTTTAGTTGGTTTACTTATTATGATTATAGGTCTAGCCGTAATCTTTTTAGGCAGCAGATTAATAACCATGGATTTTGGAATAATGGGAGCGCTGTTCCCATTTGCACTGATCATTGTAGGCGCTGTGGTTATTTATGCTGGTTTTTCCGGATCTCCTATAGAACACAATGTGCGTAGAGGAGCTGAATGGTTCATAAGGAAGTTTAGAGATGTAATCTTCGTTGATTTCCTGAATATCTTTACTTCGGATAAAAAATTATTGAAATCTCGGATTTTAAGACCAAGAAGATTCATGGTATTTATCCCCCTCATATTTACAATAACCACAATTGGAATGCTTGCCTCGGGCAGAATCGGCGCAACATTTTTCCCAGATATTCCACCTGACTTTTTCAACATAGAGGTAGCTTATTCTCCAGGTGATACTAAAACGAAAACAAGATCTTTCATTAATCAGGCAACTCAAGTATTGATCGAGGAAAATCTGAAAATTGCTGAAAAAACTGGCGATACAATGCTCTCCTATTATACGAGTACGATAGGAGCTAGTATGAATTTGGGACAGTTCGGTAATCATGTCGGAATGATAAATGTATATTACGATGCTATAGATGAAGTACCGGTTGATACATTAATCAATCGAGTGATTAGAAGACTAAGTGAATCCAATGAGGGGAAATTAGCAAATGACTTTTTCGTAGGAGGCTTTAATCGATTTGGTGCTGATGTGGAATTTGGTATGTCCTCTGATAATGCGAAAGAGCTTAACGAAGCAAAAGAAGCATTTAAAACAGAGCTAACCAACATGGAGGGTATTCAAAACGTTAAGGACAACTCTCCTGATGGAAGACGAGAAATAGATATTAAACTTCTCCCACAAGCAGAGGTTTTCGGACTTGGTAAAGCGGAAATCATCAACCAGATTCGAAATGGATTCTTTGGTCGTGAAGCTCAACGCGTGATCATAGGTACAGACGAAGTAAAAATCTGGGTCCGTTATCCAGAACAAGATAGAAATACGATTACCGATCTTAAGAACATGCGAATCAAAACGATTTCCGGAACAGCTGTACCGCTTCATCAGGTTGCAGACTTTGAAATTGATCGAGGACCCGAAAGCTTGAAAAGAAGAGACGGTGTAAGACAAGTTAAGGTGGACGCAACATCAGTCTACCCAGACTCTGTAGCGAACTATAACACTCAAATCAGCGAAAAAATCGTCCCTAAAATTGAAGCAGCCTTTCCAGGAGTATCGTTTAAAAAAATGGGACAATTCGAGCGTTCTCAAAAAACAGGAAATAGTATGATGTACATGACTATGATTGTATTAGTTGCCATGGTTATCGTTATATCATTGCACTTTAACTCACTTTTTCAAGCCTTTTTGATACTCTTAGTCATTCCGGCAGGAATAGCAGGAGCAATATTGGGGCATGGAATAGTAGGCATTCCTGTATCCGTTCTGAGTGCTTTTGGAATGATTGCACTTTTGGGGGTTCTTATCAATGATGCCGTTGTATTTTTAGATAAGTACAACCAGACCATTCTAGAAGGTAAGTCAAGCAGAGATGCTGCCTATATTGCTGCTATATCTAGGTTTAGACCTATCTTATTAACTACGATCACTACTGTTGCTGGGTTACTGCCATTAATCGCAGAAGAGAGTATGCAAGCTCAATTTCTTATACCGATGGCTGTTTCTATAGCGTTTGGGGTTTTGTTTGGTACATTGTTCATCTTGGCATTTTTTCCTGCAGCAATACGCTTTGGTAACGACATTAAACGAATCAGTAAGTGGATTTGGACTGGTTCATTCCCAAGGGAGAATGAAATTGAGACAGCGCTGAAAAAACACATCGAAATTAAAGAAAAAAGATCATGAGATTTACTTTAATATTTACGACCTACTCTTTGTTTTTTGTTTTCATTTCAAACGGACAAGAAGAACTATCAGCTAAAGAAGCTGTGCTAAAGGCATTGGAGAATAATTTTCAAATGCGAATCGCCGAAAAGCAAGTTGATATCGCAGAAAAAAACAATACTTGGTCAGAAGCAGGTCTATTCCCTTCTGTTGACCTGTCAGCTAGTTTGAATAATACTGTTATAGACAACACTAACAATCCCTTTACATTTACACCTGGATTGATTTACAACAGAGCAGTAAGCCCGGGAATAACTGCAAACTGGAATATTTTTACAGGGATGGGTGTGAAAATTTCAAAAGATAGACTTGAACAACTAGAAAATCAGAGTAATGGAAATGCGAACACTATACTTGAGAATACAGCTTTTGATGTACTAAGCGCTTATTACAATTGCTTAATGCAACGCACTCAGTTAGAGAATTTAATAGACCTCTTTAAAACAACTAAAAAACAAGTTAAATATGAAGAAAAAAGGACTGAATTAGGTCAGGCAAACAAATTGTCTCTCGCTCAAGTTCAAAATCAGTTTTATTCTGATAGTATCAATATTATACAGCAAGAAGTAATTTATGAGAATGCGTTACGTAATCTAATGCTCTTAATGAATGTTGAGCCAGAAAAGATTCGAAATGGTATCTTTCCTATTCTAACAGATTCTCTGAAAATTGAGATTGAACCGATTGATCAGGAAGAGGTTCTAAAAAGTGTCACTGAGAACAATCAAAATCTGAAAAATCAAATGATTAATGAACAGTTACAACGGACATCAACCCAGTTGCAACGCTCTTTTCTATACCCAACACTAAACCTTCAAATGGGAGCGAGTCCTAATTTCGGGAATATTCGATCCTTAAGCGATAATAACCTTCAGGCAGAAACACAACAAATTAATTACTTTGCTAATCTCAGCTTAAGGTATTCGCTATTCAATAACTGGAAAGATAAGCGAGCAGTTGAAGTATCAAAGATACAAGAAGAGATTACTGCAATGAATACACTTGAACTTAAAAATCAACTTGTAGCAACTACAGTTAACCTAACGGAACAATATATGGTACGAAATAAACTAGTTGATGTTGCCGCTACAAATGTCAACTATGCTCAACAAGCATTTGACTTGGGACTTAAACGTTTCGAATTAGGGGGAATAAATAGTATAGATTTAGCACAGTTACGTAGTGCATTGTTAAATGCAAAACTAAACTATACCAACCTTTTATTTCAGAGGATTCAAACCTATTTAGAGATCTATAGAACATCTGGTAACTTATTGCTAACTTATAGTGATGACTGATTGTATAAGTTGCTGCAAACAGCCGGAAACTAATTTACAACTGTGATTTTAATTATCTGTGAAGTCCGCTAAAAATGTACTCATTGATTTTAGATTTAAAATCGTACCCTTTCATTTTCAATGAACTTATTTAAAAACTCCAATTTTAAAACCTACATGCCCAGTTAGACCAGAGATATCAGACTGATTAAAATTCCTGTATTCCATCTTTCCTACAAAACGATATCCAACACCTATATTAAAGCGTACATATTTATGTAAATTGATTTCCAAAATTCCGGATGGTTCTATTTGAAAGAAATTTGCTTCACCTAAACCTGTTTCACCAATTTCATTATCCATTTGAACTTCTCCCATACCGATATAAAGTGGAAATGTCAAATGAACCATTCTTTTAGCAAATAGCGTGTATTCAGCAAATCCACCTACAGACCAATAATCCATATAAACGTCCTGAACGGTTTCACTTTCTGGATTGATTTGGTTTAATGAAGTACTGTAATACCCACCAAATGAAACTTTATCATTAAAATTGATGCCTCCGCGCAGGTTAAAAAAAGATGCATCACTACCATCCAATGAGGATAAGGCGTACCCTGGGGCAAAAAAACAACCTATATTCTCTGTACGAATTCCATTAGGCATTCCAAACAATGTCTTTGCTTCATTATCAACTTGTGCAAAAAAACTATTATTGAAACTTATCAAAACAGCAGTTAAAACATGAAAAATTTTGAGGTTCATTTTAATCTTTTCGAAATTAAACATGTCAGACTAAGCTTTGTTCTTTCTATAACCGCTATTTTTTTGCCAAAATTCTCAAGGGTGAGTAACTAAGTTGTGTTTCTCAATCAACTTTCTCATATTAATTAAAGCATATCTCATTCTACCCAAAGCAGTATTAATGCTAATATCCTCTTTATCTGCAATGTCTTTAAAAGACATTCCTTTGAATATTCTCATTTGAAGGATATCTCTTTGTGACTCTGGCAAGTAACCTATTAATTCAACCATCTGCTGTTCAACCTCGGATTTTGTGATGGCGTCTTCTATATTATCATCCTCTAGCTCTAGCACAGAAAAAATATTAAAATCATCAGATTTTGAGCTTGACTCGGAAATCATTCTAACCTTATTGGCTTTTCTAAAATGATCGATCATCAAGTTGTGGGCTATACGCATTGCCCAAGGCAAAAACTTACCTTCTTCATTATACTTTCCCTTTTTTAGTGTTTTCACAACTTTAATAAAAGTATCTTGAAAAATATCTTGGGATAATGCCGTGTCACGGATCTTCATGTGTATATAATTGTATATACGATCCTTATGACGCATTAATAGCGTTTCAAAAGCCCTTTCATTTCCATTAAGATACTGTGAAACCAACGCTCTATCTTCTAGCTGCAATAAATCCATAATTACTCAGTTTTGAGATTAAAAAAAATTCAAAATGTTTTTAGAGTAAAAATGTTTCGATAAGCGTTTCTGTTTTAATTATGAAATCCAAATATAGTACTTTCCTTCAACCCGGCAAAAATCGAACCGTAAATCAGGTTTAACTGTACCTTTCATATATTGAACGGAATAAAATCTGATATGGTTGGAAGAAAATTCGGATTTTTCAAAAAAACATTAGCAAAGTGAGAAGTGTTACTTATTTTTGGCCACATAAAATTGAACGGATATGCCTCAGTTATCAAGTAAAGCACAACAAATGCCTGCATCACCAATACGTAAATTGGTGCCATTTGCTGAATCAGCAAAAAGTCAAGGTAAACATGTTATCCATCTCAATATCGGACAACCCGATATTGAAACACCTTTTGTTGCATTAGAAGCTGTAAAGAATAATGACCTTAAAGTATTAGAGTATTCCCACTCCGCAGGTTTTGAATCTTATAGAAAAGGGTTGACAAAATACTATAAGAAGTTTGGCATCAATATAAATCACAACCAACTATTAGTTACAACTGGAGGTTCTGAAGCGCTGTCATTCGCATTCGCAACTTGCTGCAACCCAGATGACGAGATTATAATTCCAGAGCCATTCTATGCGAACTATAATGGGTTTGCTGTAAACGCTGGTTTGAAAGTCGTTCCAGTGACTGCCTCAATTGACAATGGCTTCGCGCTTCCTCCAATTGAGGAGTTCGAAAAAAAGATCACATCGAAAACGAAAGCGATCATGATCTGCAACCCTGCTAATCCAACTGGTTATTTATACTCTCAAGAGGAAATTAAAAAGTTAAGCGAACTGATCAAAAAGTACGATCTTTTCTTATTCTCAGACGAGGTATACCGAGAGTTTTGTTACGATGGCGCACGTCCATTCTCTGTTTTAGAGTTAGAAGGATTAGATGATAATGTGGTAATGGTAGATTCTGTTTCGAAAAGATACTCTATGTGTGGAGCTCGAATTGGATCACTAATCACAAGAAATCAAGAAGTTTTAGATACTGCAATGAAATTTGCTCAAGCGCGACTTTCACCTCCAACCTATGCTCAAATTGCTGCTGAAGCAGCACTTCAAACTCCAGATAGTTATTTTGAAGGAGTTACTGAGGAATACGTTAAGAGAAGAGACATTATGGTAGATGGCCTCAACGAGATTGAAGGAGTAACTTGTCCTAAACCAAAAGGAGCATTTTACTGTGTTGCAGAGTTTCCGGTAGATGATACGGAGAAATTCTGTCAATGGTTATTAGAGGATTTTGAGCATAATGGTGATACGGTTATGATGGCTCCGTTAAGTGGCTTTTATGCAACTCCTGGATTAGGAAAAAAAGAAGCTCGAATTGCTTATGTTCTTGAAGAAGAACAGTTGAGAAAAGCCATTGCATGTTTGGAGAATGCTTTAAAAGTTTACCCGGGAAGAATTTAGGATGTCAGTAGACCAGAACATTAAAGTTGCTGTAGACGCTGTCGTTTTTGGATATGATAAAAAGGGACTTTCTCTATTACTTATTGAACGAAAGAATTCTGAGGGGAAAAACAAATGGGCTTTACCCGGAGGTTTTGTAGAGGATAATGAAGATCTTTTGACTGCTGCAAAAAGAGAGTTGAAAGAAGAAACCAATCTCTCACTCGAGTATCTAAAACAATTTCACACGTTTGGGGAAGTAGATAGAGATTCTCGCAGTCGTATTATTTCCGTGGCTCACCTTGTTCTTGTCAACAAAGGAAAGCGCAAGATAAAAAGCGGAGATGATGCTAAAGATGCAAAGTGGTTTCCTTTTTCAATGCTACCTAAACTGGCTTTTGACCACGATATTGTTGTTGAAATGGCAACAGATATTCTTCGTCAAAAAATAGCTTCACTGACAACTGATTGCGTTGAGGATATTCCGACGACTTCAGATATAAAGTTGCTTAGTATTCAATTGAACCCTGAAGAACCTAAACGAAAAAAGAAGTGAATTAGACTAGCGCCTGTTCAATATCCCTTACTAGATCTTCAACATCTTCCAACCCAGCTGAAATTCTTATCAGTCCATCAGAGATGCCCATTTTTTCACGGTCCTCTTGGCTCAATTTAGAATGGGTAGAACTTGCTGGATGGGTTACAATAGATCGTGTATCTCCTAAGTTAGCCGTAA
>CBFHJL010000106.1:0-9484 GCA_965656195.1 Brumimicrobium sp. | reverse complement strand
GGTCTTTTACGCTTTCTCATGATATATATCTTATCACCTTTATGCAACAAGTCTTTCGTTTGTGGAAAATCATTCCATCTATTTAATTGACGGAGACTCACTCCAAATTCACTAGAAATCTGATAAAATGTATCATGCTGTCCAGCAATCACATATTTTGTTTTATTCGGGTTGTAATAAATCTTATGTCCACCCTTATTCGTTTGAGCAACTTCACCCCTGTTTGCTTTGACATTCTCGCTATTCGTTGCTACCCAATCAATATTGCCCTCTTCGTCCAATTTATCAAGATCATATCTTTCAATGATTTCAATTAAGAGCTTGTGATAAATAGGGTTCGTAGCATATCCAGCTGCTTTTAATCCTCGTGCCCAACTCTTATAATCTGTTATTTCCAAATCAAAAAGGCTTGCGTATCGTGCACGACCTGTTAAAAAGATGCTATGATCTTCGAAAGAAACAGACGCACTAGTATATTTTCTGAAACATTCATTTGGCAGGTCGTCATCGTGATGGAATGTCGCACCTTTCCAACCGTTGCATTTTATCCCAAAATGATTATTCGCTTTGATTGCTAATTTTGACTTACCATGTCCACTTTCAAGTATTGCCTGAGCCATGGTTATACTTGCAGGAACTCCATGCAAAACCATTTGATTCACAGCTACATCTTTCCAATTATTGATATATTTTACGATATCATCCTCCTGGCTTCTAAGATTGAAGGAAATTGAAAATAAGACAAGAAGTAATACTGAACCAACCGTTTTCATTTCATCATTGTTTGTGGTACTATTACGCCACTTATTAACAATGGTTACATAAATTGTTGAAAACTTTTATATTTATTGTTGATAACCTATACAACTATACTCCAGCGTACAATTCAGCCTGTTGACTTCCAATTTTCTCATCTTTTAAATACTCATCATATGGCATCATTTTATCGATCATACCATTTGGCGTAATTTCAATAATACGATTACAAACAGTTCGAATCAGCTCGTGGTCATGAGATGTCATCACCAAAGTTCCGCCAAAATCAGAAAGACCATTATTCAACGCTGTAATTGACTCAAGATCCAGGTGATTTGTTGGTTCATCAAACATTAAGAAATTCGCTCTTTTCATCATCATTTTAGACAACATACAACGAACCTTCTCTCCTCCGGAAAGGACTTTCGCACTTTTCATAGCCTCTTCACCTGAGAACAACATCTTACCTAAGAAACCCCTTAAATAAACCTCGTCTTTCTCTTCTTCAGTCTGGGCATACTCACGCAACCAATCAACTAAAGAATCATCTTGTTGGAAGAATCCATGGTTATCATTAGGCATGTAGGCCGTTGTAATTGTGGTTCCCCAATTGAAATCACCTGTCGTAGGAGTCAGGTGACCATTTAGGATTTCAAATAATGAAGTCAAAGCTTTAGAGCTTTTCGATATGAAAGCTATCTTATCTCCCTTATTGACATTAATATTTACTCCTTTAAAGAGCGTTTCTCCATCATTCTCAAACGAAAGGTTATTGACATGTAGGATTTGATCTCCTGCTTCCCTTTCCTGTTCAAAAATGATCGCAGGATATCTACGAGAAGAAGGTTGGATTTCATCTAGATCTAACTTATCAAGGAGTTTTCTTCTACTTGTTGCTTGTTTAGATTTACTTGCATTTGCAGAGAAACGAGAAATAAATTCTTGCAGCTCCTTTTTCTTATCCTCGGCTTTTTTATTCTTATCGGCTCTTTGTCTAGATGCCAACTGGGATGATTTATACCAAAACGTATAGTTACCCGTGAATAAATTTATTTTCGAATAATCAATATCACAAATATGAGTACATACAGTATCTAAGAAGTGACGGTCATGAGAAACGACAATCACAGTATTCTTAAAATCAAGTAAAAAGTCTTCTAACCATTCTATTGTTTTTAAATCCAGGTCATTCGTTGGCTCATCCAAAATCAATAAATCTGGATTCCCGAATAAAGCCTGAGCTAGAAGCACTCGAACCTTCATATCATTAGGAATATCTTTCATAAGCGTATTATGATAAGACTCTTCTATTCCAAGATTAGATAATAACGTTGCTGCATCCGTTTCTGCATTCCAGCCTTCCATGTCTGCAAATTCACCCTCAAGTTCTGAAGCTTTCAAACCATCTTCTTCACTAAAATCAGGCTTCGCATACAAAGCATCTTTTTCCTGCATGATCTCGAACAAACGAACGTGACCACGAATTACAGTTTGTAAAACTTCAAAATCATTGAACTCAAAGTGATCCTGTTTTAAAACCGCCATTCTTTTTCCAGGCTCAAGTTCAATGTGACCCTTTGTTGGATCTTGATCTCCAGTTAGAATTTTTAAAAATGTAGATTTCCCAGCTCCATTCGCTCCAATAACTCCATAACAGTTACCGTGTAAAAATTTAAGGTTTACGTCGTCGAATAAAACGCGTTTTCCAAACTGTAAATTCAGGTTATTTACCGTAATCATATTCTGCTAAATTTTCCGCAAAGATAGACTAAAAAAACAAGTAATATAATCTACTCGTCGTCAAGATTTGCTCTCAACTTTTGTCTTAGTTGGCGGTTATATGTTTCCATTAAGTACTTAAAGTAGTTCTTCGTACTCTTTGCTATACACTTCGTATACTGTTTTAATCTATGCTCTATATGCTCCTGAAGAGCTTCTTGTAATTCAAGACCATCATAAAAATCATCCGACTTGTTATAAATCGCCTTAAAATGATTCTCTAAAGAATCTTCGACCGCAGCCTTTCCTTTCTCTCCTCTGTCGATATAGGCTTCGTAAACCTCTTTCATATTGAATTCATCGAGAACATCTGTATCTACCTTCTCTTTGACGTGTTTTGGTAAATCATATGCCGCTTCGAAAGTTAAATCCTCTTGCTCTGACAGTTTTGACTCTAAAAATCGATCGGGGAAAAGAAATGCATCTTTCCAATTGATATAATCTTGCCATAATCCGAATCTGCGAACATTATTTCCTAAATCAATCAAACGGAACATATCCTTCTTGGGCAGTCTACGAGAACCACGACCTATCATTTGATGATATAGCGTGAGAGAACGTGTAGCTCTATTCAAAATAATAGTTTCAACAGTTGGCTCATCAAATCCAGTTGTCAGGATCCCTACCGAAGTTAAAATCGCATCAGGCGTTTCCTTGAACCATTTCAAAATATCCTTTCGGTCTTTATCCGAAAACGTACTATCCAAGTGACGAATTTTATATCCTCTCTTCTTAAAAGTTTCTTGAACTCTTATACTTGTCTCAATACCCGAATTAAACACTAATGTTTTCGTACCTACGGCAACCTCTTCATAGGCAAAGAGTAATTTCTCCTGCATGAAGTAATTTCCATACACCTGCTCAGAGCTACTCACGGTAAAATCACCATTCGAACCTATTTTCAAACCATGAAGATTTACATCATAGGTATATGTTTCTGCATTGGCTAGGTAACCATTCTCAATCAAAGAAGAGATACTCTCTCCTACTTTTAATTGATCATAATGATCGTTTAACGGCAGCGCCTTATTAGAACTTAATGGAGTAGCTGTAACCCCGAGTATATTGGCCTGTTTGTAATATTGAAATATCTTTCGGAAACTATTATAATGCGCTTCATCAACGATTACCAGACCTACTTGCTTAATAAAATTCTCATCTTCTTGTAGGCGGTTGTTCAATGTCTCGACCATTGCTATAAAACAATTATAGTCTCCCTGATCTTCCAATGTTTTCACCTCACTGTTTATAATCTTATTTGAAACACCACTTGCCGAAAGCTGTTTTGAAGTTTGAACTGACAATTCAATTCTGTGCGTTAAAATCAAAACTTTTTTCTCCCAATGTTCTATGTATTGCTTGCCGATTTCAGAAAAGATTACAGTCTTACCACCTCCTGTTGGAAGTTGAAACAGCAAATTAAAGTCATTACCATTCGCTTTTAACTCGCTAATTATCTGTTCTACAGTGTTTTTCTGAAAAGGATAAAGGGTTTTAGCTTCAAAAAGTGCTTCATCAATCATATACTCTTGGTCTGAAAAATTGGGCTACAAAAGTACGCTCTTTTTCGTGAACAAAAAAATAAATCAGCATATAATACCCGCCAATCTCGGATATACTCAAAAAGATAGTTTTCCTAAAACAAAAAAGGGATGCAATTAATGCATCCCTTTGAATATATCATATGAGTCAATTATCCTTCCTTGGCGGCCAAATAACGCTCTGCATCTAGCGCTGCCATACAACCTGTACCGGCTGCAGTTACTGCTTGACGGTATGTCTTATCCGCTGCATCTCCAGCAACAAAAACGCCTTCCACATTGGTTTTTGAAGTGCCGGGCTGCTCATACTCTAGATAGCCTACCTCATCCATATTTAAATAATCTTTAAATATGTCAGTATTTGGTTTATGTCCGATAGCAACGAAAAATCCTGTACAAGGAATTTCGTGTTTTTCTTTTGTCTTATTGTTGAATACGCGCACACCAGTAACTCCTTGCCCGTCTCCAAGAACCTCATCAGTTTCTGTATTGAATAGAATCTCAATATTCTCAGTTCTCTTTACTCTATCTTCCATGATCTTCGAAGCTCGGAATTCATCTCTACGCACAAGCATCGTAACTTTCGTACACAATTTCGAAAGGTAATGTGCTTCTTCACATGCTGAATCTCCTGCTCCAACAATAACTGTTTCCTGACCTTTATAAAAGAATCCATCACATACAGCACAAGCCGATACTCCCCCTCCCATTTCTAAATATTTCTGTTCTGAAGGAAGACCTAAGTATTTTGCAGAAGCGCCTGTAGCAATAATTACAGTTTCAGCATGAATTTCCTTTCCATCATCAGACCAACATTTGTGAATTTCTCCAGAAAAATCAACTTTATCTATAAATCCTGGACGAACATCTGTTTCAAATCTTTGCGCTTGCTTTTTAAGCTGAATCATCATTTCAGGACCTGTAACCCCATCAGGATAACCAGGAAAGTTCTCTACTTCATTTGTAGTCGTAAGTTGACCACCAGGCTGAAGCCCTTCATACATGATCGGGTTCATATCAGCACGCGCTGCATAAATTGCCGCAGTATACCCTGCAGGCCCAGAACCTATAATCAAACAGTTCGTTTTTTCTATCTCGCTCATATTTTTTTAATCTAATTTTGAAAAGTCAAAAATAAAAATATTCTTGTCTAATCGAAGTAACATACGTTGCGTTGTTCACTTCTTTATTGAAAAGCTAAACATTTAAATCTTTATATGAAGGAATTTCCTGTATATAGTCAATTGATTTATTTTCAACATTGACAAATGCAACAACAGTATCAATCCCATTTGTAAGCACAAGCCAATTCACTTTTAATGTGAAATTGTACTGTGCGATTTGATGAAGTGTTTGCTCATTGATCTTTATCTCGGGAGCCTTACACTCGATTATCATAAGTGGTTTTCCTGATCTATTGAACACAACTCCATCACATCTTCTAATCAATTTATTAACCTCAATACCATATTCCGAGGCTATTAATGAAGCTGGGATGCTTTTGTGATCGATGAGATAATGAAGAACGTGCTGCCTAACCCATTCTTCTGGAGTAAGTATTAACTTTCTTTTCCTAAATATGTCCCAAACGTAAATCACCTCACCTTTCCTTGTGAGCTTCAAATTTGCTTTGGGAAAATTCAAAGGCTTTAGCATAACACAAATGTAAAACTTATCATAATTGCAGTTTACGTCATTTCGTCTTAAAAAGGAAAAAAAATTGATGAAAAAGAGCTGAACTCATGCCTTTTTGTCTACTCTATCCTATGCTGCATGCCATAAAGACAGAGGGATAGCGAAATATTTCGATTGGATAAATTTTTGATGATTGAACAGCAAAAAAGAAATAAAAAATGGATATAAATAAATGGACAACTAAGACGCAAATGGCCGTAAATGAGGGACAACAGATCGCTCAAGAAAATGGCCAGCAAGCGATCGAAACTGGACACGTACTTCGAGGTATGATAAAAGTTGACGATAGCGTCCTTCCATTCATATTTAACGAGTTAAATAGTGATCAGTCTACTTTCACAATGGCACTTGATAGTTTAATCAAGAGCTATCCAAAAGTTGAAGGAGGTGGACAACCCTATCTAAGTAATACACTGCAAAAAGTGTTGAACTATGGTATGAATGAAATGCGCAACTTCAAAGACGAGTATTTATCGCTTGAGGTATTGCTTTTCTCATTAATGGATGCGAATGATCAGGTATCGAGATTAATGAAGGACAATAATTTTAATAAATCTAACTTAAAACAAGCTATTATGAAATTAAGAGATGGAGAATCTGTTGATTCAAAGGGCAAAGATGGAACCTATAAATCATTAAACAAATTCGCCAACAACCTAAACGAAATGGCGAAAAATGGTAAACTCGACCCTATTATTGGTCGAGATGAGGAAATTCGTCGTGTTCTTCAAATATTAACAAGACGGACAAAGAACAATCCTATCATGATCGGTGAACCTGGTGTAGGTAAAACAGCGATTGCCGAGGGAATTGCTCAACGCATTGTAAGTGGAGATGTTCCTGAAAACTTAAAAAGCAAGACAGTATACGCACTAGATATGGGGGCACTGGTTGCTGGTGCTAAATTCAAAGGAGAATTTGAGGAGCGATTAAAATCAGTCGTAAATGAAGTCAAAAAATCAGATGGAGAGATCATTCTTTTCATAGATGAAATTCACACATTAGTCGGAGCAGGCGGAGGCGGCGAAGGTGCTATGGATGCAGCAAACATTCTTAAACCTGCACTTGCAAGAGGAGAATTAAGAGCAGTTGGTGCAACAACACTCGACGAGTATCAAAAACACTTCGAGAAAGATAAGGCGTTGGTACGAAGGTTTCAGACCGTTCTGATTGACGAACCATCAACAGAGGATGCAATCTCAATACTGAGAGGTATCAAAGAGAAATATGAGAATCACCATAAAGTATTAATTAAAGATGATGCAATCATTCAAGCTGTAGAATTATCTCAGCGTTATATTACAGACCGACAATTGCCTGATAAAGCAATTGACCTTATTGATGAAGCTGCTTCGAAGCTTAGAATGGAGATCAACTCTAAACCAGAAGAACTGGATGAAATCGAACGGAAAATCATGCAGCTTGAGATAGAACGAGAGGCTATTAAGCGAGAAAATGATAAACACAAGCTTGCAAATCTAAAAGCTGAACTCGCCAATCTCACTGAACAACGTGACGAATTTATGGCAAAATGGAAAGCTGAAAAAGATGTCATTGACACCGTTCAAACTGCTAAAGAAGAGATTGAACAAGTTAAACTTGAAGCTGATCAAGCAGAAAGAGCTGGCGATTACGGTAAGGTGGCTGAGCTACGCTACGGTAAAGTTAAAGAACTCGAGGCTAGCATTGAAGAAGGAAAGAAAAGTCTTGCTGAACTTCAGGCAAACAGCAAAATGATAAAAGAAGAAGTCGACGCAGAGGAAGTTGCCGATGTTGTTTCTAAATGGACGGGGATTCCTGTATCAAAGATGCTTGAAAGTGATCGTGCTAAATTGCTTCGTCTAGAAGATGAGTTAAGAAAACGAGTTGTTGGACAGGAAGAGGCCATCGAAGCCGTTTCAGATGCGGTACGTAGAAATAGAGCTGGACTTCAAAACCCAAATAGACCGATTGGATCATTCCTATTCATGGGTACTACAGGTGTAGGTAAAACAGAACTTGCAAAGACACTGGCTCAATACTTATTCAACGATGAAAATTCGATGACAAGAATTGATATGAGTGAGTATCAAGAAAAGCATAGTGTCAGCAGATTGGTTGGTGCACCTCCAGGATATGTAGGATACGATGAAGGAGGTCAGTTAACTGAAGCTGTTAGAAGACGCCCCTATTCGATTATTCTATTGGATGAAATCGAAAAAGCGCACCCAGATGTATTCAATATTTTATTGCAAGTTCTAGATGATGGTAGACTTACAGACAACAAAGGTCGATTGGTGAATTTCAAGAATACGATAATTATCATGACAACTAATATGGGAGCGGATATAATTCAGACTAACTTTAATAATATTACAGATGCTGAAATACTTTCTGCGAAGGAGCGAACTCACATGGAATTATTTGAGTTTTTGAAAACGCAAATTAGACCAGAATTCTTGAACCGTATAGATGAAAATATTTTGTTCACTCCTCTTACAAAAGATAATATAAAAGATATTGTAACGATTCAGCTAAACAGCTTAAGAAAGAGACTTGACGAGAATGATATCAAACTGTTTATCAAAGAAGATGTGATAGATTGGATTGCCGAAGCAGGTTTTGATCCTCACTTCGGTGCAAGACCAGTGAAAAGAGTTATACAAAAAAGTATTCTGAATGAACTTTCAAAAGATCTGCTTGCTCAGAAAGTAGACACTTCTAACAACGTCGTCGTAGACATGTTTGATGGAAAAGTAGTCTTTAGAAAACCAATTTCTGAAGAGGAAGAGCTAGAACAAGTATACTAGTAATTAATAATTCAAAAAAAGCCCTTGCAATTATGCAAGGGCTTTTTTTGTAAGGCATAATCTATTCCGACGTCAATACTATTAAATTTGATGAAGTATGAGGCTCTTATGCATGTTTCTTATTATGTCGACCTTCTCCTTTTCACAAGGACCTATAGATGGATTTTTCAAAGGAGAAGGTAATGCAGACTTTGCAATTGGCCTAGGAATCAACCGGTCTAATGAATACACTGGTGAGCCTGATAGTTTATACAGACAGTCCTACGGAGCAGAACAAATTGGAATATTCGGACAATTTGGAATCACTAATAATTTAGATGCTGTAATTTCCGTACCTTTTGTTTTTGGACAATCAGAAAATAAATTTCAAGATCTAGGCTTACATTTAAAGTATAGACCCTTCAATTATAAATGGGGAAATAATGAGTGGGGGATTATAACCTCCGGCGGATTAAGCTTCCCTGCATCAGACTACCAAGCTGATGTATCTGGAGCTCTTGGTCGGAGAGAGAAAAAAGTTCCGTTTAGATTAATAACTCAGGCCAAATTCAATTCAGGTTTATTCATCAATTTTACAGGAGCATATTTCATTCGTTTTGATAAAATAGATAATACAACTCTTTCTGAATATCAAGAGTTAATTCCTTCCTTCAGCCCTCAGCAACCTAGTGATAACTTTTCACTAATGTTAAGAGGTGGATGGGCTTCTTCACATAACTTCATCGAAATATTCGCTGAATACCAAAACACACTCGGTGGAATAGATTTTAAAACAGGTATTAATCAACCCATTCAACTATATGAAGTAGATTTTTTAAAAATAGGCGGAACCTATTATTATGGTGGGAAAGATAACGGAGTGGCTGTAAACGTCGCTTACATACCAGCACTAAGAAGAAACATTGGAAATATCGTTTTCGCAGG
>CBFHJL010000105.1:0-9485 GCA_965656195.1 Brumimicrobium sp. | reverse complement strand
CCCTGTAGAAATATCCCAAGCCTGAGCTGCATTCATTTGGAACAGCCCCCATTGAGTTGAAGGATTATAGTTAGGGTCATTGGGCGTCAATGTTTTTTGAATGTATGGAACCCGCTCAGCATAAACGACAGCTTGAGATGACTCCAACAATCTAATTATTTCATTAACAGCATTAATATTTTGGGTTTCCAGACGAAATACATTTGTAAGCTCTTCATCCTCTACATTAGGAAATGCCTCTTTTAAGTTCTTAATTCCAAAACGCTCTAAATCAGAATAAAAATCAAGTTTTTTCAAGTCAATACGACTTTTAGAAATCAATCCTGTTTCAATATCGACTGTTTGAGAACGATTGATATCATTTTTCAACTTGAACCAAATCGCTCCATCAAGGTAATCCTGATGAACGGTTTGTCCAATTGAGGCAAATGCAATGAATGCAGCAGCCACCGCGAGTAAAAGTGTTTTCATAGTACTTTGAGTGTTAATAGTTTGCTATGCAATTTCGTAATATTAATCGAATAAAAAAAATGAAACATAAAAAAAGAGGTAATTCAAATTGAACCACCTCTTTTTAATTAAGTTGTGAAATTTTATCTACTTATCGATTGATCCTAATACGCGATCCATAAATTTTTTCGCAGCATCTTTCTCCGAAATATTTTCTTCTCGCATCATTTTTCGGACCTCTATAGCTCCATACATATTCGAGATTAACTCCCCTATTACATCTAACTCTTCATCTTTTAAAGACGATAATTCAGTTAAATTTTCAAGCGTCTCAAGTGTTTCGTTTACGAAATCCTCATCATTCTCTTCTATGAACTTTGATATGTGTTTAATTACTGGTAACCTCATCGATAAATCCTTTTAAAACTTCTGTTTTGTTTGTTTGCGTCTGACTGATCAATTCTCCATTCTTGAACGCAGCAAAAGTTGGTAAATTATCAACTTTTGCAAGCTTTCTAGATTCTGGATTCTTCTCAGCATCAATTACAATAAACTTTGCATCTGTATGAGCCTCAGAGAATTTTCTGAACTTTGGCTTCATGATACGGCAGTTTCCACACCATCCTGCTGAAAATTGAACAAGAACAGTATCATTACCAGTCACAACTTCCTGCAAAGTATCAGTTTTTAATTCCTCAAAAGCCATTTTAGTTTGTTTTTAAATAATCTGCTACACCATCTCTTGATGCACTCATTGCTGTTTTACCTTCTTCCCAGTTCGCTGGACAAACCTCTCCATTCTTCTGAACGTGTGCATAAGCATCAATCAAGCGAAGGTATTCATTTACATTTCTACCAACTGGCATGTGATTGATACCTTCATGGAATACCGTCCCTTCTTCATCTATTAGGTACGTTGCACGATAAGTAACGTTATCTCCTTCGTAAACAAAAGAATCAGTTTCCTCATTATATTCTTCTGACTGAACATCTAAGATGCGCAACATATTAGCAAGATTACGGTTAGAGTCAGCTAAGATTGGATAAGTTACACCTTGAATACCTCCGTCGTCCTTTGGCGTATTAAGCCAAGCGAAATGTACCTCAGGAGTATCACATGATGCTCCAATCACCATTGTATTTCTCTTATCGAATTCGTCAAGCATTGCTTGAAAAGCGTGCAACTCTGTTGGACAAACAAAAGTAAAGTCTTTGGGGTACCAAAATAAAACTACTTTCTTTTTGTTCTTGATTGCCTCTTCTACAACGTTCAATTTGAATGTGTCTCCCATCTCATTCATAGCATCAACTTCGATACTTGGGAACTTCTTTCCTACTATTGCCATTTTATTTATTTGTTTATGGTTATTAATTTACTCTTTAAATATACATTTTATTGTATCCTACTAGACAACAATAAAAGATAAATTATGTTTTTCATTTGCCCTTTTAATACGATACAAATTTAATGAACTCTCCACTATATTTAATATCGATTAATATTATATTTACATAAATAATTTCTATAATGATTTCAAAAGCCCAAATATCCTATATCCTAACTTTGAAAGAAACTAAAAACTTTCAGCGTGCTGCAGAAATATGTTTCGTTACACAACCTACTTTATCGATGCAAATTAAAAAAGCGGAACAGTTATTTGGAGCTATCATTTTTGACAGAGACACAAATCCTTTGTCACTAACTGCTTTCGGAAAAGAAATCATTCCTTTACTCCAAAACCTGGACCATGAATATCAACTTCTGGATGAACACATACAAAAAAAGCAAGGTACTTACAAGGCAGAGGTAAGACTGGGTATAATCCCGACTATTTCAGGTTTTCTCGTTCCCGACCTATATGATCAGTGGCAAGGTGAATTGGGAGATATTCAGTTAGATATTGTAGAATTAAAAACCACGGACCTTGTTAAAGCAATTGAGAGTAAGGAAATTGACTTCGGTATAATGGCTGGACCACTGAATGAGAAGAACATTTCAGAACAACGTCTTTTTGATGAGGAAATCTACGTTTACTGTCCCGAAATTGACGGTAAAACTATGAGTCGACAACAATTAGAAAATCTTAGACCATGGTTGCTAAGTGAAGGGAATTGTTTACGCACTCAAATGATAAACTTCTGTAATCTGGACACGATCAAAAAAGACGATTGGCACTATCAAGGAGGAAATATTAATATACTTCTTAAAATGGTTGATGTTAAAGGAGGCTACACTCTAGTCCCCTCGAATTACCTGCCTTATTTAAGCCCACCTCAACGTAATTTCAAAAGAATTGAAGGGCTTACACCGATTCGTCAAATCATCGGAATACATTTATCAAGAAATAGTAAAAAGGAATATATTAATAAATTAACTCATTTGATACAACGGAGTAAATCAAACAACGATTTGCACGAAGTCAAAACTGAATTATTACCTTGGTCCTAAATTTAGAATGAATTAATTATGGAGTTTTCGCATTATTATGATTTAATCATTGAAAAAATTATTCACTGGTCTGATGACTTTGTTAGTATGCTTCCTAATTTCATTCTAGCAGTTTTAGCACTAGTACTTTTTATGGTGTTGGCTAAATTGGCTCGAAAGATATTCTTGAGGGTGATGTTTAGAGTCATAACGAACAGGGAGTTAAGTGAGCTTCTTGCTAAGATAGTCTATGTAATTATTATTGTTATAGGAGCATTTGTAGCACTGAGTGTTTTAAACCTTGAAAAAACAGTAACTTCTCTGCTTGCTGGTGCAGGTATAATAGGTTTAGCTTTAGGGTTTGCATTTCAAGATATCGCAACAAACTTCATCTCAGGTTTCCTGATGGCAGCTAGAAGACCTTTTGAGGTGGGAGATGTCATCCAAGCAGGGGATTATCAAGGAGTTGTTAAAACATTAAACATTAGAACTACAGAGATAACTTCTTTTCAAGGACAAGAGATCATCATTCCAAACAAAGAGCTATTTCAAAATATTTTAGTGAATGACTCTACCAATAAGATGAGAAGAATTGATTTGGGTGTCGGAGTATCTTATGGTGAAGATTTAGAGCGTGTAAGAGACATTGCTATCAAAGCCGTGGAAAATGTGCCCAGCAGGATAAAAGAAAAAGAAGTCTCCCTTGTTTACGAGGCATTCGGAGATAGCTCTATCAATTTCATCATCATGATTTGGGTAGACTTTGAGTCTCAACTCAATTATTTACAAGCGCAAAGTGAGGCGATAATTGCAATAAAGAAAGCTTTTGATAAAAATGACATCATGATTCCTTTCCCAATCCGAACATTAGATTTTGGTATTAAAGGAGGAGAAAAACTTAATACGATGTTAAAAAGTAAGGGGGTTGACAAATCTTGAAGTACTAATGTAATTCAACCTCAAAACTGATGTTTGTCATGTCTTAGTTTAAGTGAAGTAATGATCTTTGCGGATAATAAAGACCAAAAATATGCTAAACAAGGAGATCATCAAAAAGTATAATGTATCCAGTCCTCGTTATACATCATACCCTACAATACTAGATTGGAATAGAAAATCGTTTGAAGCTGAAGAGTTTAAGCAGGTTTTTATGACTGAAGAAAGACCATCAAATCATACAACCAGCGTATATATTCACCTTCCATTCTGTGAAAGTCTTTGTACATTTTGTGGTTGTCATAAGCACATTACAAAGCGGCATTCTGTAGAACAACCTTATGTAGATACTGTTTTAAAAGAATGGGAACTGTATAATCAATTGAATGGTGAAGATATCTCTATAAGCGAATTACACTTAGGGGGAGGAACTCCTACGTTCTTCAGTGCAAAAGAGCTAAAAAGATTATTGACTCCTATTTTTAAAAATGCAAAAAAAGACGGACTATACAGTGTTGAAGGACACCCGAACCATACTTCAAAAGAACAGTTATCAACACTGCATGATCTTGGCTTTAAACGCGTGAGCTTTGGGGTACAAGATTACAGTCCTAAAGTTCAGAAAGCTATTAATAGAATTCAAACTTTTGAACAAGTTAAGATAGTAACTGAGCAAGCAAGATCAATTGGGTACACAACTGTCAGTCATGACCTTGTATTTGGATTACCCCTGCAAACTTTAGAGGACATCAAAAATACGGTCAATAAAACGTTGGAACTAAGACCCGACTCTATCTCTTTATATTCTTATGCTCATGTCCCATGGGTTAAAGGCACTGGACAAAGAGGGTTTTCGGAAGAAGACTTGCCTTCTGATAAGGAAAAGCGTAAATTATATGAGTTCGCTAAAGAATCATTACTCGAAAATGGTTATCTTGAAATTGGAATGGATCATTTCGCACTTCCAACTGAACAATTAGCCATCGCCAGTAAAGAGGGAAAGCTGAATAGAACTTTCATGGGATATACAACAAGTAACACAGATAGAATGATTGGACTCGGGGCTTCTGCAATTTCGGAATATGGGTTTGGATATTCTCAGAACATTAAAAACATAAAAGAATATCAAGAAGTCATCAGTAATGGAGAGTTACCGATTTTCAAAGGGCACCTCCACTCTATTATTGACAAATCATTGAAGAGGCACATTTTAAATTTAATGTGCAATTTCGAAACCACTTACTGTGACAATTCAATGGTGAAATCTCAGGTTACACAATTCCAGAATGAGTTTAACAACTTTGAAAAAGATGGAATAATCGACTTTAAGGGTGGGCATATCAAAATCACAGAAGAAGGAAAGCCTTTTGTTCGTAACGTATGCATGGCAATCGACCCTTATAACAATGGTAGAATTCATGCCGACAAATTCAGTAAATCTGTTTAATTAAACTCATATGAGCTGCTATCACTGCGGAGATGAGATCATTGGTAAGCCAATTGAAAAGAATGATAAACTTTTCTGTTGCAATGGGTGCTTAACAGTTTACGAAATCCTAAATGAAAACGGACTTGATCAATTTTATGAAATAAATGAGCAAGGGGGAGTAAAGCCTACGACATCAAATAACACGAAGTATGCTGCGCTAGATGTACCTGAAATATTTGAAGAATTCATCAATTTCCAAAATGATGAGATGTACATCGTAACGTTTTTCCTTCCAGCCATTCATTGTAGTTCGTGTATATATTTATTAGAAAACCTTCAAAAGTTAGACAGCAAGATTATTAAGAGTGAAGCGAATTTCACTTCAAGAAATCTGAATTTAACAGTCAAAAAAGAACGAAAACTGTCAGAAGTAGCATCTCTTCTTGAAAGTATTGGGTACAGACCTGAATTAAGGAAATCAAAAGATAAAAAAGCAACTTACGATAAAAAACTCTTACTTCAACTTGGTATAGCTGGCTTTGCCTTTGGAAGCGTAATGCTCTGGACCTTTCCAGAATATCTTGGTCTAGATGATTCTTTTGAATCTTTTAGAAACTTTTCGGCATACTTATCTCTTTTGGTTTCGATACCGGTTCTACTTTTTTCCGCAAGGAGCTATTTAGTTTCTGCATATCATGCTATACGAACGAAACAACTCAATCTCGACATTCCTATAGCGCTAGGAATTCTTGTTCTATTTACAAAAAGTGCCATTACTGTTTTGCAGGGAGAAGGTTCAGGATATATTGATTCTTTCAATGGTTTCGTGTTTTTCTTATTGATCGGAAAATGGTTTCAATCCAGAACTTATCGAACAATGTCTTTTGATAATGACCCAAAAGCCTATTTCCCACTGGGTGTGCATAGAGTTAAAGACGGAAATGAAGAGATTATTCAAATTAGCAAGATTCACAAGGAAGATGAACTCCATATATTCAACGAAGAAATTATTCCTTGTGATAGTAGATTATTATCTCCAAAAGGGGTTATTGACACTAGTTTCATAACAGGTGAGGCTGAACTCATCACCCTTAAAAATGGAGATAAAATATACGCAGGTTCTAAGCTTATTGGATCATCGGTTTACATTGAGGTAGATACTACAACAGATCAAAGTAAGTTTGCGAGTATTTGGAATCAGGCGAATAGTAAAACACAGTCGATCATACAAAATAGAGAAAATCTATTGAGTAAGTTTTTCTTGATTGCAGTTTCAATTATTGCCACTGGTGCAGCTATTGGCTGGTGGTTTGTTGACCCTACAAGAATCATTTCTATTGTTACTGCAATACTAGTAGTTGCATGCCCATGTGCGTTGGCGCTTTCCTTCCCATTTGTATATGGAAATGCATTACGGAAATTAGGTCGAAATGGCTTGTATTTTAGAAGTAGTAGTGAAATTCAAAAACTTAATTCTATCAATCATATTGTTTTTGATAAAACTGGTACTTTGACAAAAGACAGAATTGAAGGAGTTACATATCAAGGTGTTGAATTATCGGAAGAGCTAATTGGCAGTGCATTGGAGATGACGCGTCAATCTATGCATCCCTATTCAAAAAGCATCAGTAATTACTTATCCAAACAATCAGGTAAAGTAAAACCAATTACAAGCTTTAAGGAAGTAAGCGGAAAAGGTGTCCAGGCAGAGCTGTTGGACAAGAGTGTCTTAAAGGTCGGGAGTGCTGGATTTGTTGGAGTTAAGGAACGTTCAGAAAGTGGTAGCTACATTGCATTGAATGATAAGGTTTTGGGATTCTTCAAGTTCGAATCGACGCTGAGAGATGGTGTTTTAGAGGCCATCAATTCATTGTCTAAAACCTACAAAGTAACTTTATTGTCAGGAGATAAAGCAACTGATTCCGAGCTTTTCGATGAAGTAAAGGAAAAAATTGAAATGCATTTCAATATGAATCCAAGTGATAAAAAAAGCATGATAGAGAAGTTTAGAGAGAATAATGATAGCGTCCTTTTTATTGGCGACGGATTGAATGACTCTGAGGCATTATCTGCTGCCGAATTAGGAATAAGCGTAGCGGAAGATGAATTTCGCTTTACTCCAAAATGCGATGCTATTATCAAAAGTGAAATGATTCAGAAACTACCCAGAATTTTGTCATTTGGAACATATACGAAAACAGCTCTACGTTTTTGCCTTTATTTCTCATTACTGTATAATCTATTCGGGATGACATTTGCCATTCTAGGATATGTCACTCCACTTTTCGCCGCTATCCTAATGCCCGTTAGTTCGATTTCAATTGTATTCTTAAGCACTGCATTGATACAGTTTAAAAAAGTGTAATACTAGAGCAAAACCACATTGTCTATATTATAATTCTAGGTTTCTTATTATATTTGAAGACCTAGAAAAATTATTATGGCAACAACATCAGATATTAAGAACGGGCTTTGCATAGACTTTAATGGAAAGTTAATGACTATCATAGAGTTTCAACATGTAAAACCAGGTAAAGGTCCTGCCTTCGTTAGAACTAAAATGAGAGAGATCGAAACAGGAAAAGTACTAGACAATACTTTTTCAGCAGGACATAAAATTGATATAGTTCGAATTGAAAGACGTCCGTATCAGTTCCTATATGAAGAAGAAGGGATTGGTTACCACTTCATGCATACAGATACATATGAGCAAGTAATGATACCTAAAGCATTAGTAGATCAACCTGAGTATCTTCGAGAGGGAATGGTTTGTGAAATTACTTTTCATGCAGAAGAGGAAAACCCATTACTTGTAGACCTTCCTATGCACATTGAAGCGGAAGTCACTTACACTGAACCTGGAATAAAGGGAGATACAGCTACCAATACATTAAAACCAGCAACAATTGATACTGGAGCTGAAATTAGAGTTCCATTATTCATTGACACCGGTGAAAAGATCAAAGTAGATACCCGTAAGGGAGAATATGTTGAAAGAATCAAGTAAATTAATTATTCAAAATAGCAAAAGCCCACTCTTCAGCGGGCTTTTTTTTGTACCAAATGAAAAAACTAATCGTAATACATGGCGCTTTAGGAAATGGCCAAGAGTTTGAAAACGTAATACAGCTTTTAGGAGGAAAATATGAAATAATAAATTATGAAATTCCTCACCATGGATTCAAACAAGATTCAGAAATACCTTTCAATATTGAATCAATCACGGCTGATTTTTGTGAATTTCTAGAAGAACAAGGAAAATCAATCATCTATGGATTCAGTCTAGGTGGTTATATTGCTCTATGCGCAGCTCAGCAAAACACGTTAAACATAGATGGAATTATTACCCAAGGCACTAAGTTAGATTGGTCACCAGAAGTTGCAGCGAAAGAAATTACAGATCTCAACGTAGGGTTTCTCAAAGAAAAAGCACCTCCGTTTTACAACTACCTTCTTGACCTTCATGGCAACTATTTAGAGGATTTATTGGAAAAGACAACCGGATTTATGCAAGATCTAGGAAATCACCCATTGCTTTCAAGAGGTGAATTGAATAAGATTGACGTTCCAGTTAGAATGATTCGAGGAGGTAAAGACAAAATGGTTTCTCGGGACGAAACTGACAATGTTTGCGCAATGATTGGCAACTGTCATTATTTCGAAATTCCCTTTTTCCCTCATCCCTTGGGCTTTATCAATCCAAAGCATATAGCCAGATTGATTGATGTTCAAATTGGCTCTTTTGATTACAAGTGGTCTGAGACCAAGGAAGGAAGAATGAGTTATAAGGAAATAGGCAACATCCAAGATAACGAGGTTTGTCTTTTATTCTTGCACGAAGCAATAGGATCTATTGCTCAGTGGCAAGACTTCCCCGAGGAATTAGCTAAGGAACTCAATCTACCAGCAATTGTCCCAGAGTTTCCTGGATATGGTTTCTCTGATGAAAACAGCAAAGAAAGAGATGAAAACTATCTCCACAATTTTGCCTTATCTATTTTACCCGAATTTATTGATCAAGTCTGCAAGCATAAGAAGCTGATCATTATTGGACATTCAGATGGAGGGACAAATGCTCTACTCTATTCTGCAAAATTCCCCAAATACACTCTTGGCATAGTGACTATGGCTGCTCATTATATAAATGAATTAGAGACAAAAGCTGGAATACAGCCAGCAATTGAAGCATATGAAGAAGGAAAACTAAAGGGATTGGAGATATTTCATGGAGACAAAACCCAA
>CBFHJL010000104.1:0-9543 GCA_965656195.1 Brumimicrobium sp. | reverse complement strand
TGACCTGGGATCGCCTGATACATTCTACGACGACAGATTATTTGACAGCATGACATATGCGTTTCTACTTGGTACAATTATCACTGCCGTCTTGTGTTATGGACTGGCATATTTCGCAGGGTGGGTAACACGTATTCCATACGTTTACTATTTCCCTTTCATACTTGCTGTGATCGTTTGGGCAACCTTACAGTACACAGGAGGGTGGGAAGACCTAGCGGTACTGACAGCATTCTCAGTGTTTGGGGTGCTGTGTAAAAAATTCCAAGTCAGCAGGCCAGCACTGTTGATTGGGTTCATATTGAGTGACAGGATTTACAACCTCACTTATCAACTAACATCCTTACATACGGTAGACGATCTAATCACAAGGCCTATCTTTATTTTCTTGATGGCATGTGTTATACTGTTACTGTATTGGGGAATAACAAAGAGGAGTCGATTAGACTATGCTTAAGAAAACAATAATGGCGTTGGTGTTAATGACAACAACGGCACTGGCAGATTACAACTTGATCGTGCCACAAAAACCATCTGGTGGAACTTCTGTGTGGGCACAGATAGTTGTAGCGGAATGGGAGAAACACCTAGGTGAGAAAATCAATCTCATCTACAAGCCAGGTGCAAGAGATCAACTGGGACCAAACGAGTTCCAAAACAAACTGAGGTTTGACGACAAGACCATACTGGTATCACACGGTGGTAACGGTATATCGTATCTTGTGGAGCCAGTTGAGTACAACTACTTCGATTGGGAATCTGTTGGACACATGAATATTCAAGGCAATTTCTCAAGAATGTAGAAAATCGTGCAATGTAAATGTTTGCTTTTTCCACATCCACTTCAGCAACAAGTCCTTGTATAGAATTCATAATGTTAAACAATAAGTGTGGGTTAAGCTGACTACTGAGAGCTTCAGATTTTAACTGAACCATCGCTGCCTCAAGTTGATGCTTTCTATTCAAACGAACAATTCTTAACCTTATCGTAAATCCTGAAACGGCCAATATGGTTAAACTTACGATTAATATAAACGGCCATTTTAACCAATATGGTTGATCAATATTAAACTGGACATATTTCGGCGGGCTAAATATAACTCCATTAATCGTTGCTGATACTTCCAGCTGATATTTCCCAGGGGACAATGAACTCAAATTTATAGTTCGATCCGTTGTATATGTATAACGAGATCTACCCGCCAACCTATACCTATATTCTATTTCTCCCTTTTTACGCAATATAGCTTCGATAGGAACTTGAATATCGATTTCACCATAAGGCAATAAAGGAATTGATTCAGAACGGTAATTAGCTCCATTTACCATAATACCAGGAATACTAATTTGAGGAGCAGAACAATTTAAATCGGCAATAGCTTTTTTATAAATAGACTTTTTCGAAGCAAAAAACAGTGTATCATTGTCGACTTGAATGGATTGAATATCCGGTATAGATTCATAACCAATCAGTTTAGGAATCGCCTCCTTTAAACTCCAAGAGTAGACTCCTTTCGCCGTGCTTAAATGTAGTATTCTGTTTTTAAAATATGCAGATACAATTGCTTCTGTAGGAAAGGTGAAAACTGTGTCTAAACTATTAGAATTTATGTTTAGAAGAGTATTTGATGTAACTCCTGACAACTTTTTATTACGTTTAAAAAAATAAAAGATAGGGTCAGACTGCTCAATCGAAGCAATAACATTATAATTTTCATTGTCTAGAGTTTGAACTAATCCTTCACTAGAAACATAAATATTATTTTGATGTGATTTAAACGTAACAATTTTGGAAGTCATAAATTTTGACTTCGAGTAGGTATCTTTCCAAATCTCCCACTCACTTAAACCGTCTGATCTATCAAACAATAAAACAGTACTATCATTTGCAAATGTAAAATCCGCGAAGCCATTATTTTTACCACTTATTATTAATGGCTCGAAATTCGTCGATGAAGGTGAATCAAAAATTACAGGGTGTAAAGAACTTGCTGCAATTTGCTTACCCTTAAAAGCCTTAAACAAATACACTTTGCTTTTTATGTTTACGGTCAAGCTCTGTGGTAGCAATTTTATATCTCCATTTTCGAACCCAACCTTCAGTAATCCTTTACTCGTAAAGAAACAAGTTATTTTTTCGTGTATTTCTGACTCAAATATCTTAATTAAGTTCGAAAAATATTTTACACGTACTCCATCTTCTAAAGTCGAGCACCATATATTACCTTCACTGGAAATTAAAATTGAAGAGACTGATAGATTTGGGAAAAAATGATTCTCTAACTCTACTCTCTCATTATGGATGATATAATGATAGAGTCCACCGTCTTTAGTGCCAATAAAAATTTGATTTTCATGTACTGTTGAGGTTATCAAGTCGTTTGGTAATTGCGCTTTAAAAAACACTTTGTCATTCTTTACAACATACAAATTGCGACCAACGTAAAAAATAGTTACATTCTTAGCTCCTGAAGTATAAAAACTCCTAGATATCTCCGTCTTACGCTCATCAATTAAACCAATTGATTTTTCACCTCTGAATAATTTGATCTCTCTATGATCATTATGTTTAGGTGATGGAGAGAAAAAATAAGAAAAATACTGATTCCCATATGTTTCGAAAGAATTAAGGTGGTAATCTAAAGATGGAAGATCTAAATCTAATTTTTCCCCATCTTTATTGAAAATTAAATAGCCTCTTCTATATCCAATATGATAATTTCCCTTAGCGTCTTCATAGAATGACATTGGACTACCTATTCGTTTCGAATATTTTTTTAAAGAGTCATTCGGAACAAGGTAAGTTACCACTCCATTTTTAAGTCTAAAAAGTTCGTCATTTAGATCTATTCCTACGATGCTTGAATCCTTCTGCAAAAACAAGCGTATGATTGACGCGTTTTTTAATCCGCTTTTTTGATCATATATAACATGACTAACACCATTGTATTTACTCAATCCATTATCTGTAGCAAACCAAAGATATCCAGTATGATCTTCTACTACGTGAAAAACTTCTGAACTTGGTAATCCTTTCTTAACGGATAACTTTTCAAAAGCACTTTCTTTGAGATTTGTAAATTGGGCACTAACTAAAAAATTCAATGTAACAAAAGTCGAGAACAAAGCGTGCTTTAGAAATGTACGAAATTTTAGCTCCAAATTATATGAATTAAGTCTACACTTCACAATGCAAAATAATCAAATTCAGAAAAGTTATTGCATCTGAATAATAAAAGTATCTGCTAAATAATAAATTCAATTCATTTTGAATCAACTGATTTTTAAATTTATGTAATCAAGACTTCGTTCAAATATATCAATAACATACGATCATGGAAGAAAAAATACTTAAACAGTCTGAAGCTGAATACTTCAAGTCAGCTACAAACTTAATTAAAGGTTATATTGTAATGACGGACCAAAGAGTTATATTCTATGGCTCGCAGTCGAAAATGAAATTCAATCACGGTACCGTTGGAAATTTGATTCGCGATAAGATGGAGAAAGCAATGGGACAAGACAAGGATAATGAAGAGTTTATTTTTAATATCCCTAAGGACGAAGTCTCATTTGGATTAAAAAGATTTGGTTTTTCTAAACGATTGGTTGTTTCAGATAAAAGTGGAAATGAGTATAAATTGACTATTTACAACAAAAAAGATAGGAACTCTTGGGTTGAATAATAGTTGATCTCACAGAGATTTACTGAAATCAATTATTAAACTTTAAACAGCTTCTTGGTCATAAACTTAATATCACTATTAAGCGCATTGGAATTGATTTATCAAGTAATTGTAGACATCAATGCACTAGCCTAGGTCTAAATTAAAATGGCTTAGTTTTCTATTCTCAGAACAAAACATTGATTAATCAAGCTGACCTCTAATTATTGACGTTTTTACAAAGCATTTCAACAACAGCGTACGATTCATCTAAGTACATTTCTCCATAACTCCCTCCACCTTCATAGTCTCTCTGAACCTCAGTTTCGTAACGAATACAACGTCCTTCTTCGTCTTTGAAAGCAATGTAAACCGTTTTTCTCTTATGTGTTGGAATATCTAGACCGTTCTTAGTAACTGACCAGTCTCCATCCGTTACAACGGAAATGGGATCACCAAACTTCTCGGTGTCAAAAGATCGATTAACAAGAGATGTAATAGCACTCTCTGATTTCGGATTTTTCCCCATACGAATTCTATCCATCGCTTCATATTTCAACTTCTCTTGTAACTTTTCAAGTTCACCGCTATTCTTATACGCTTTTATTTCCTTTAGTCTTGATTCAGCTTTTGGGATATATGTTGTCAATTCATCATCTTCAACACCAAAAGATTGAATTTCTTTTGTCAATGCTATTTGTTTTTCTAATCGTTGTATTTCTGGGTCCACTTTTTGATTGTGTTCCAGGTACTTTTCAAAATCAGGATCTTTTCGATACTCCGCCGTCCACATTACTGCTTTTCGATAAGCCTCTTCATTGTCTTTAACCAATGCTTCTTTCACATCATTTCTCATGACTTCAGTTTTGTACTGTCGCACCTCTTCTATTTTGGATTTCAGCGTATTATCATAAACATTACTGGTTTCAATCTCAGTAGTTAGAGACTCAAATTTATCAGTAGACATTTCCTCGAGTACTTCATCATATTTCCATGGTTCATCTTTTAAGTTCCAAAGGTCCTTTTTCCATTGATCTAATTGTTGCATATATTCTTTTTTAACACTACCATTTGCTTGAGTGGCTTCCAACAATTCTTCTCCTTTCATATAACGCTCTTCTAGTTCGCTGATGTAAGGATAATCAGGATCAGTTTTTTTAATCGATTCAAGTTTACTTTTGGCCTTATTCAAATCCTTTTCTGCATACGAACCACCGGGGGCTGCTTCGACACTTTTCATGATATCATCAAAGTCCCATATCGCACTTCTTGCTGGACTGTTCTTGTAGGCTTCCTCACGATTTTCTTCTTCAGATTTCGTTTTTTTCGAATGCTCCTGTCCTTTTTCTTCTGCTTTTTTAGATTCTAAATTGGTTGATTCTTTTGCATTCTTACCCTCTTTACTTCCTAGCTCAGATTTCACCTTTTTCTTTAATTTACCAATGCCTATCTGCGCTTGACTAAAGTTTACAAAGAATACAATCGATAATGCGACAAAAACAATTTTATTCATTTTAAAAGAAATATTAATTAATAAATGTTCTAATTCTCAAACTTACCATAGCTCTTCGTAAACTCCGCATTCGTTTTATTAATCGACGAACAAACTTATTATTTGGTCAATTCCTTTTTTCGATCCATGAGAAACCAAACAGGTATTGACCAAATAATAAATGTTTCTGCAAGACAATAAGTTTCTTTCATGATCCTGTTCAATTCATCTAATTTTAGATGTTAGGCAAAAAGAATATTGATTCAATGATGAGGAGCTGATTGTTTCATTATTTCATGAGTGTGATAAAACTTTAAAACAGAATAGTTTAGAATTGAAAAATCAAAAAAATATGAAAAACTCATTACTTATATTTTGTTTTGTATATACTACCCAAATATTCGCTCAGCCAAATTTTGAATGGGCAACACAAGTAGGTAATGACCAAGATGATGCAGTAATACAACTTGTTATGGACAGTGAAGGTAGTACTTATACAATAGGTTCATTCCAAGGTACTGTTGATTTTGATAGAGGCCCTGGAGTTTCTGAATTAACTTCAGCTGGGAGTTTTGATATGTACATTCTAAAACTTGACGTAAACGGAGATTTCTTGTGGGTTAAACACTTTAGTGGTTCACAAGCTGTATTAGGCTATTCAATCAGCTTAGACAATAATGACAATATAATAGCTACGGGGCGGTATTCTGGCACGGTAGACTTTGATCCTGGTATCGCAACTAGTAATCAATCCACAAATGGAACAGCAGACGCTTTTATTTTAAAACTTGACTCTAGCGGGGACTACTTGTGGAGTGGAACAAGTGAAACTTCTAATTATGCTACCGGACTTTTTGTGGTAACAGATGATAATAATAACATTTACATATCAGGAACATTTATTGGCATAGTAGATTTGAATTTCTTCTCTGGAGTTATGAATTTCACTTCTACGGGACAGAATGGTGATGGTTTTATCACAAAAATTGATTCAAATGGTAACTTCCAATGGACCGAACATATAGAAGCGTCTCAATCAGGATTTGTATGGCCAAATGCGATGGAATTAGACCAAAACAATAATTTATATATCACAGGGAGTTTCTCAGGAACAACTGATTTTAACACTGGATCTGGAACACTTGAATTCATATCTTCTAATTACGATGTGTTTATCTTAAAAACGAATTCAAATGGTGATTTTATCTGGGCAAATCAAATTGGAGGTACGGGGACAGATAATTGCTATTCAATTGTATTAGATTCACAATCTAATATTTATGTATCTGGGTCGTTTGGTAACACTGCTAATTTCGATCCCAATAATTCAAACTTCAGTTTAACCACGAATGGTTCTGCAGACGCATTTGCCGCTAAATACAATTCAACCGGAGATTTTCAGTGGGCTATCCAAAATGGTGGAACAAGTACGGACGTTGCGAATTCAATAAACATTATCGGAAGTAAAGTTTATATAGGAGGAAGATTTAGACAAACAGTTGATTTCGATCCTGGAGCTGGAACATTTGAATTAATAGCAAATGGGCTAACAAGCTATGACGTATTTATACAAGCTTTAGATTTTCAAGGTAACTTCATATGGGCACGAAGAATAGGTAGTACAGATCAAGAATTATTATCTGATTTAGCCCTGGGAGATAATGGGAGTATTTATGCTTTGGGATCCTTCGAGCTTGAAACGGATTTCAACCCAAATAGCGGCCTCTTTTTGATGACGCCCAACACAAACTCTACAGATGGATTCATTGTAAAATTAGGAACATGTAGTTCTCCATCAACTGGAACTGATAGTCAGACTGCTTGCAGTTCATATACTTGGATAGACGGTAATACCTATACATCTAATAATTCAACTGCTACATACACTTATATAAATGGAGCTAGCAGTGGTTGCGATAGTATTGTAACCTTGAACCTCATAATTGAAGATAACGTGTCCCCTGTTGCTGATATAGCGACACTTTCTGATATTACTAACGAATGTGAAATCAGTTCACTGACTGCTCCAACTGCAACAGACAACTGTACTGGAACAATTACAGGAACACATGGTGCAACTTTACCTATGACATCTACGACAACTATAACATGGACATATGATGATGGGAATGGAAATACTTCCACCCAAACGCAAGAAGTAATCATTGATGATGTTACGGCTCCAGAAGCGGATGTTACAAACCTTACTGATCTTACCGATGAATGTGAGATTACCTCGTTAACTGCTCCAACGGCAACAGATAACTGCGCTGGTACAATTACAGGAACACATGGTGCAACTTTACCTATAACATCTACGACAACTATAACTTGGACATATGATGATGGGAATGGAAATACATCTTCACAAACGCAAGAAGTAATCATTGATGATGTTACTGCCCCTGTTACGGATGTAGCGTCTTTAGCTAATATTACTGATGAATGTGAAGTGACTTCTCTCTCTGCTCCAACAGCGACAGATAACTGTTCAGGAAGTATAACAGGAACTCATGGCGCAACACTTCCGATTACCTCGACAACAACCATCACCTGGACTTACAACGATGGGAATGGAAATACTTCAACTCAAACACAAGAAGTAATCATATCTCCAATTAACACTGGAGTAACTCAAGTTGATCCTTTAACTTTGAGTGCAGATGCTTCAGGAAATTCTTACCAATGGATAGATTGTGACGATAACAACTCACCTATCTCTGGGGAAACAAATCAAACGTTTGAAGCCACTACTAACGGAAGTTATGCTGTAGAAATTTCAAATGGAACTTGTTCTGAAGTATCTGATTGTATAATGATTGATAATGTTGGTCTTAGTGAAATTGAATCGACAAATGTCAGAATCTTCCCTAACCCAACATCAGACGGTGTTAGTATTAAGTCTTCTACAACATTTACTTCAATAGAGATATTAAATGCAATCGGAGAAGTTGTTTACAGAGCTAAAGTAAATAATTTGAATAACTATCATTTAAAATTGCCAGAAGTTAAGGGTCTATACTTCATTAAAATTTCAGGAGATTATAATAAAAACATCTTTAGAATAATTAAAAACTAATAATTACTAAAAATTAATTCATTATGAAAAGTTTAACTTTAACAGTAATTGCTCTCTTTTTATCGAACTTGGCTTTCTTGCAGGTTTCTAAATCGGATGCCACTGGTCAAACACTGGATGCAGCAATAGCTACAAGAAACTTTGTTTATACTTCAGGAGAGTTTGGAGGTTGTAATTCCCTAACTGAAGTTGAAGTTGACTTAACATTAACTGTAACAGATAACTCCGGTTGTAATGCTGGAGCTTTTGGAGTACACTCAGATATTGCGGTATCTTTAGAATCACCCTCTGGTACTGTTGTGCATCTTGTTCAAGATTTTACTGGAATCTTAATTGGGACCCCTCCAATTGGGATTACCTATCAAGATGCAGGGTACCCAACTATAGTGAATCAAACCGCTACATATGATGATGATGCCGCCTTAGCAGCAGATGATCAAACTTTCTTCGGAGCAGGTACTTGGCGTCCTCATAATCCTTTAAGCGCTTTTGATGGTGAAGATCCTTCAGGAACTTGGACGCTTAGGGTTGCCGACGGAAGAAGTCAAGGTTTTCCTGACTTTACGTGTTACATTAATTCAACACTGAGAATAACGTGTGGAGCAGCTTGTACAGATCCAACAGTACCAACTTTAACACAAACTCCATCAACAGTTTGCACCGGAGAAACTGCCTCATTGAATATTACAGGAACATTGAACGATGCCACAGCATGGCAAGTTTATACAGGTTCTTGTGGTGGAACAAACATTGGTTCTACAACTACAGGAACATTTGCAATTCCAGGAACAATAAATACTCCAACAACATATTTTGTGCGTGGCGAAGGTGGATGTGCAACACCTGGAGCTTGTGGATCAATTACAATTACTCCTCAGGCTCTGGATAATGCTTCATTCAATTACAGCGCAGCTTCGTATTGCGTGAATGATGTAGACCCGACTCCAACGATCACTGGAATCGGTGGTGGGACATTCTCAAGTTCTCCAGGTGGATTATTGTTAAATGGAAGTACAGGAGCTATTGATGTTTCTATATCTACTCCAGGTACCTACACTGTTACTTATACAACCTCAGGAACTTGTCCAAATTCAAGTAATCGAGTAGTTACAATCAATGCATTGGACAATCCTTCATTCAACTACAGTGCGGCTTCGTATTGTGTGAATGATTCAGATCCTACTCCAATGATCATCGGAATCGGTGGTGGAACATTTTCAAGTTCTCCAGGTGGATTAGCTTTAAATGGAAGTACAGGAGCTATTGATGTTTCTATATCAACTCCAGGCACGTACACTGTTACTTAT
>CBFHJL010000103.1:0-9733 GCA_965656195.1 Brumimicrobium sp. | reverse complement strand
ATCTCCACGTTCATCTAGATCATAAGCGTAACAAGCTCCTTTTATTATGAAGTGCACATAATTACAAAATGTGCCTTCCTCTACGAAAATAGCCTTTCTATCAATTGTCTTAGGCACCATGACTCGATCTATCGCAGAGAAACAGTCATCGTCAATGGGACGTCCAATTGTTCGCTCAATATTTTGCCGCAAAAGGCTTTTCCCTTCTTTTATCACACTTTTTTCAGATTGCATTTTTAAGTTGAAAGTTTAACCAATTCTCGAAAAGTAAAACTATTTCGTAGCATATTTGTCAATACAGTATAACTTTGTTTAAAATTTGTAATATGAAAGTAGAGATCTGGAGTGATGTGATGTGTCCTTTTTGTTATATCGGAAAAAGAAGATTTGAGAAAGCTGTCAACTCTCTTGGTTTAGAAGAAAAAGTCGAAGTAATTTACAGAAGTTTTTTACTTGATCCGGAGCTCGAAACAGATCCTTCTAAAAATGTTACAGAGCATTTAGCTTCGAAAAAAGGAATTTCCATTGAAGAGGCGCAAAAGATGAGTGAATATGTAATTGGTATGGCGTCTGAGGAGGGATTAAACTATGATATGGAAAGTGCAGTTGTAGCTAACTCTAGAAATGCACATCGATTATTACATTACGCGAAGTCTAAAGATAAACAAGGTGAGTTCAAAGAAGCTTTACTTCAAGCTTACTTTGAAGAAGGGAAAAATATTGATGATATAGAAACGCTTATGGAACTTGCCTCAAATGTTGGTTTGGAAAGAAATGAAGTAGAACAAATATATACTTCACTTGCCTTTACAGAAGATGTCATTAGTGATATTCAAAGAGCTCAGCAGATAGGTGTTCAAGGAGTTCCATTCTTTGTGATTAACGAAAAGTTTGCATTATCAGGGGCTCAACCTACTGATACATTCAAGCAGGCATTGCAAAAAGTACAAACGGAAGATTAGTACCTAAGTACCTGGAAGTGGTACGAAGTCATCGTTGTCTCCTGGGATTTTATCGAACTTCTGTGCTTTCCAATCCTCACGTGCGTTATCAATTCTATCTTTACTTGAAGAAACGAAGTTCCAGTGAATAAAACGTTCTTCTGGAAAGGGAGTTCCACCGAATATATAAACGGTGGTTCCTTTCTCTATCGTAAATTCACATAAGGTGTCTTGTTTTGCAACAAGTATTTGTTTTGGTCCGAACGTATCATCCTCTTTTTTTAGCTCACCCTCTAAAATGTAAATAGCTGACTCGCCGAACAGTCTGTCTCCAATATTGATTTTGGACGTCTCATGTGCTTTGATTTCAATAAAATATAAATCACTATGAACAGGAACAGGTGATTTCTTCTCCATTACCTCACCAGCTATAAGTTTGAAGTCTGCCGCACCTTCTGTCCATCCTGGAATATCTTTTGCTTCAGTGTGAGAGAAACTAGGTTCACTATCTTCCAGTTCTTTTGGAAGAGCGACCCAAATTTGTAAACCATGCACACGTTTCGATTGCGTTCTCAATCGATCTGGAGTTCGTTCAGAATGAACAATGCCTTTGCCCGCGGTCATCCAGTTTACTGCTCCGGGTTTGATCTCAAGTTCAGTTCCCAAACTGTCCCGATGCACAATGTTTCCTTCAAATAAAAATGTCAAAGTAGATAACCCAATATGAGGATGCGGACCAACATCTAGGTTTTCATTCTCGCTGAGGTCTGCTGGTCCCATATGATCAATGAAAACAAATGGCCCAACATGTCTTTTTTTGCGAAAAGGAAGTAATCGTCCTACGAGGAAGTCTCCAATATCAGCGGGTCTTTCTTCTATGATGAGATCTATGTTTGACATGGTTTAAATTTTGATGAATGTATAAATATAGATTAAATTCTTCTGCTAAAATGCTTCTCCTATGGTTAGGTAAAACCCACGAGTTCCATCAGATGAGAATCCCGCATCTATTCTGAGATTAACATTTCGCTCTTCATCTAACATAAAGCGTGCCCCAAGACCTGCAGTAGTCCTAATGTTTTTAGCTTGGAAATAATTAATCTGAGGCCCAACTATTGCATTTCCCGCAAAGACTACTGCCCCAATTCTCCAAAATAAAGGCATGCGGTATTCTGCTTGCCAACCTAACATTTGTTTGTCTCTATGGTAGCCTAAATAATATCCTCTCATTCGTTTATTACCTCCAACCTGCGATAAATGAAAGAACGGTACAGTTCCTTGAGAAAACCTTCCATAAATATTTGCTGCAATAACTTTATCTTTCTTCAAGTCAAAATATCGAATGGCATCGACCCAAGTCAGATTGTAGTTAAAATCGCTGCCTATTGAATTATCAAATCTTTCAAAGCTGGCTAATATCTTATATCCTTGAGTGGGATAAAAATTACTGTTTCGTGTGTCGTATTTAACTATCCCCCCAACTCCTGAAATTGTTCCACCTTGGGTGCCAGGATAAAGATCTTGTGCTAATCGACCATTTGGTTCTCGCTCTGTAATATCAAAATCATCAAATGTGTATTTGATCCCGCCGTAAAAATTTTTATAAATCTTGTAAACTCCTTCAAGCCTAACTCTAGGAAAAATTAAATTGTATCGCTCTATTTTACGTGTTTCGTTTCCTACTCCCCAGAAGTCATAAAAGTATCGGTAATACCCTAACTCTCCGGTAATATTAAACTTATTCTTCTTCGTCCATAAATCAAAAGAAGCATAAGTCAATAGTTGTTTTTCTAATGTATAAGCCGCCCCTAAATTGATTTGAGAAGGTCGCATTAATGAATCTTTAGGAGGAAATTTGAAGGTAAAGAATCCCGCCCCCCCAAATCCCAGGCTTGTCTCGGGACCATAAAACAATATGGGTATTGCGACAATCTTTGATTTATATTTTAACGAATCGCGTTCTTGGCTGAAGACAAAACCAGCCGAAATAATCATCAAGAAGATCAATAGATATCTCATCGTATCATCAAATTACCCTATATACGACGAAAGTAAAGAAAAAGACTTACTTAACTTCGATTAGCACAGGGCAGTGGTCAGAACCTTTTACGTCATTCAGAATCTCCGCTTTCTGAACACGATTTGTTATTTTTTCGCTCACTAAAAAATAATCGATTCTCCATCCAACATTGCGATCTCTTGCACCTCCTCGGTAGCTCCACCAAGAGTACTTAACTTTTTCTGGATGCATCATTCGAAAGGTGTCAACGAAACCGGCACTAGTGTAAGCATCCATCCCATCAATTTCTTTCTGGGTAAATCCTGCATGTTTATTGTAATTTGCTTTTGGTCTTGCTAAGTCAATTTCTCTATGGGCCACATTAAAGTCTCCACAAACGATTACAGGCTTGTTGCTCTCTAGGCCTTTTAGGTATTCAAGAAATGCACTATCCCATGTAGTTCTGTAGTCGAGACGTTTTAATGAGCTGCCGGAATTGGGAACATATACAACTACTACATAATAATCTTCAAATTCTGCAGCGATTACTCGCCCTTCGTCATCATGTTCCTCAACACCAATGCCGTAGATTACACTTAAAGGCTTCTCCTTACTTAAAATAGCCGTTCCAGAGTAACCTTTCTTAGTTGCAGAATTACTTACAAGGTGGTAAGAAGAGAATGACTGAATAGCTTCACTCACTTGATCGTCTTGTGCTTTTGTCTCTTGCAAGCAAAGAATGTCTGGATCTAATGCAGCCATGTCCTGTTCAAAATCCTTCTTCATGATGGCTCTTATACCATTGACATTAAAAGAGACGATTCGTTTCATATAAAAGTGTCTTTTTTAGAATCCTTGAACTCCGTTTACTGTTGTGTATTTTAATACGTTCTTCTTATCTGGATGAATACGAGCAAAAGCTGACTGTAACGCTATTGTACCTTCATGGAATCCACAAAGAATGAGTTTTAATTTACCCTCGTAAGTGTTGACATCTCCAATTGCATAAAGACCCGGAATATTTGTCGAATAATCTCGTGTATCTACTTTAATTGCATTTTTTTCGATGTCTAACCCCCAATCTGCTATCGGTCCTAAAGAGGGCTTCAATCCAAACAAAGGAATAAAGTGATCCGTTTCTTTTTGGAATTCTCCATCGACTTTATGTTTGATCGTAACGCTTTCTATTTTACCATCACCTCCAACACCAACTACTTCTGCCTCAGTGATCAAATTGATTTTTCCTTCTCCGGCTAAATCCATTACACGTTGTACAGAGTCAAGATGTCCCCGGAAAGAATTTCTTCTGTGAACTAATGAAACTTCTGATGCAATTTTTTTATCTGTAAGATAGATGGCCCAGTCTAATGCTGAATCACCGCCACCTGCAATCACACATTTTTTTCCTCTATAGAACTCAGGGTCTTTAATGATGTACTCCACACCTTTATCCTCGTAACTCTCAAGGTTATCAATTGGTGGCTTACGTGGTTCAAAAACACCTAGCCCTCCTGCGATCATTACGATAGGAGCTTCATGTTGAGTTCCTTTGTCAGTTGTCACAACAAACTTATCATCTGCGACTTTATCAATTTTCACCGCGGCTTCTCCTAAGGTAAACCCAGGTTTAAATGGCTCTGCTTGCTCCATTAAATTGTCAACGAGTTCACCCGCAAGAATTGAAGGATAACCTGGTATATCATAAATGGGTTTCTTAGGATAGATTTCTGAACATTGTCCTCCAGGTTGAGGAAGAGAATCGATCAGATGACATTTTAACTTTAAAAGTCCTGCCTCGAAAATGGCAAAGAGCCCAACTGGACCAGCGCCTATAATAATGATATCTGTTTTGATCATAACGTATTTATAAAGTCGTATTGCGCGACAAAATTAACCATTCTTAGCCTAACAAGTATGGCTTGTATTTGTTTTGTGTTCTGTAAAATTGTTTTAGTACCGATAAACTTCCTTTCCAGGTGTATATCCATTAATTGAAAATTGTTTGCATGACATGAAGAGACTTCGGGTGTTTAAATCCTTCAATGTGCCACCTGTAATAGCTGATGAGGTGCTCAACAATTTGCTGACGATGAATTTTATGAATAGAATGCGATAGAAGTTCTGTCTTTGTAAAGCTTAATAAATCTCGTAGTTCAATCACTGCATCATCATTTTCAAATGCATGACTATCTGGAGTCTGATTAGAAATTGTTCCTGCTTCAAGATCAAATATACGACCATCTTTATCTAATCTTTGGATGGCAAAACCTAGTTGATCAGCCAAACGCAATAAGAACCAAATAGGATAGTTTGTAATTGCATCAGTATCATCTAGCCATTGAATTTCTTGGTTAATCATATTATACATGCGGGGGTCTTCATCACTGGAACGAAGGGCTTGTTCTAACACTTCGGTTATAAAAAAAGCCAAACCACTTTTTAGCGGGTGATAAGGTATGCTTTGAGGAATAAAATCAGGTGAAATTGATGATATCTTTCCCAATTCACTATCTGGTCTTTGGTATGCATTAATTTCTACGATGGACAAAGGCTGTAGAATGTTTCCTTTTTTCTTTTTTCCTCCTTGAAATAGATAAGCTTGAAAGCCTTTTTCTAAGGTAAAGAAGTGTAGGATTAAACTCGTTTCACTGTAGTTAATTTTTTTAAGTAGGATTCCGTGATCTATTGACTTCATGAAGAATCTATATTAGGTTAGTTGATAAAAACAACCTTTCCTACTTTGCGTCCTTTCGTATCGGGATCGTCAACACTTGTCCAAATTAAATAAACTCCAGTGGCGGCTCTTTGCCCCTGTAAAGTTTGTCCATTCCATGTTGCAGTACCTCCATTAGAAACAGTTTGATATACTAGATTACCTGCCATGTCTGTTATGCGAACATCAGAATTGAATGCAATTCCTTGAATGGTAATTGGTCCAAAATAAGTTGGATGAACAGGGTTCGGAAACACCTTTACATTCGTATAATTCAGATCCCCTTGGGAAGCATCTGATCGATAAGATATTAACCCCTCATTGGTCACAAAGAATACCTCTCCTGAATTTTGATCAATGGCAATATCTAGAATGTTGTTACTTAATAAGGGGCTATCCTCAGTCGTAAAGTTTCGAACTACCTCTAATCCATCAGCTGATAAAAGGAAGACACCTGAACTAGCTGTGCCAATCCATTTTCTATTAGCCCCGTCAATTTCAATATCTGTAATGTGAGTAGTACCCAAAACGATTTCAACGTTTTCGCCAAATTCAATTAATAACTTCTGGAAATTATAGTCTCCGGCATCAGCATCAAATACGTTGTTTGAGTTGTAGAGTACTCTCATTCCTTCAGGTGTTCCTACCCAGATATTATTGTCAAAATCTACCTCTATCGCTTCAATTGAAGATGTTGGCAGCGCACCGCTATTTGCCCCAGTATTAAGGACTCGATATCGATCATCGCTGGCATCGTCAATGTTCTCACCATGGTCAAAAGCTACAATACCTGCACCATCAACTCCCATCCATTTTACATCATTATTATCGATAACAATTCTTTCCGTTTGTTTCGTTTTTACACTATTTCCTAGATCAAATGAAAACCAAGAACCGCTAGCCGTTTTAACCTTCAAAGGTTGATCTGTTAATGCATTCGCTACCCATAAGTTTCCTTGTCCATCATACTTGACATCTGAAATATAGCTCCAATTCGTTCCTCCAGGCACAGCTTCAAGCAGTGAGTTTGAGTAGCCGAAAGTATCAACTATGTCTCCGTTTCTCAATTCAATGAGCGGTAGCTCAGAATAGGTTCCAAAAGCTATCTGTTCTTCATCTTTTGGGTTGACACAAACAGAGATATAATCCCAAATATTCTCTCCTTGAATAATAGGTTGGTTACTTTGGCTTATCGATGTCCACTGCTCATCTTCCAGATAGGCTCCGCCACCAACACTGAAAGAAGGAGCTGTTCCACTTAATCCTCCACCTGCTATTGCTAACTTTCCATTTTGCCAATCTGCGCGAAAGGCATCATTGTAACGAGGACCTTCGAAAAGTATTTGTTCGGAATTGAAGGCGTTTGGAGTTTTTACCAAACCTGAATTAGCATCTGCCACAAAGTAATCACCGTTGTAAAATACTGCGTTTTGAGGCTCTGGAAATTCACCGTGCTGATATTGGAAAATTGACATTTTTTGCGTCAAGTTTTCATCGTAGACAATAAGATCTCCAGCTGCACAAATCAGTAGTTCATTGTTTGAAATACTCAATCCATTTACTTCAATATCTTGTTTAAGGATTGAGACTTGGCCATTGTTGTACTGAAACAGCGTATCTGCATTATAATCAGTATCATTGAATCCTATCATTAAAGACCCTCCAAGAGAAGCAAGTGAATTGTAAACTCCGTCTGAGGAGTAATCCGGTAGACTATTTACCGTGCTCCATTGCCCAGGGTCAGCAAGAAATTGATTACTTAGAGCACCCACCTTCAAGCCGCTATTGGTTAACGCGAACAGACTATCTTCATGTATTGCAACATCAACAAGCACTTCATTGAGCGACGATGTATTATATGTATCTCTTACTTCTTGTTTCGAAAGGTTGATCACTACAATACCTACTCCTGTGGCTAAATAAGCATTTCCACTGTGACACACAATGCTGTTAATGCTTTTAGATCCGTTCACTGAAGATTGAACAATGGCTGGTAGGTTTATGACGCGTTCATTTTGTATGATATCAAGGTTACCTGTTTCATAACCGATCAACAAGCTTTGAGAGCCTGCATCAAAAGCTAAAGCGGTTGGAGCGACATCAGAGAGGTAATTTGCTGCTGTCCAAACACTTTTCTCTCCTGCATCAAGATCGTATTCAAGAAGACCCCGACTGAGAATAGCATATACAGCATTATTACCCTGTGCAACATCTATTGCCTCATAAGGAGAAATATGCATACGCCATTTTCCCATTCCAATTTGTGAGAAAGAGGAAAAGGTGAGTAAAATACAGGTAGCTACTGTCCAAAAAATATTCATGTTGAAATAGTAACGCATAGACGTCAAAAATATTTGAATTTATTATGTGAAACAACATACACACGTATTCTTTTATTTGTCCAGGAGGAATACTTGCGCTTTTCCTTATCTTAATCTCCCTATAAATGCCTAAATTTAACGCATGAAGTTTACAGAAATAGGATTAAATGAACAGTTGATAGAAGCCATTAGTTATATGGGCTTTGAAAATGCAACTCCCATACAAGAACAAGCCATACCACAAGTTTTAAAAGGAAAGGACATTATAGGTTGTGCACAAACAGGAACAGGTAAAACAGCGGCTTTCGTACTGCCGATCTTGCACAAGTTAACAAATCGAACTGAGAGTACTATCAATACGTTGATCATCGTTCCAACAAGAGAATTGGCTGTTCAGATCGAGCAACAGATTCAAGGCTTGTCTTATTTTATCTCTGTAAGTTCAAAAGCGATTTATGGAGGTGGAGATGGGAAAGACTGGCAGGCGGATAAAGACGCATTGAAATCAGGTACAGATGTAATTGTTGCTACTCCTGGTAAATTATTGTCTCACATGAAATTAGGTTATGCTGACTTTTCGCACTTGGAACATTTGATTCTAGATGAAGCAGATCGTATGTTAGATATGGGGTTCATAGATGATCTAACAATGATCTTTAAGAATTTACCTAAAAAAAGACAGAATTTAATGTTCAGTGCCACAATGGCTCCAGCGATTCGAAAATTTGCACATACTTTATTACACGATCCTGTAGAGATCAATTTAGCATTATCTAAACCAGCTGCAGGTGTTAAGCAATCCGTTTTTCTCGCTTTTGATGCACAGAAGAATCCATTATTAAAGCACATTCTCAAGGAACGGAAAGATTTTAAACGAATCATATTGTTCACTTCAACGAAAGATAAAGTAAACGACATTGTCCGGTATTTAAACAAGAATGGATTGCCAGCACAAGGTATATCATCTAACCTTGATCAAAAAGATAGGGAAGAGGTGCTCCGCGGTTTTCGTTCGGGAAGAATTAGTTTGCTAGTCGCTACTGATGTAATGAGTAGAGGTATCGATATTAAAGAAATCAATATGGTAATCAATTATGATTGCCCAACAGATGCAGAGGATTATGTTCACCGTGTGGGGAGAACAGCGAGAGCGAATACAAAGGGTGAAGCGATTACATTGGTGAACCCAAAAGATATGCCAAGACTGGATAAAATTCAGCGTTTGATAGAATCTAAAATACCTCAAAACACTATGCCCGAGGAGCTTGGAGAAGCACCGAAATGGGAGACTAAAAGTAAGGGAAAAGGCAGTTTCAAAGGCGGTGGAAATCGACATCACAACAAGAAGAAACATCACCATAAAGGTGGTAAGTCCGGTGGTAATCGTCCTCAAAATAATTCAAATAAAAAATAAGATTATGAAAAGGGTTTTGTTCTTCCTTTTAGGAGCATTTTTGTTTTCGTGTGGCAATGAAAGCAAAGGACATGATTCAACGGATTCAGTGGTTACTGTTGATAGTCTTCCTGAGGGTGAATGGAATGGAGAGTATTTTGAAATAAAAGACTCTATCGCGGATGAGAAGAAACCGAAGAAGAAAAGCCGTGGTTCGGAATTCTATAATATGGGTATCGTACAGGTAAACGTAGATACAATGGAGTTTTCTATCGATTTATTCGATCAGAAGAATAATCACGTTACAATTAGTGAGAATAGTTTAGCGATGCGAATAAAGAGTGCTCAACGTGACTTTCTTTCCAT
>CBFHJL010000102.1:0-9963 GCA_965656195.1 Brumimicrobium sp. | reverse complement strand
AAACCTGAGTCAGTTCCCTTTTGAAAAACTTTCCTCATACCAGTTTTTTACAGGAGACTTAGCAGACCAATTACCAAACGAAAGAGTCTACCCATATAAGCCAGCAAGTCAGCTCTTTACTGATTACGCAAAAAAGAAACGTTTTATCTGGCTTCCTTCAGGAGAAAAAGCAACGTATACCGCTGACAAGGACTTATTTTCCATGCCAGTGGGAACAGTTTTGATCAAAACGTTTTATTATAACAATGTTCAGCCAAATAATGAAACTCGCATTATAGAGACAAGAGTCATGTTGAAAAAACAAACCGGTTGGGAGTTTGCTGAATATGTTTGGAATAGCACCCAAGATGAAGCCACGCTGAAAATGGATGGTGATAATTTGAACTTATCTTGGAATCAGGATGGGACTATAAAAACTGCGAATTATCGTATCCCTTCTGAAACAGAGTGTATGATCTGTCATAAATTTGAAAGTGAACCAATACCAATTGGAGTCAAGCCGCAAAACCTAAATGTCAATTATGATTTTGGAAATGGTCCTGAAAACCAGTTGAACTACCTAGTAAATGAAGGCGTTTTATCTGATAACTTGCCAGCAAATATTGTGACTGTGGTTGACTACCTAGACGAGAGTGAACAGTTGGACAAAAGAGTACGCTCATATTTAGATATTAATTGTGCACACTGCCATCAAGAAGGAAGTCATTGTTCATACCGGCCATTAAGACTGGCGTATAGTGAAACTGATCTTGAGTCGAACATTGGAGTTTGCGTTGAGCCTGATGAGTTCATCAATACTGCGTTAACCTACATAATAACCCCTAGTAATACAGAGCGATCAGTTATGCACTATAGGTTAAAGTCTACGGATCAAAATGAAATGATGCCACTCTTAGGTCGTTCCATTGTGCACGACGAAGGGGTTCAACTGATAGAAGATTATATTAATTCCCTGTTAGATCCATGCTAACGAATAACATTATTTAAGATGAAAAAAACATTATTTATTACTGCATTATCTTCCGTTTTTACGATTACTGCCTTAGGTCAGTCGGATTGCAGCACGGCAATCGTTATAACGGCAGGCACTTATACGGAAGACACGTTGTTAGGAACTGATGTGCCTTCGCCAGTTTGTGCTGCCAATGGTACAGGTGCAGATAATGCTGAGTGGTATTCTTACACTCCAACCGATGATTATACGATCAACCTAACTACAGACCTACCCGTAAATAACGGTATTGACACTCGTGTTCACATCTATACGGGTTTGTGTGGTTCTTTGGCTTGTTTAGCAGGTGATGATGATAGCGGATCTGGGTTTTTATCTGAGATAACGTTTAATGTTTTGTCTGGAAACACCTATTATATCGCATTTGATGACAGATGGAGCGCTTCCGGATTTGATTTTCTTTTGGAAGAAACTCCATATGTTCAGCCAATCACTCCTCCGGTGACTTTTAGTCCTGTTTCACTGCCTAACACACCGTCTGGTGCTGGCTATGGGGTTGTAGACATGAATGGTGATTTCTTAGATGATGTTATTACTCTAGAGTCTGACAAGATACAAATCCATTATCAAAATACAGGTGGAGGATTCGACTACACAGTGATTAATCATGATACAGTCGAGTTTATGGCAACGTGGAGTATGGCCGCAGCAGATTATGACCGAAACGGATATAATGACATGGTTTATGGAAACGGAGTTGGTGTGAGCTTCATGCGTGCTAATAGCGACGGAACAGACTATCAGGAGGTTTTCACTCCAGAATATGTTTTTTCACAGCGAAGTAACTTTATAGATATTGATAACGATGGAAATTTAGATGCTTTTGTATGTCACGATGTAGATCCAAATGTGTACTATATGAATGATGGAAACGGGAACCTCCAGTATATCCAAGGAGGTATTGGTGACCATCCTCAAGGAGGTAATTATGGCTCTATATGGACAGATTATGATAATGATGGAGACCAAGATCTCTTCTTAGCTAAATGCAGGGGAGGGCAATCAACAGCTAAAATAAACGAACTATTTAGGAATGATGGAGGAGGAGTATTTACAGATGTTTCTATCTCATCAAACATGAGAGATTCTGTTCAGACATGGTCAAGTGCTTGGAATGATTATGATAACGATGGTTTTATGGACGCGGTTGTTGGTGCTAGTTCTACAACAGATGGAACGCATAAGTTTATGCGCAACAATGGGGACGGAACTTTTACCGATATAACTGCAGGAAGTGGTTGGGATAATCATGGACCTTTGAGCATAGAACACGTGTCTTTTGATTTCGACAACGACGGGTACACTGATGTTCTTGGAGGTGCAGGAGAAATCATGTTTAATAATGGTGATTTAACATTTACTTCTATTGATTGTAGCATTAATAATGGTCCGATTGGAGACTTGAATGACGACGGTTTTTTAGATGTTCGAGTAGGAAATACTATTTATTTCAGCGACGGTAACGACAATAATTGGCTTAAAGTGAATGTTGAAGGAGTGCAGAGTAATATTAATGGAATAGGCGCTCGTGTAGAAATTTATGGTGATTGGGGTGTTCAGATAAGAGATATTAGGAGTGGAACAGGATTCCGTTATATGAGTTCATTGAATGCTCATTTTGGAATAGGAGAAGCAACAGAGATCGATTCTATTATGGTGAAATGGCCTTCAGGTATTGAGGATGTTATTTATGAACCAGACACGAATTCAACGGTGCTTGTCGTAGAAGGAGAACATACGTTAAGCATTGCAGATAATGACCTGCAAGCACTACGTGTATTTCCAAATCCAGCAAAAAATGTTATTAATATTGAAGGTGATTTGTTGAATCAGGCTTCAGAGATTTTCGTAACCAATATTCAAGGAAAACGAGTAATGAATATTGCGGCAAACTCTTTAAGTGTTAATATTTCCTCACTGTCTAAAGGAGCATATGTTCTTAACGTAATGAATGATTCAGGTGAACATTGGAAGCGCAGGTTTATTAAACAATAATAAACCATTGCTCCCCCAGGATAAAGGGTTTAGTTCTTAGGGGTAATACGCATTAATTTTTATTCGAAAATTAAGATGAAGTATTACAGTGTTATGAATGTATCCATTTAACTGCGAATGGGTTTCACCCGTGACCATGACCATAACACAACCCCCTACACTGGACTACAATATTATTTGTTTCAATTGGTATGGTATCGGCAACGAATACATAATAACTTTCCTAAAGCGCATTAAATGAGTTCTTCTCGTTCTACAACAAGTTTGTTTTACTTTGTAGATAACGTATGTTAAGAATAAAAAATAGAATAATTCCTGTCTAACAACACTTTAAACTATGCGTGCACAGTGCGTTTACGCATGAACTTTTGAATTTGGCCCCTTCATTAGTGTGTGTAATAATTCTCTAAACCCATTCTATATTAGCTTTCTATGCAGTTTCACTCTTAAAAATCCTTTTAAATTTATTATCTTCGCGAGCGATAAAGCAAGGTAAAAACCGAGTATATCTCGAAAAAAATCACATTTATGACGTCAAAATTTTCAAATATTATTTACACAAAAACAGACGAGGCTCCAATGTTAGCCACTCATTCTTTATTGCCTATTATTCGAGCGTTTGGTAGTCAGTGTGATATAGAGGTAGAGACGAGAGACATCTCTTTAGCTAGCAGAATTCTTGCTCAGTTCCCTGAATTGCTTAATGAAGATCAACGCGTAACTAATGACCTTGAAGAACTCGGTGAGCTCGTAAAACAGCCTGAGGCAAACATCATAAAACTGCCGAACATATCAGCATCCGTTCCTCAAATTAAAGGAACTATTAAAGAGCTTCAAGAGCAAGGTTTTCCTTTACCGGATTATCCAGAAGAGCCTCAAAACGATAGTGAAAAAGAAATAAAGTCAAAATACGATGTCGCGAAAGGTAGTGCGGTAAATCCTGTCTTGCGAGAAGGTAATTCTGACAGAAGAGCGCCTAGGGCAGTTAAAGAATTTGCGAAACAAAACCCTCACAGAATGGGAGCGTGGAGTGCTGATTCTAAAACTCACGTAGCGACGATGGACAAGGGAGACTTTTATCACAATGAAAAGTCTACAACGTTATCTGCTCCAACGACTGTAAAAATTGAACTTGAAACCAATGGACAAAAGGAGGTTCTGAAAGACCAATTGGCGCTTCTTGAAGGAGAAGTTATTGATACGACGGTCATGAGTAAGAAATCCTTGTTAAGCTTCCTTGATACACAAATAAAGGACGCCAAACAAAAAGATATTTTGTTTTCTCTTCATATGAAAGCAACAATGATGAAGGTTTCAGACCCTATCATATTTGGTCATGCCGTTAATGTTTACTTCAAATCACTGTTTGAAAAACACGGGGAAACTTTCACTGAATTAGGGGTAGATGTTAACAATGGTTTTGGAGACTTATTGATTCGAATTCAATCACTTCCCGCATCTCAAAAGGCTGAAATTGAGAAAGACATTGAAGCTGCTTTTAGCGAAGGTCCAGATGTGGCTATGGTAAATTCTGAAAAGGGCATTTCTAACTTGCATGTTCCTAGTGACGTAATCATTGATGCTTCTATGCCGGCAATGATAAGAACTTCAGGACAAATGTGGAATAAAGCGGGTAACCAACAAGATGCAAAAGCAGTCATTCCTGACAGTAGCTACGCTGGTATTTATCAAGAAACAATAGCTTTTTGTAAACAACATGGTGCTTTTGATCCTACAACAATGGGGTCTGTATCAAATGTTGGATTAATGGCCAAGAAAGCAGAGGAGTATGGCTCACATGATAAAACTTTTGAGATACCATCTAGCGGAACCGTTAGGGTCATTGATCAGGCAGGTCATGTACTCCTCGAACATAATGTGGAAGAAGGAGATATATGGAGAATGTGTCAAGCCAAGGATGGACCAATTAAAGACTGGGTAAAACTTGCTGTAAACAGAGCTAAGGCAAGTGGTCAACCCACTATATTTTGGCTTGATAAGAATCGTGCGCATGATGCAGAGTTGATTGCAAAAGTTGAGCTTTATTTGAAAGATTTTGACACAAATGGTTTAGATATACAGATCATGTCTCCAGTTGAAGCAACGAAGTATACGTTGATGAGAGTGAAAGAAGGGAAGGACACTATTTCTGTTACTGGTAACGTTTTAAGAGATTATTTAACAGACCTATTCCCAATTCTTGAGCTGGGGACAAGTGCAAAAATGCTTTCTATCGTACCGTTAATGAATGGAGGAGGGTTGTTTGAAACAGGGGCTGGAGGGTCAGCACCGAAACATGTTCAGCAACTTGTAGAAGAGAATCACTTGAGATGGGACTCCTTAGGAGAGTTTCTTGCCTTAGCTGTATCCTTGGAGCATCTAGCAGAAAGAGCAGAGAAACCTAAAGCTAAAGTTTTATCAAACTGCCTGGATGAGGCTACCGTACGATTATTGATGACAGGAAAATCACCTTCTCGAAAAGTAGGTGAGCTTGACAATAGAGGAAGTCATTTCTTTTTAGCGTTATATTGGGCAGAAGAGCTTTCAAAACAGTCCGATGACCAAGAGCTTAAAGAAAAGTTCACACCAATAGCCGAGGAGTTATTAGTGAATAGAGATAAAATTGTAGAGGAGCTGAATAGTGTTCAAGGGAAACCGGTTGATTTAAAGGGTTATTTCAATCCTGCTGAGCAACTTGTTTTTGATGTAATGCGTCCCAGCGAGACATTTAATAGAATCATGGGAAAGCTTCGCAGCTAGACCAGAGCATTGGATACTGAATCTACAATATTTTCATTTTAATTTGAATTAAAATTCGTTTTTATGCGCTCGATAATTTTCGCAATTGTTTTTTTAACAGGGCTGCAGGGATTTACTCAAGAAGTTCAAGCCTATCAACTCTACACGAAAGAAGGGAAAAAGGTATCTTTTAAAAAACTTGTAAAACATGGGTTAAAGCAAGATATAATTCTTTTCGGAGAGCTTCATAATAATACCATTGCTCACTGGCTTCAATTAGAACTGCTTAAGGCGCTGCATGAGAGAGACTCTATCGCTGTGGGGATGGAAATGTTTGAAGCAGATAATCAGGATGAAATGGATGCTTATTTTAACGATAAAGTCGATGCAAAGGCTTTTGATACGCTTGCAAGATTATGGTCGAACTATACGACAGACTATAAACCTGTAGTGGAGTATTCCAGAGAAAAAAATATCCCTTTGATAGCTACAAATGTTCCGAGACGCTTCGCGAGCCTTGTTTATAAAAAAGGATTTAAAGCGTTGGATTCTTTGACCAATGAACAAAAGGAATGGATAGCGCCATTACCAATAAAGTATGACCCTACTCTTCCAGGGTACCAAGAGATGATGAAAATGATGCCTGGCCATGCCAATGAGAACTTTCCAAAGGCGCAAGCTATAAAGGATGCAACAATGGCTCATTTTATGTTCACCGAAATGAAGAGGACAGGCAATTTATTTCTTCACTTAAATGGTGCTTTTCATAGCAATAACTATGATGGAATTTATTGGTACCTAAAAAAGTTGGATAATACGTTGAAAATAGGAACGATAACCACTGTAACACAAGAAGACGTTTCAAAACTAACTGAGGAAAATAAAGGTTTGGCAGATTTCATAATTGTAGTGGACGAAGATGTAACCTCAACTTATTGATTAATGAAGGACTTACCAAAGTTACAAGAGGGTGATATTGTGCGTATTGTTGCGCCAGCAAAAGCGATTGGAAAGCAAAAAATTGACTTTGCGAAGAAAGTTCTCGAGAACTTTGGCTTTGTAGTTCAGGTTAGTGAACATTGTTTGGGAAGAGACGGATATTTTTCCGGTACAATAGCAGAGCGTACTAAAGACGTTCAGGATGCCATCGAAGATTCAAATGTGAAAGCTATTCTCTGCGCAAGAGGAGGCTATGGTTGTATACAAATCGTTGATAGAATTAATTGGGCTGGATATATGGAACATCCTAAATGGATGATCGGGTTTAGTGATATAACTGTATTTCATCAGCACCTATCGAGAATGCAATGCCCTTCTCTTCATGCTAGTATGCCGCTTAATTTTGAAGACAATTCTTCTAGGTCGCTTGAAACGATTGCAGCGGCTTTGAGAGGAGAGCAACTTCTTTACAAATGGCAAGCCACTCAATATAATAAGGAGGGAGTAACACATGGTAAGTTAATGGGTGGAAACCTATCTGTAATTTGTGGTTTGATTGGAACAAATGAAATGCCTAGTTATCTGAATAGCATCTTGTTTATTGAAGATGTAGGTGAACATCTATATGCAATTGACAGGTATTTATATCAACTTTCAAAGGCAGGAGTCCTCGATCAGATAAGAGGATTAATTCTAGGCGGGTTTACAAGTATGAATGATACTGAGCCACCTTATGGAAAGTCATTTGAAGAGATTGTTAAATCACATTTCGAGTACAGATCAATTCCAATTGCATTTAATTTCCCCGCCGGACATCAAGATGACAACTGCGCTTTATTGTTTGGACAAAGAGCTATTCTATCAGTAGAGACCGATGAGGTTACACTTAAAATCTAAATTAGTTCTCTATGAAGTAATGTTGTGAGCTCTTCAAAGGAAGATTGAGCAAGAGTATGCCAGACTTTAATCTTTTCTTTCCGCAGATAATGCTCCGTTGTCTTCCCCCAAGCAACGACTTTCTGATTATCGGAAACTAAATTATCTAATAGAAAAGCTTTTGCATTAGACGGGCTAGTGAGGACAATGATCTCGGGTATTTCACTAAGTTTTTTAGGATCTAAATCTGTATTATATATGACAAGGTCAAGGACTTGATCTTTCGAAAGCGATTGCTGCATTGAACGATTCGAGCGATTTGATTGAGGAAATAAAACCTTTTGATCTTTAACGAATTGAGAGAAGGATTTTGAAACCTCTATGGGTTTTCCGCTATTCTCTGCTTGAAAGTGAATAGGAACATTTTTGCTTTTAAGCACCTCACTGGTTGCAAGTCCTATACTTGCTACCATCTTGTCTTTTTCAATCTTGCAGTGATTGAGAAAGAACTCGACTGATCGGGGACTTGAGAAGAATACAATATCATAATCAGATGCTTTGGGGCATTGAAAAGATTCACCGACGAATCGAATCATAGGAGTATCTACAAGTTCGATTTTACGATCACTAAGAAAGTCTAGCAAAGGTTGATAGAAAACTTTCTTGGAGATAAAAAGCATTTTATAACTGCTTTAGTTCTTGCACTATTGTCGATGCTATGGAAAGGTCCTCTGTTGCTTTGTATTCTTTAAAAATTGCACCATCCTCCCACGTATTCGCGAATGCTACATGAACATCATTATCAGGAGTACAATATACACCGAGAGGCATTTGACATCCACCCTGGAGCTGTTTGAGTACTGCTCTCTCAACTCCAATTTGATGCTTTACGGCGTCATCATTGATTTCGGATAAAATAGCACCAAGATCTTCATCTTCTTCACGTATTTGAAGACCGAGTACCCCTTGCGATGGAGCAGGTATAAAAACTGTTGGGTCCAGCGTTGTAGTTACGAGATCTGAAAGATCTAGGTTTAGTCTTTTTACTCCTGCTAGTGCAAGGACTATCGCATCATATTGTTTTTCTCGTAACTTATTGATACGAGTTGGTACATTTCCACGAAGATCCTTTATGGTTAAATCATCACGGAAAGTTATAAGTTGTGACTTTCTTCTGGCAGATGAGGTTCCAATAACAGGATTTTTTTTAATACCAAGAGGTTGACTTTCGTCCACAGAATCTTGTCTGATAAGTAATAATTCGGCTGGATTTTCACGTTCTGAAACAGCAGCGATTACTAAACCCTCTGGTGATGATGTCTCAAGATCTTTATGAGAGTGAACAGCAAGATCAATTGACTTGTCAAGCAATGCTGCCTCAATTTCTTTGGTAAAGAAACCTTTACCTTCCATTTTGTCAAAACTGAGGTGCTGTATGCGATCTCCTTGAGTTGAAATTACTTTTATTCTTGATTCATGCCCTGCTTTAGCAAGTTGGTCTTTGACGTGATTCGCTTGCCAAAGAGCAAGATCACTACCTCTTGAACCGATAATTATTTTTCTCATTTTTTCAATAAAATTTCTTTCGCCATCTTCATTGGCATACTGATGTACTTCTTTTCCATGTAATCAATAATGCGTTCCATGGTTTCTCGAGAGTTATCGTCTAGCGCATCCAGCTCCTTTGCAAAAACTTGTTCAAGCGCTGCGCTTTTTATTTCTTTAATTTTTTCAGGTACTTTTCTCATGGCCAACTCTACTTGGCGTTCCTGGAAGAGTGATTTGTACTCTTCAACGGCTTCTTGAATTATCTCTTCAACATGTATTATTTCTCTAGCTCTTTTATCAAGGTTTTTTGAAGAGATCTTTTGAAGAAAGTCAACTGATATATAGTCAATTACGTGATGGTTAACGACATTCTTATGAATGTCGTTTGGAATAGCAAGATCAATAATAATTTTCGATGATTCATCGCCTTGTAAAAGCTGAGTGTATATTTCCTCATCGATGATGCTTTGATCTGCTCCAGTACATGTTATGATAACATCAAAACCTTTAGCATAAGAAGACAAATCTTGAAGTGGGTGAGCTGTGCCGTTGAGTTGCTCAGCTAATTGCTCTGCCTTACTAAAAGTTCGGTTGAAAACCGCAAAATTCGTAAAGCCATGCTTCTTTAGAAAACGAGTCATATTGGTGTTGGTCACACCTGTACCAACCACTAAAAAGCGAGCTTCAAGTGGAACGTCTTTGCCTTTTAAAGTGTGGTAAGCCAACGAAACCACTGACACGGGTCGTTGAGCAATATTTGTTTCCGTATAAACTCGTTTTGCAGTTTCTATTGTGAAACGAATTAACAGACGAATTCCATCTCCTGTTATTTCATATGCCTTGCAGGCCTGGAA
>CBFHJL010000101.1:0-9979 GCA_965656195.1 Brumimicrobium sp. | reverse complement strand
GTAATGGCAGTATTTATATTCTATATGGAGTTCTTTGTGAAATAGTATTTACAAGAAAAAAGATAATTCAAGTAAAACAGCGGAGTATAATTGCTCCGCTGTTTTTATTTTTTTAGTGATCGTGATCGATACTGGATTAATTAACTATCAGCTTCCTTGTTACACTACCAATCTTTAAGAAGTAAACACCTTTATTTAGTGTACCTACATCCAATGTTCTAGTTCCGGTTAAATTATTAATGTTAATTTTTTTAACTAGCTTCCCCTGAAATGAATAAAACAAGAGTTCATCGGCAGAAACATTTTCCCATGTCACTACTATCTTCTCTTTAGCTGGATTGGGATAAACATTTACAGAACTTAAAACTGGTTTCATTTCACCAGTTGATAATAAATCTTCGTATTGAATAACATCCCATGAGAACATCGGCCTACCTTCATTTCTATTTGAAATTATACGTGATTTAAACTCCTTATTAATGCGAAGTTTCATTCTAGCATCAGAAGCATTCAGCTGTTCACCCGACTTAAGTAATGGTTGAATTACCCACGACAAATTAGAATAAACATCTCTGAATCCAGGAATATCTTCCGCTGATAATTTCTGCTCTAAAAATGCTCCTTCATCATAGTTAGGCATACCATCTACTTCTCCCCCGAAGACATAAATAGTGTGCTGACCTCCTAAAACATAATTTACATCATTATCTATGAGTCTATCAGTTGGATTCCAAATCATGTCGTCTCCATTATCTAAAGACATAGTTGAGTTTTCACAGAATGCCATGTTTAATCTTCTTCCTGTTTCTACGTCGATCGCATAACCAGGGAACCAACCCATTCCTGTTCCAGAACCATCAGGATTACCTAATTTATCAACGGATGAGCTTTGTCTCAGAAATCCAGCTTTTCCTCCATTCAATGCTGTCTGATCATCTTTATGAAGCTCTATCACTGGACACCTAGTCCATTTTGAAGTATCATCAGTAAATACGATATCGACACTTGGATGATAGACTGTTGCCATATCCAGTGCTGCGGTAGAGCCAAGTATTGAAGAACTACCAACTGAACTTGAAATCGCTAATGGTGTTGGTGAACAGTCATTAAATCTTGCCATTCTTCCCGGTGCGGCTATTCCTCCAACCATATCTGTAAAGAGATTGGAGACATCGTAATTATTCGCACTATAACATGCAGGGTTATGCACACTATCACCTGGAGTATCCGGAGTTCCATCAAAGTTACCGGACATTATCCAATTGACAGGCGATAGACCATTTGCGTTTTCAACTCCCGTAAGCCATTTCATATTATTATCTTCGAACTGAAGGTCTGAATATATAGGAGCTGCAATTTTGTCGCGTTCAGGACATACATTAGCATTATTCGAACAGAAATAATTAATTTGCTCTACTTTAATTGCCATCCCCCATTGACTAATCATTTGTTCATTTGCAACATTAATTGCCGAAGTGGAGTTCACAGAGTCAATTAAAACTCCTCCTATTGTATCATAGTGATAAATTGTCCAGTTTGCCGTGTCAATATCAATATAGTCATTAAACTTTAAGACAAAATGCCCAACCGCATGATTCACCGTATCTGTCAAACGAGCAGAAATTGGCCCCTTACCTCTTTGATACATTATATTCTGAACAGTTATACTATCCAGTATATTTTCCTCCGTCGCAGTTGTGATTGCAACAGGTCGGGACATATTTCCTTCTCCATCAACTCTCGTAATTTCAAAGTTTAGCAATAAGTTTTCTACAGGATCTTCGAAAACATCAGGATTCCCTGTACCTTGTTCCACACAAGAATTAGTGATGTTATCGTAGTATTGCTGGACAGAATCAGCATAATCGATCAGACCTTGTACATTTTCTAAATGATCTCCATTTCTGTTTGCAATCACCGCATAATGATATTCAAGAGTGTCTCCAGGACTAAAGGCACTCTCTACAGTTGTCATCACAAATCTACGATCACCAATATTATTGGAAGTCCCCATTCCATCCGTATCCAATTCTGTCCAACCCGTTCCTTGAAGTGGATTTCCGTCGTACACATGTTGTGTTGGAGTTGTACCACCGTAACCATTACCTCCTTGAGTCCAATCAGTTCCATCTCTCCATTTTCCATTCATATAATTCCAATAATCAGCTGGCGTTGAAGGACCGTGAGTATAGGGGGCTCCTAAATCTGGACGATTAAAGTATCCTGAATAGTCAATATCTATATTTAAACAAACAATACCCATCGAAGGAGGGTTTGCCCCATAACCTGGTTGACCATTTCCGCCAGGATCATTGTTCGTTCCGTTATAGATATACATCAAATTTCGACTTGGATTACTTCCAATATACTCGTCTTCTGAAAATCCAATATCCCCATCAACATACAAAGCAGTCTTAAAATTCGAAAAGTTGTTTTGACCTTTATTAATAATTTTCACATCAATGAATGTTGTCGAATCAATATAATCACCTGAAGCGATTTGATAGATCATCATGTGAATCTCTGCTCCAATTTTCTCTCCACCAGTTTCATTATGAGCTCTGTCGTCATGCATTATCTGGTATGATGCAATATCACCTTTAATACATGGATAATCTCCATCGTCTGGATCATAAACGTTATTGTTATTGACATCTACGTAAGGAGCCAATTGTTCTGATATACCAATGGAAGAATTTCCATTACCAGGCCAATTTAGGATTGCAGCTGGAGCAACATAATTAGGCTGGTCGAAATTATCAATGTGATAAACTATTTGGGATTTACTAACCGTCCAAATTCCTTCTTGATATTCATAAACATACGAAGTATCGAAATAATCTCCTGTTGATGAGTAAGGCCCTCGATAAAAATCAGTTGACTGACCAAATAGTCTTCCGGCCAACTTTAAATCACCATTTTGATTTGTACCACCAAACCAGAATCCCGTAGTGTATATCAAATGATTACCACTTCCGCTTGGCAGTTCGTATCCAGGAGATCCAGTAGATGGACTATTGAACAACCCTCCTTGATCATTCAGAATGGCTGACACACTATTTCCATTTAAAGTGTCCCGTATCTGTTGGGCACTTGTAGTTGCACCGAACAATATTATTGATGTAATTAAAAGTAATAAATTAATAGATTTCATGTTTAGATGTTTAGATGTTGAATACGAAACTAATAAAAACTAAAAGGCTAAATTAATTAATGAAGAAATATTTATTCAATCGCAGTGTTGAGCTATTAAAGTGCTAATAACTATTGGTTAGCGTTAGAAAGAGGCAGTTCAGACGACAGGATATAAATTGGGATCACCTTTATTTATAGCCTTGCTTTCTTCCCTAAAAATTCCTCGATCTTATCATAACAGTGATCCAACTGCTCATTAGTTGTACAATACGGTGGATTCAAGAATAGAACATTACCAAGTGGACGCAATAGCATACCATTTGCATAGAAAAAGTCAACAGCTTCCTCTCGAATAGAAGAGAAATAAGAACTTCCTTCTCCCACTTCGATCTCAACAGCTAGTATCGTACCACTCTGCCTCAAATCGCTTAATCTATATTTACCACTTATTCTTGAACGAAATGCAGCATGTTTTTCACAAATTCGATGAATGTTATTTTGACTCTCTTCTGTCTCGAAAATATCCAATGTTGCACAAGCTGCTGCACAGGCTAATGGATTACCAGTGTAAGAATGACCATGAAGCAATGCTTTCGTTTTTTCATCATGTAAAAATGCTTCAAAAACATGCTCCTTGGTTACTGTTAAACCTAAAGGAAGTGTTCCTCCCGTTATCCCTTTTGAAAGACAAACAATGTCTGGGGTATCATCACAGTGATTCATTGCGAACATTTTACCTGTTCTTCCCCAACCCGTCATCACTTCATCGAAGATAAAAAGTACATCGTATTGCTTTGCGAGCTTCATTAGCTCATTCAAGAACTCAGGTCGATACATTTGCATTCCCGCACTACCCTGAACTAATGGTTCAACAATAACTCCAGCAAATTCTCCAGATTTAAAAAGTTCTTCCGCTTTTTTAAGGCATTCCTTCTCTTTTTCCTCTGAAGGAAATGGCAAATAATCCGCTTGAAAAAAGAACGATTCAAAAGGCTTATTAAAATACCCTCGCTGCCCGAGACTCATCGCTCCAAATGTATCACCATGATAAGCTCCTTCAAGCGCTAGGAAACGTTTCTTTTCAATACCTTTATTGAACCAATACTGCATCACCATTTTAATGGCCACTTCCACTGCTGTACTTCCGTTGTCGGAGTAAAACACACGTGTATAATCCTGAGGGAGAACCTTTATAATTCGCTCTGCTAGCTCAACTACTTTCGGATGCGTTGCTCCCGCTAATACAATATGATCTATCTTCTGAAACTGATCACTTATTGCTTTTCCTATATGAGGATGACCATGACCATGGACATTGACCCACCATGAGGAATTGCAATCAATGTATTCTTTTCCGTCCTCAGCAGTTAGCACACTGTCTTTCGCCTTAACTATAGGCAAAGGTGCCTTGTCCGTTTTTGCTTGTGTAAAGGGATGCCATACGACACGTTCATCGCGATCAACTAAGCTCATATAATAATCCTTTGAGTTTTTCTGATTGATCCTTTATGAATTCAGATGTTAAATTATCCGCCCAAGGTATTCTAGCTAATTGTTTTATACCTGTATTGCGCTCGATAATGGACTCGGTAACTTCATTTTCTTCACCAACGTATACAACACCTATAATATTCAATCCTTCCAGTTTCAATCTATCAATGGTCAGAAGTGTATGATTAATACTTCCTAAATAATGCCGAGAAACCACAATAACAGGCATTCCTGCTCTCTTATAAATATCTAAGAATGTTTCATGATGTTCATTCAATGGAACCATTAATCCTCCAGCTCCTTCGAGCACAAGAGGCTGATCAGTTCTTGGAAACTGAATATCTGAAACACGCATCTGCACACCATCTATCTTAGCTGCACCATGTGGAGCCATTGGTGTTTTTAATTTAAAGATTTCCGCTGCTATTGTTACCTTATCGGAAGTTAATCTTCCCACCTTCATACTATCGGAATTATCCAGGTCTCCAGCCTGAGCAGGTTTAAAATAACATGCAGTCAACGCCTCAGAAGTTATAGCACTGACTACTGTTTTACCTACATCAGTTCCAATTCCTACTATCGAAACTCCTTTCATCATCTTAACTCTGCTTTCAATTGTTTATTCAATTGCTCATATATCTTATCCATGATTTTATCCACCTGCTGATCTTTCAATGTTTTTTCGTCATCTTGAAATGAAAAGCTAACTGCATATGACTTCTTCCCTTCTGGAAGCTTATCACCTTCATAGACATCAAATAAATTTACATTCTTAAGTAATTTTCGATCCGTCTTGTATGCAATTTGTTCAATCTCACCGAATGTAACTTGTTCTTCTAACAAGAGCGAAAAATCTCTTCTTACAGCGAATGTTTTGGGCAGTGCAGAAAACTTAACTTTGTTTCTGTTCCCTAAACTAATGATCATATCCCAATCAAGATCGGCAATAAAAACTTGTTGTTTTACACCAAACGACTTATTCGTATTTGCCGATGTCCAGCCTATTTCTCCAATCTTATTCTTTTGTATAAACAACTGTATACCATCAGATAAAATAGATTTATTTAAAGCTTTTGATGATACCATTTTATTCAATCCTAATCGTTCTAAAAGAGAAACGACAATACCTTTCAGTGAATAAAAGCTCGTCACTTCATTTGACGAATTCCATTGCTCTTTATCCTTTCTTCCAGTAAGAAAAATTGATAGACGTCTATTCTCATGATATCCATCGTCAAATTTGTGGTATACCTTTCCAAACTCAAATAAACCTATATCTGAATGTTGACGATTCTGATTATGAGCAACACTAGACAAACCATGAAAAATTAACGTTTGACGCATTACATCAAGTTCATTACTTAGCGGGTTCAGCATTTTAACACTTCTATCATTAGAAATAACATCTCCCCCTTCCTCTTCTATAATTTTCGAAGAAGTCAAAGAGTTATTCATCATTTCGAAATACCCTTGACTCACCAATAAGTCAGCAACAGTATTCATTCGTTTCTCCTCTGAGCGAAGGTCTTGATCAGATAAACTTATGTTCCACTTTTCAGGAAGAGTAACATTATTGAATCCATAGATACGAAGAACTTCCTCAATAACGTCGGCTTCTCTAGTCACATCAACACGATAAGTAGGAACCTTGAGCTGAACGTGACCTCCATTATTATGTAGAATCTCAATATCTAAAGACTTCAGGATTTCTCCTATTTTCTCAACCTCCAAATCATTACCTATCAATTGATTGCAACGATTATAACTAAACGCTACTTCCTTTGGTTCGATTTCATGTGGATAATGGTCAATAGGCTCCTGAACTATTCGTCCTCCGGAAACCTCAGCAATCAAAACAGCAGCTCTTTTCAAAGCAAAGTCAATCATATTAGGATCTACTCCCCTTTCAAATCTAAATGAAGCATCTGTATTCAATCCATGATGTTTAGCAGAGGTTCTTATCGTCACTGGATCAAAATATGCTGCCTCTAAAAATATACCTTTAGTAGTTTCCTTAACTCCAGAGTCTGCACCACCAAAGATTCCAGCAAGACACATATTTTCGTCTCCATTGGTAATCATTAAATCTTCAGAAGTCAACTCCCTCTCCTCTCCATCAAGTGTTTTGAATTTTTCTCCTTGTTTAGCCTTCTTGACAACCACCTTTTTTCCAACATTCTTTACGTCAAATGCATGTAGCGGCGTTCCCAATTCATGCATCACATAGTTTGTCACATCAACTATATTATTAATTGGTGTCAAACCAATAGATAGCAATGAATTCTTTAACCAGTCCGGAGAAGGTTTAACCTCTACATCAGCCAATACTGTCCCCATATATCGTGGACATGCATCACTATCTTCAACTTCTATTTTAATATTATTTCCATTATTCTGAAATTCAAAAGCACTAATATCAGGCAATTGAAGCGCCAACCTTTCAACATTGTGTACGTTTGCATACGCCACTAAATCTCTTGCTACTCCAACATGACCTAATGCGTCACTTCTATTCGGGGTAAGTCCAATCTCAAGGACGTAGTCGTTCTCCAATTGAAAGTACGTAGCTGCAGCTTCGCCAACCTTGGCATCTTCAGGTAGAACCATTATTCCATCATGAGAAACACCCATTCCAAGCTCGTCTTCTGCACAGATCATTCCTACAGATTCTACACCACGAATTTTAGACTTTTTAATCTTAAAAGGTTCTTCAGGATTAGGGTAAAGTGTAGTTCCTACTGTCGCCACTACAACTTTTTGACCTTCTGCCACGTTAGGAGCACCACAAACAATTTGAAGAACTTCGCCTGTCCCTACATCGACTTGAGTAACATTTAAACGATCAGCATTTTCATGCTTTTCGCAACTTAAAACCTTGCCGATTACTACACCTTTTAAACCACCCTTAATACTTTCAACTTGCTCGAAGCCTTCTATTTCAAGGCCCGTATCAGTCAAGATGTTACTTACCTCTTGCGGAGAGAGCGAAGTTTTCGCATATTTTTTCAGCCAACTGTAGGATACTTTCATGATAATTTATTTCCCAATTTCAAAGGCCAAAAATAGCAAAATTGTACAGATTAAGCGCCTTTCATTGAGTTGAAGATTTCGTTAAAACCAATAATTGTTAGCTAGAAAAGAACCAATTCCCTATTTTTGATAAAAATCAATTTTTCTTTAGTTATGTTAACTCGAATTAAAATTACATTTATCACTGTTTTTCTAGTCTTAAATGTCTTTGCACAGCAACAATACACAGGAATATCAAGTGACAACTTTGTTGGCTATAACAGCTCTTACCTGAACCCGGCGTCTATAGTAAATACAACCAATAAGTTTTCGCTCACCTCTTCTTTTGTTTTTTTAAATTCAAACAATTACCTCGGGACGAATTCTAGCATTATAAGTATCGCATTTGGAAATGAACAACAACGTTACAGGGATCATTCTTCAGCGGGTTATGAAATGAATAATTTATCATTTGACGTAATTGGAGGTTACTATGAAATTGATCATCATAATTCTATAGGATATTCATTACGCATCAGACAGTTCGGAAATATGGATGGAATACCTGATGCCTTGACAAAAGCTAAAGATGATGATTTCACTGAAAACCCAGTGGGCACTCCGATTGATTTCACAGCTTTGAATTATTCTCAATTTGCCTATACCGAGCATCGTTTCAATTACGCTAGAGTAATTCAGGATGACACCCCTCACTTTATTAAAGCCGGTGCTGCATTTAAATTAATCAATGGTCACGACGCTACATATTTATACGCGGACGAAGGAAGTTTTGAATTCCAAAGTCAGAATGGCGTAGGTGGCAACTTTGACGGTGTACAATTCAACTATGGTCGTGCTGAAAAAGACAATGCTTTCTCATCTCGAAGGCTAGGATTCGGTTTTGATCTTGGTGCTGTTTACGAATATAGACCTGATCCTGACGCTTACTTATACGATATGGATGGAGAAACAAATATTGAGCGTTACGACCAGAAAAAATATTTATTCAAAATTGCTGCGTCGATTAATGACATTGGCAGAGTTAAGTTTTCTAAAGATACAAATTCATATGACTTCACAAATGATGGTGACTTTGTAGACCTTAATAATATTTCATCACTGGGATTCGGTGCCGGAGGTGGCGGAGCTTTCTCTATTTTTAAGAACTTTGATAACATGGCTGCCGATGGCATAAAATCTTCAGATAATGAAGAGACGTTCAACATGGGATTACCGACCACATTCAATTTTATGGGTGATTACAATATTTGGAAGAATTTTTACGCTAGTTGGACCTCAATAATCCCACTTAAAAGAAGACGTGATCCGCACAAGTCACATTTCAAGGCTATACACACTTTAACTCCTCGCTATGAATCCAATCAAATCTCAGTAATGCTTCCTGTTTCCTTTCAAAGAAATGGACAAGTCAACTTAGGATTAGCAGGCAGGTATACATTTGAAAATGGGATTTCTGTATTTGCTGGAGGAAACAACTTCACTGGATCTATTGGAAAACGATCAAGCTATACACAAAACTTCTTCATGGGCTTAAGCTTTGGTATGCCCTATACAGTTCCGAAGGACACAGACAAGGATAAAGTATCTGACCGAATAGATGATTGCATCTACGATCCGGGATCACTCTCACTTAATGGTTGCCCAGATACAGATAAAGATGGAATACCAGATAAAGAAGATTATTGTATTTACGATCAAGGTCCTAAACGCCACAATGGCTGCCCTGACACTGATGAAGATGGCGTTATTGACCTGAATGACCAATGTCCAGATACTCCTGGACTACCAATACATTATGGATGTCCAGATACCGATAAAGACGGGGTGATCGATGTAGCAGATAGATGCCCAGATGTTCCAGGAATTGAACTAAACAATGGCTGTCCAATGGAGAGAAATGCTTGTTGTACTGATAACGATGGAGACGGGTTCCCGAACGATCTTGATGATTGTCCGGAAGTAGCTGGATCTGTTTACAACAATGGATGTCCACTGGACTCTACAAATCTGAATGAGGTTCAGTTAAGAGAAATCAAAGAACAAAAAGATCCGAATCACACAATCAACGAAGTTGAGGTGATTGAGGAAAGTCAAGAAGAAAACAAGGACGAAAGCCAACCAGAACAAGTTGAGGAGATCGAAGACCGATCTGGTGTAGAAGTATTGAAAATATATTTCAATGTGGATGACGCCACAATATCTGATGAAGACAATAAAGAAATTAAGGAGCTTGCTCAAAAATATAGCGAGGGATATACGTTCAAAGTGATTGGCCACACAGACAATGATGCTTCAGAAAACTATAATCTAATACTATCAAGAA
>CBFHJL010000100.1:0-10231 GCA_965656195.1 Brumimicrobium sp. | reverse complement strand
ACAAATGGAGCAACAAGTGAAGATATTTATAATCTAGCACCTGGGGTCTATACCTGTGAAATAGAACAATCCAATGGTTGTTCTGCAGACTATACATGGGAAGTTGAAGCCGTTAAAGCTCCACGTCCTGAAATATGTATTGTAACTGTGGATACTTCGACAACAACAAATCTTATTGTATGGGAGAAGCCATCTACTAATGCATTTAATATTGATCATTATAGAATTTATAGAGAAACGAGTATTGCTGGACAGTTTCAGTTGATAGATACGGTTCAGTACTCGAGTATTTCCGTTTTCAATGATGTAGTTGCTTCCCCATTAAATAGGTCGTGGAGATATAGAATTTCGGCTGTAACAAGCTGTGGCCAGGAAAGTGCGTTATCCAATCCTCACAAAACAATTCATTTAGTGATGAATGATTTAGGGAATGGAGATTTTGACATCATTTGGGATAACTATGAAGGGTTTCCTTATGCAACATACGACCTTTTGAGATATACTGATCAAGATGGGCAATGGCTACCAGTTCAAACTGCAATACCTGTCAATGCTCTTCCAAACACTGTTGATACGCCAACATCACTTCCTGGATTGGATTATATGATCAGAGTAATACCACCTGGAGGAACGTGTGTGGCTACAGAAAATAAAGCACAGGACTATAATTCATCACGCTCTAATAAACCGCGATCTGATTTCAACCCAGGAGATGGTACAGGTGATCCAAATAATAGTTTGGTTACAAATGAAAGCGAAGATTATACTGTTGCGATGTATCCTAACCCAACAGATGGTAAGTTCGAAATAGCACTCTATCATGAGCAATCCAATATTCAAATGACTGTAAATGTAGTGAACATACAAGGTCAAGTCATTTATAAAGGTTCAATTATAAACGGTGTAAATTATATCGATCTAGGAAGTGTAGATAGTGGAGTCTACTTTGTTAATGTAGAAGACGAGAACACTTCAGAACGAATGAAGATTGTAATTAAATAAATATAGCATTCAGTTGTTAAAGGCCTGGCTTTCAAAGTCAGGCCTTTTTTTATTTTTTTTATTGATTTTCATTTTAATGGCTTACTTTTATTTCAAATTATCTTGAATAGAATTATGAAAAGATTTAGATTCACTTTAGCTGTATTAACTTTTTGCTTTATTACATTCACTGACTATGCTCAAATGCAGTCTGCGAATTGGAGGAGCGTTCCAACGCCAGGAGGTACTATTGCTGCAATCGAGTCAGGGAAGGCTCAGATAGATCAAATGCCAAATGGAAACTGGTACTTTACCTATGCAGATGAATCCGATAACTCTATAAATGTTAAAAGGTTCGATATTGAGTCTCAAACTTGGACTTCAATATTTAGTCAGCAAGGTTTTGCTTGGCTAATCATGGATGTCGATACATATATAGCAAATAACAAACTTTACTTTGGTTTTATTGATGATGACGAAGCACAGTTTAATTTTAGTCTTTGGGAAATGGATGATAATGAATCTGTAATTCCATTGATGGCAGGTGAAACTTCTAGTGTGCCTCTGACTAACTTGACACTTGGAGAATTTGTCGTTGTAAACGATCGTTTGTATTTAGCGAGTGTAAGTGATGCTGACTACAATGTGGACGTTTATAACTTAACCACTAACGCACTTGATGCAAGTTATAATGTAGGTGTATTTAACTACTCTGTCCCAGATATCGTCGTTGATCGTAGCGACAATTCTTTGGTGGTCTCAGGTAAAGATGCTTCAAATGATTATTTCGTTTATAAATCTCAAATTGGGGTAAGTCTAAACTTTACTCCAATCAACGGAAACGGATTTGTAACTACCCCTCTTATTCCAGGAAATGCAAATGGTAATTATTTTAAATTGATTGAAAAACAAAATAATTCTCCTGAATGCGTATTTATTTATAGTGATGGAGGCATCCCTTATATTTATAGAGTTGGGCTTTATAGTAATACTGTAGCTCATATGCAATTCAATAATCCAAATGTCTTAGATCAGACTAGCGTGGCTCAATTCGGGGATAATACGTATGTAAGCGGTCTCAATCCTATTGTTAACAACATAGAAATGTGGGAAGTTGACCAGAATGGATCAAGTATTCCTGTAGCTGATGACAATATTCCGTCTGTAGTAATTGGTTATGCTGAGGCTTTAGTAACCTCCTTTTCAAGACAAGGCCCTGGAAGAGCAGCCGTTTTCTATCATTTGATTAATGAAAATGGATTCAGCCCCGGTAACTTTAGTATGACGAATAACCGTCCGACTATTGCGAGTGCAAATGTTGTGAATGGATGTAATGGAACTGCTAGTAATATAATTAAAGACTTATCGTTTTCGGATCTTGATGGAGATTATATTAAGGTTGTTACGGGTACTTTTTCTAGTACAAACCAAACTGTAATTGACCCAGCTTCAATTAGTGCTTTTGAAAATGGGACGAACAACTGGGATATTCAGGCACAAGGTCTTTCTGCTGGATCCACGCAAATATCATTCTCTTACACGGATGGTTTTGATACCTTGACATCTGTAAATAACATTACTGTAGTTGATCCTGCAACAGTTTCTTTCACTCAATCAACTATTGAGGAGTGTGCAAGTCAGGGCTACATTGACTTAAATAATTTCGTTGATTCCCCAGGTGGACGTTTCACAATCGGTGATTTTCTTTCCGAGGACGGAATGATCCCTTTTGATACACTTGAGATAAGTAGCTTGCCTTATTCTGAGTCAATTTTTTATGAATATGTTGATGCCAACGGATGTATTACTAATGCTAATGCGGCCTTTGCATTATATGACAGTCCCACTGCGACGCTGAATGTTGCGAATTCTACTTGTGGAGATAGCAATGGTACAATTTCGGCAACTGTGGATAGCCCTAATGGTACATTCAATAACTATTGGAATACAGGTGATCAAAACGTTACGAGTATCAGCGGACTGGCACCAGGTACTTATTACATTAATATCATTGATGAAAAAGGGTGTACGGGTATGTCTCAAGCAAATTTGCAATCAACAGACGTTAATTTGACAGGTACTGTTTCAAATGCGAGCTGCTTCGGTTCGAATGACGGAGGAATTCAATTATCAATTAATGGTGCAAATGGACCTTATAACGTTTTGTGGTCTTCCGGTCATTCAACTCCAACTGTTTCAAACTTATCTGCGGGTAGCTATACTGCAATAGTTTCAAATGGAAACGGTTGTACGGTGAGTGAGACCTTCACTGTAAATCAACCTGATAAGATAGAGTTAGAATATTTCAAGTCGAGTCCAGATTGTGGCATGAACAATGGTTCAGTGGAGCAAATGATGATCCAGGGAGGAGTAGGTAATTACTCATACCTATGGACTTCAGGTGGCACAGGACAGGATATGTTGGGCGTACCTGCAGGCAGTTATGGACTTCAAGTTTCAGATGATAATGGATGCACAGTTACAAGATCATTTCAGTTAAATCCTATCGGAGGAGCTGGGGTATTTGAAGATGTAACCAAAGCAGTCTGTGGAACAAACTCTGGGAGCATTGAATTGGATGTCTTTCCAGCGGCAGGAGAATCTATAACGAGTATTGAATGGAGTAATGGTGAGACAACAGAAGATATCTACAATCTTGCACCTGGAATTTATTCGTGTCAAATAGAGCAGACCAATGGTTGTACTGCTGATTATTCTTGGGAGGTTAAAGCAAGAAGAGCTCCTCGACCAGAGATATGTATAGTAACTGTTGACACTTCAACAACAACAAATCTAGTTGTTTGGGAAAAACCAGCCGTGAATATTTTTGATATAGCGTATTATAAAATATATCGTGAGACAAATGTCACAGGTCAATTTCAATTGATAGATACGGTTCAGTATTCGAGTATTTCTGTCTTTAACGATGTTGTTGCTTCTCCATTGACTAGGTCTTGGAGATATAGAATTTCAGCCGTTACTTCATGTGGAACAGAAAGTATACCTTCTACTGCGCATAAAACGATTCATTTAGTTATGACAGATTTAGGTAATGGTGATTATAAGGTGGTGTGGGATAACTACGAAGGATTTCCTTATACGTCATACGATTTATTGCGATATACAGATCTAGATGGAGAATGGGTAACAGTTGAGGCAAACATACCCTTTAATACTCTACCGAGTGATACTACAACACCGCCCTCTACACAAAATCTAAATTATATGATTGAGGTAACTCCTCCAGGAGGTACTTGTGTTGCTACTGTAAACAAAGCTCAAGATTACAATTCTTCTCGATCCAATAAGCCTAGATCTGATTTCAACCCAGGAGATGGAACAGGTGATCCAAATAATAGTTTGGTTACAAATGAAAGCGAAGATTATACTGTTGCGATGTATCCGAATCCAACGGATGGAAAATTTGAAATTGCGCTTTATCATGAGCAGTCCAATATTCAAATGGATGTAAAAGTCGTGAATCTTCAAGGTCAATTGATTTATAATGGCTCCATCGTTAATGGTGTTAATTACATCGACCTCGGAAGTGTTGAAAGTGGAGTTTATTTCGTTAATGTTGAAGATGGAAATACTTCAGAACGAATGAAAATCGTGATCAAATAAAAGAAATACAAACAATTAAAAAGCCCGAGTTTGTAGCTCGGGCTTTTTAATTACATATTTTAAAACATACTAGTTCCTAGACTTTGAATTATGAAACTGTCGTTTTTTCTTATTACCATTTCCACCTCCTTTTTGATTCCTTGGTTTTCTTGGTTGTCGAGGTTGTTTTGGTGGAATTTTTGCATCCACATCTACTAATGGGAACGGATGACCATCGATTACAGTAATCTTTTGCTTGATCAGTTTTTCAATATCTTTTAGATAGGGTTTTTCAGTTGCATCACAAAAAGCAATCGCCTTTCCTTCAGCACCAGCTCTTCCCGTTCTTCCAATTCTATGCACGTAGCTTTCAGCAATATTAGGCAGTTCAAAATTGATAACGAATGAAAGTTCATCTATATCGATTCCACGTGCCGCGATATCTGTAGCAACAAGCACGCGTATCGTTTTGTCTTTGAATTGTCCCAGTGCTTTTTGACGTGCATTCTGTGACTTGTTTCCATGTATCGCTGCTGCTTTAATGTTCTTTTTATTTAAGACCTTCACAACTCTATCAGCGCCGTGTTTAGTTCGTGTGAAAACTAAAACACTATCCATTTTAGGATCTTCCAGAATGTGTAATAACAAATTACGTTTATTTCCTTTATCCACGAAATAGATGCATTGATCTATCTTCTCTGCAGTTGATGATTTAGGTGTTACTGCTACTTCTGTTGGCTGATATAAGATCTCATTTGATAACTTAATAATATCAGGAGCCATAGTGGCAGAGAAGAATAATGACTGTCTTTTCTTAGGCAATACTTTCAGCAGCTTCTTCACATCATGAATGAATCCCATGTCTAGCATTCTATCTGCTTCGTCAAGTACAAAATGCTCTATTTCTTTCAACGAAATATATCCTTGTTGCATCAAGTCGAGTAAACGACCTGGAGTAGCAACAATTACATCTGCACCATTCTTAAGTGCTGAAGTTTGTTTGCCTTGTTTTACCCCTCCAAAAATTACTACGCAATTTAGATTGGTGTACTTTCCGTAAGCACGAAAACTTTCTCCTATTTGTATGGCTAATTCTCTTGTAGGTGTTACGATAAGCCCTCTTACTTTTCGTTTGCGGTCATCCGCTTTTTGCCTTCCGATCAATTCAAGCATTGGAATAGTAAACGCTGCTGTTTTACCTGTTCCAGTTTGAGCACAACCCAAAACATCTTTGTTTTGTAATGCGATTGGTATAGCTTGTTCTTGGATTGGGGTTGGAGAGGTATATCCTGCATCGTCCAAAGCTCTCATTAGCTCCGGTGACAGGTTTAAATCTTTAAATGTCATATATAAATGTGTACTTAATTATCGAATTGTATTCGCCGTATGCAAAAACAATGCAATGCAAAGGTACAGGAATTAATTGGTTTACCTTATTTTAACCAGTACTGCTGCAATTTTCCAGATGACGGACGAGGAGCGTCTGCATCGATCAATTCGAAGTTTTCGTTTAAAACGATATACCTTGGAATAGTTCTAACTTCGTAATCGTTGATCTGTTTTGCATCCTTTTTCGATAGGAAAATGTTGTGAGAGAAACCTTCTTTGGTTGCCATTTCTTTCCAAGCTTCTTCCTTACAATATACACCTACACTTACGAAATTAATGTCCTCACCGTATTTCTCTTCAAGCACTTTGTATGCTGGGAACTCTGCCTTACATGGCCCACACCAAGTTGCCCAAAAATCGATAACGGTAATTTTACCTTTGTAATCAGATAACGAAGTTTCATTTCCATCAAGGTCTGTTCCAGTAAAGTCAATTGCTTCTTTACCGAGTAGAGGCTCCATTTTCTTTCTGAATTCAATTTTACCACGGATATATTGCTTGAGCATTTTTGTGCTTGCCTTTTTCCGAGCGATCAATTGATCTCCATATGACTTAAATCCAGGTGTATCTTTTTGATAGCTTTTAACTAGTTTTATATAGGACTCAGCGAGTTCATCATTCTTGTCAAATATCATTGTTGAATCTGTTCGATCCTGACTTATCAATTGATTTACAATAATTGAATTCTTCTCATCGACCATCATTAATGCGGCAATAGCGTTGTTCTTTTCTGCACCTTTCCCGTAAAACTGAATAGTTTCATCAAATGCAGCAGTATTTAAAGTAAGGTGAATATTGTCACCTGGTGTTAGAATAATTTGAGCTACTTCATTTCCATCATAAAAAGCAGCGTTAACAGTTGAATCGAGCTTAGCCCGTAGTTCAAATTCACTAGTATTGACTGCAGCTGAGTCGTAAATGATCTGTTTCATCTTACCGTCTTTCCCTGGCGTAGTTCCTTGTAGGTAAACCATTTCACCAGATGGGTCAGTTATTTTTCCTGACAGCACGACTTCTTTTTGAGCAAAAGAACTGGATAGTAGAAGAGTAGTAAAAAATATAAAAGCTATGGTTTTCATTCGGTTTAATTTCTCAGTTATCAACTCAAAAGTACATAAATGCAGGGATTTGAGAAACAACCATCTTTTCTATACTGAAGTTTAAACCTAATATAATGTAGTAAAGCATGTTAGCGGTAATAAAAAGTATGAATTCCATTGCAATCGGGGTGAATCCCGCAGCAATCGCTCGCCAATGATCAGAAATAAAAAATGATTTTATAAGCTGAAATAAATTTCAGGCTGGGGATTCATCCCCAGCCGATAGCGTCGTCGTTATACGACGACGTTCACAATCCTCCCAGGCACGACAATCACTTTCTTAGGCGATTTGCCTTCCAAATAATGCTGGGCTTTTTCCATAGCGAGTACTTCCTTCTCCACATCTTCTTTTGACATGTTTGTAGGAAGCTCAGCTTTGAAACGCATTTTCCCATTGAAGCTTACTGGATAAGCAAATGTATTTTCTACTAAGAAATCTTCGTTGTATTGAGGAAATTGGGCATCACTAACTGTTCCAGGCGCATTTCCTAGTTTCTCCCAAAGCTCTTCAGCGACATGCGGTGCATAAGGCACTAAAAGTATAGTTAGATCTTCTAGAATCGCCTTATTGTTACACTTCAAGTCTGTCAATTCATTCACGCAGATCATAAATGCAGAAACAGCCGTATTAAATACATAGCGCTCCATATCTTCATCAATCTTTTTGATTGTCTTGTGAAGTGACTTCAATGCTTTTGGATCTGCTTCCCCTTCTGATATTGAAACGTTCTCATTATCATCGTGGAATAGTCGCCAAAGCTTACGTAAGAAATTGTGTACTCCATTGATCCCCTTAGTGTCCCACGGTTTTGCTTGCTCCAATGGACCTAAAAACATTTCATACATACGCAGGGTGTCTGCTCCATATTTCTCTACAAGATCGTCAGGTGTTTGTACATTGAATTTAGACTTTGACATCTTTTCGACCTCATGACCGCAGATATACGTTCCATCATCTTCTAGGATAAATTCAGCATTTTTGTATTCTTCTCTAGAGTTTTTGAATGCTTCAACATCTAAAGTGTCTCCATCTACAATGTTAATATCAACATGTACAGGGTCTGTGAAATGACTCAATCGAATATCTTCTATGGAATCAGCTTTTAAACTATCCATACTATTAAGTATCTGCGTTTTTAATTCGCTTTCAATTTCGAGCATTTTTGAATAAAGATCAGATCTACTTTTCCTACTCTCATCGCTAAGATCCTTTTCGTTCGAAACTAGCAGCGATTCTTTATTCGCTGATATGTAGTATGTAGGAAGAATATTTTGTTTGATCCATTCGACTATATTATCTGACTCACCTTTTAGGCTAACCTCGACTTTCATTCTATATACAAAACTACTTCTCCCCAAGATCATCCCCTGATTGATCATTTTTTGGAACGGTTCGTCAAAGTTGATGTATCCTCTGTCTTTCAAGAACATCGTCCAGAAACGAGCATACAATAAGTGACCTGTTGCATGTTCAGCACCACCGATATAAAGATCTACATTCTTCCAGTACTCTACATTCTCCTTGCTTACAAATGCATCCTTGTTGTTTGGATCCATGTAGCGTAGGAAGTACCAAGAACTTCCTGCCCAGCCTGGCATGGTGTTCAATTCCATTGGGTGAACGTGAGGCTGTTCTGCATTGTCTTGGCTCGTCAAACACTTGTTTTGCTCGTCCCAATACCAATCCGTAGCGTTTCCTAGAGGCGGTTTTCCGTCTTCGGTTGGTAAATATTTATCTACTTCTGGTAATTCAACCGGAAGATGATCATCTTCTATTGTTTTTGCAACACCATTATCGTAATAGACTGGAAATGGCTCTCCCCAGTAACGCTGACGTGAAAATACAGCATCTCTCAAACGGTAATTCGTTTGTTTTTGTCCGATTCCACGTTCCTGTAATTCATGAATCGCCAGTTTGATCGCTTTCTTAACTTTCATCCCGTTTAGGAATTCAGAGTTTGTGATTACTCCTGTTTTTTCAGCATAAGCTCCTTCCGTGATATCAACATTTTCAAATACATTTTTGATAGGAATTTGAAATTTTGTTGCGAAATCCCAGTCACGCTGATCCCCACAAGGAACGGCCATAACAGCTCCTGTTCCGTATGAAGCCAAAACATAATCTCCTATCCAGATTTGTATTTTCTCTCCAGTCAATGGGTGAATAACATAAGCTCCAGTAAATTTACCTGTAACGTTTTTCACGTCCGACATACGGTCGCGCTCAGATTTCATTCCAGCGGTCTTCTTATATTCTTCAACCTCAGCTTTGTATTCATCAGTTGTGATTTGATCAACTAATTCATGTTCCGGTGCCAATACCATGAATGACACTCCAAATATCGTATCAGGACGTGTTGTAAACACCTCTATTGTTTCATTTTCATGTCCATCGACTTTGAAAGATACAGTAGCACCAACAGATTTGCCGATCCAGTTGCGTTGAATATCTTTGATTGCATCAGACCAGTCAAGGTTTTCAAGTCCTTGCAATAAGCGCTCAGCATAAGCTGTAATGCGCATCGACCACTGGCGCATCAATTTTTGTTCTACAGGATGGCCTCCACGTTCTGAAACACCATTTACGACTTCGTCATTGGCCAAAACAGTTCCTAGAGCCGGACACCAATTTACCCATGAATCAGCGAGGTAAGTCAAACGGTAATCCATTAAGATATCGCTCTGTTTCATGGCATCAAAAGATTTCCATTCTGAAGCATTGAATTCTTCCTCACAGGCATGAACTGCATTTATCGTTGCATTTCCTTCCTTTTCGAAAATTGCTTTCAGTTCTGAGATGGGTCGGGCTTGATCCGAATCATTGCAATAGTAAGAATCGAATAACTGCTTAAAGATCCATTGTGTCCACTTGTAATATTCAGGATTTGAAGTACGTACTTCTCGGTCCCAATCAAAAGAGAAACCGATCTTGTCAAGTTGTTCGCGATAACGCGTTACGTTTTGTTCTGTAGTGATTGCTGGGTGAGTTCCTGTCTGTATTGCATACTGCTCAGCAGGTAAACCAAAAGAGTCATATCCCATTGGGTGCAATACATTAAACCCTTTCAACCGCTTGTAGCGAGCATAAATATCAGAAGCAATATATCCAAGTGGGTGTCCAACGTGAAGTCCAGCACCAGAAGGGTATGGGAACATCG
>CBFHJL010000099.1:0-10293 GCA_965656195.1 Brumimicrobium sp. | reverse complement strand
CCAGTGGTAAGAGACATATTTTCGAATTGCCGAGTAGTGCAAATGTCAAATTGGAACTAGGTCATTTATCGAGTGGTGCGTACTTCTTGTGGTACAAGATTGGAGGTGTTTGGTACCAAGAAAAAGTCGTTAAACCATAGTTGTTAAAAGCATTTACGGAATTTAGTAGTAAGCTTATAATTCCTATCGAATAACTAAATTGTGTGTTTCAACACGCTTATTACTGGCGATGCGAACCGTATAGGCGCCCTCGGCAAATCTATTCGCATCAAAGAAATGATTCTTTTCTCCTACCGGGAAGTTACCTTCAAAAATCGTTGCAACTTTTCTTCCCATAGCATCGATTAATTCGATCTTACCTACTTCGTTTGACCCAGCTTTTACAGGTACGACCGTAATTGCAGTAGCAGGGTTAGGATATATTTCCAAAGGGCTGTAAGACTCTTCAGCTATGCTTGCATCGCCATCATCAAATACGGTGAATTTCCAATACCCGTCTGGCGCGGGCATCGGGCGCGTACTCGTTTTTCCAGAAACTGCTGTAGCTTCAATGTAATAATATACGTCTAATTCTCCGTTTTGAGCTGGAATTAAAGCTTGCCATTCTTCGTTCCCAATATCAGTCATTGAGATACTCTGGTATGTTCCACCTACACCGATTTTGTAATGTAACGTTGCGGACTGTATTCCTGAGCGATGACTAATATATGCAGTAGCCACATAGTCATTCGTATTATCATATGTGTCTGTCAAACGTTGATGAGAAATGATTAATGGATCTTGGACACCAACAGAATGTGTTATACAGTGAATAGCTCCACCCGAAGCGATTAACGATTCACCTGAATCATAATCTACGTTAACTCCCACGATATTGTAGCCAGGCATTGCCTCTTCTAAAATTCTTTGCGCAATAGTATCATACTCTTCTCGATAGAAAGGAACAATAACTGTGTTGTTTACGAAAACTTGGTTTGCATAAGTTCTATAGTATCCGTTATTATCTGGGTAAAGTCCTCCAGTAGATGGTGGGGCAGGAATACGAATCACTTTATAGGGAGTTCCATATGTTGATGTATAATTGCTCAGGATGTATTGCAGGTTTGCTTCAATCTGCGGGCCGTCCGCTACACCATCAGGGTATTCACTCACTAGTAAAGTTTCTTCATCTAAAAATTTGATCTGCATGTCAATGTGATCGATATCGTCATACGGAAGTCTTTCAACTTTGATGTAGTTGTCTATACCCATAAAATCTTGAAAGATATCATTCAAATCTTGCTCTGTTTTCACAGTTACACCAAACCCATTCCCCGGGCCGTTTTCATCCGTAATCAATTTTGAAGAAATACTTGTCCCAAATCCATCCGACATATAGTTTCCGCCTGTTGCGATGACATCGGTAGGAGCCGTTGTCATTTGATATAGAGGAATATTTAAGAAGTTTGAATACGCTTCTGGCGCCCCGTTGTCTAGAGGACGAGGGCGGTTGTAAATCCAATCTACTAAGATCAGTGAATCGTTCCAATCCTTATAAACAGTATTAGCTGCATAATCACGCATCCAAATAGAGTTATAATCACGATCTAGGTAGACTACACTATCTGTTGGTACACCAGCATTTTGAAGAGTATTTTCAACATTGGCCTCATTAGGTGTTATGATGATAACCTTACATTCATTTACAGCTGCTTCAACTATTCCTGTTAATGTGTTTTCATAATTTGGAACCCAAGTAACTAATAGGTATTCAATCTGCTCCCATTCAGCCATTGTCCTCAAGTTTCCCTGAGGTGGTGCAGTAATACCTTTTTCTAGAGCGCTTGTCCCAAACTGATAAGTAGGTATAATCTGCTCTTCCTCTGCAGTCAACCATCTAGGGAGAGGCTCATTCTGCGAAAAAACCGAGATATAGAAAAAAAGAAGCGTGAAAAGTAGTGTTATCTGTTTCATAATGGATTTAATTGAATAGCAATATACTTAGATTGCCGCGGTTCCACAAAAAGAAATTGATGAAAGGTTTATTAGGTAATGAACAGAGCGTTATTTTTGTTGACTTGGATACAATTTTATGGTTAAAGAAGTATTGAGTTTATTTACTCAACAGGGTAATATTGAAATTGCAAAACAGCAATCTGCATACATGAAAAACAAGTTCACGTTTTTCGGTATAAAATCTCCTATTCGAAATGAGCTACAACGTCCATTCCTTCAAAAGAAAAACTTACCTAAAAAAGTTGAAGGGTTTAAAGTAGTTGAAACATTGTGGATGGAACCCCAAAGAGAACTGCATTATTTTGCAATGGAATTATTACAAAGATATAATAAGGAGTTTGAAAAAGAAGATCTTCAATTTTTTGAAGAATTGATCATTCAAAATTCATGGTGGGATTCAATTGATTTTATTGCGCCGAAAATTCTGGGAGAGTATTTTCTAATGTTTCCAGAAGGTCGAAAGGAAGCCATTGATCGTTGGATAAACAGCAATAATATTTGGCTACAAAGATGTGCGTTACTCTTTCAATTAAAATATAAGGAAACGATGGACAAAGAACTTTTGATCCATGTCATCGATAAGTTGAAAATGGAAAAAGAATTCTTTATTCGAAAAGCTATAGGCTGGATTCTAAGAGAGTATAGTAAAAGCAATCCGACATGGGTAAAGCAATTTGTTGCTAAGAATCAATTGCAGCCACTCTCTGAGAAGGAGGCGTTAAAAGTGATAATTCAAAAAGGATTGTAAGTTATTCAACAGTATCTGCAACAGTATCGTACTCCATCTCTTTGATCTTAAACTCTTCGTTTTTTGGATCAAAAACACGGCATGCATCAATAGGTTTTGCATAAATATGCAGTGTCATTGCGCGCTGGTTGAATGGATTTCGAATTTTGTGAAAGCCCATTCTGTCATGCATGTAAGAAATCTTTCCCTCGGAAAGCGACATGCGGTGGGTTTCTTTCAAATCTCCATTTTCGTCTTCCTTAACACGAATTTCTTCAACTGTTCCATCGATTTGATAAACCCAGCAATCCTGGCCACCATGTCCATGAATAGGTGTCTCAGCTTCTTTGTCCCAACATAGCAAAAGTAACTCGTAATCATCCGTTCGGGCAACACAATTTCGCGTATAGCCTTCATCGGACCATGTAGCATATTCTTTGAAAGCATCAGCGTTAAGTGCTAGACGACTAATAATTTTAGCCTGTTGTGACTTCTTGGCGTTGTCTAACTCTTCTGCTAACTCTTCTATTGTTTTTATGCTATTCATCTCGTACCTTTAGGGATTGTTGTGGGATAAAACTTTTAGAATCTGTATTTTTAGCCGAAAATACGGAAAAATGAGCGTTTTTGAATACATAAATGGTAAAAATGGTCCAAAAACTGACTTTTTTCAGAAGAAAACGCATATTTTCAAAAAAAATAAAATGGAAAAATCATTATCTCTTTTTAATGAAATAGCTCAACAGCTGTTGAATGATGAAAAAGAACACCCAATGGCAGAGCATGTGCCTGCTGATGAACTTTACAATAATTTAGACTTATCGTTGGATGATGATCCAATTGATGATGAGCGATTTCACAAAGCACTGAAAGAACTCGTTTTAAAAACACCTAGAACTGCTACAAATGCATTTTTCAACCAATTATTTGGAGGAAGAAATGAGAAAGCTGTACTCGGTGATCTATTAGCAGTTATCCTGAATAATTCAATGTATACTTATAAGGCAGCAGGGCCTCAAGTTGGAGTTGAAAAAGCGATAATTCGTGAGATTTGTGATTTGATAGGTTGGGATGAAAATTCTGATGGAACCATCGCAACGGGTGGGTCAATGACAAACTTTATGTCAATGTTAATGGCAAGAGATGCTTTTGATCAGAAAGTACGGTTCGAAGGTGTCAAAGAGAAACTAACGGTATACACATCTAAAGAATCACATTATAGCATCCCTAAGAATGCAGCATTTTCTGGGATCGGAAGAGACAACGTTCGTTTTATTCCAACCAATAAGTTCGGTCAAATGGATGTCGAAGTGTTGAAAGGAACTATTGCGGCGGATAAAGCCAATGGATTTCATCCAGTCCTTGTGAATGTGACTGCAGGAACAACAGTTCTTGGAGCATTTGATGAAATAAATTCAGTCAGTGAGATTTGTAAACAAAACAATATCTGGCTTCATGTTGATGGAGCTTATTGTGGATCAGTGTTATTCAGTAAAAAATACCGCCATTTAATAGAAGGAATTGAAAAAGTAGATTCATTTAGTGTTAATGCGCACAAAATGATAGGAACTCCTCTCACGTGTTCGATTATAGTTACAAAAGATAAGGCTCACTTAAGAGATTCTTTTGCAAATGATGCGAGTTACCTGTATCAGACAGATCACGATGAATTCAACCTTGGTAAAACATCTCTTCAGTGCGGAAGAAGAAATGATGCTTTGAAGTTCTGGACATTATGGAAAAGTGTCGGAACAAAAGGCTTAGCAGAGATCGTGGATCATCAATTTGCTTTGGCAGATACTGCTCGACAATATATTGAGGATAATCCAGACTATCAGTTATATAGTTATGATGAATCTATCTCAGTTTGTTTTAATTATAAAGGAATTCCAGCGCGTAATATTTGTACTCGTCTTTATGAAGAATCTGAACTGATGGTAGGGTATGGTTCTTTTGGAGCGGATGAATTCATTCGATTTGTAACAATAAATGCTCAAAATGACCATGAGGATATATTGAATTTCTTCAAGACTATGGAGCAATTTGTTGAGGATCACGAAATGGACAAAGCGGTACCGTCTTAAAAACCGAACTTATGATCACTAAGATAATTGCGCTTACGCTGTACGTTGCTGTTCTATTTATTATAGGAATAGTTGCATCACGAAGGATCAAAAGTATGAGTGATTTCTATGTGGGGGGTAAAAACATTGGTTTCTGGGCTGTAGCTTTTTCAGCTCGAGCAACTGGTGAATCTGGTTGGTTGTTGCTTACTGTTACTGGGATGGGAGCTCTCGTGGGAGTTTCTGCTTATTGGGTAGTTATTGGTGAAGTACTCGGTGTTGCTATTTCGTGGCTTGTCATGGCCAAACGTTTTAAAAGGAAGACCGACGAATACAACTCTATAACAGTTCCAGACTATTTAGTTAGCCATTTTAAAGCTAAAACAAACTGGTTGAGAGGTATAGCGGCAACGGTGTTGTCTGTATTCGTAGTCATATTTGTGAGTTCTCAAATTGATGCTACAGGAACAGCTTTTGAATCCATGTTAGGTACAAATTACTTTGCGGGTGCTCTCATCGGTTTTTTCATTGTGCTGATATACATATTTATCGGTGGATTTGTGGCCGTAGTCTGGTCTGATCTTTTCCAAGGATTATTAATGTTTATTGGACTTGTAATACTGCCCATAGTAGCATGGTTTACGATGGATATTGATGGGAGTGTAACGGAAAATCTCAATCAAATTGACCCTAATCTAACTAATATTTGGGGTGGGGATGACGTAATGTTGAACACTTTTACAATTATTGGTTTTGCCATGATAGGACTTGGGTTTTTAGGTTCTCCGCAGGTTTACGTTCGGTTTATGTCTGTTAAGAACGAAAAGGAAATAAACAAAGGATCTTGGGTAGCAATATTGTTTACACTAATCACAGATGCAGCAGCCGTTTCAATTGGCGTGTTAGCACGTATATTCTTTACAGATAGCGGTCAAGATCCTGAAGGGATTCTTGGTACAGGTGGTGAGAATGTCCTCAATATGATGACATCAGAGTTTCTTCCGTTAACTATCGCAGCAATATATATTGCCATTGTCCTTTCAGCAATTATGTCTACTGTTGACTCTTTGTTGGTCATAGCATCAAGTGCGATTACGCGTGACTTTTATCAAAAAATATTTAGACCGAATGTTGATAGAAAGAAGCTCGTTCGAGTTTCCAGAAATGTTACTTTAGCCATGGCCTTCATTGCATTAGGTATTGCCATGATAATGGAATTGGTCTCGCCCGATCGGGAATTATTCTGGGTGATTATTTTCGGTTGGTCAGGTATTGCGGCTACTTTTTGTCCGGTAATTATATTATCTCTTTTCTGGAAAGGATATTCAGAAAAGGGAGCTATAGCATCTATGATAACTGGATTCCTTTGTGTGCCTATTTTTAAATTTGTTGTCCAGGAAATTGAAGGAGTTGGCATCTATTTTGAAAAAATGGACGTCTTATTTCCATCTTTCGTAATTGCAATGCTCGTTGGATTTCTCTTTTCCAAGATTTATCCACCGAATGTGATCAGTTCAAATGAAACTTTAGTTAACGATTAATATGAGACAACTTACTACACTATTTTTACTAATTACATTTGGTTTTCTTTCTAATGCACAGACAGGGACTATGATATCAAATAGTTTCCTTCACAACGGTGTGACTAGAGAATACAAATTGTATGTGCCCGCATCTTATGATGGTAATACTGCAGTGCCTTTAGTTTTTAATTTGCATGGTTATACCTCAAATATGGATCAACAAATCTTATACGGTGATTTCCGTTCGATAGCAGATACTGCTAACTTTTTAGTCGTGCATCCTAATGGGACATTTGATGGCGGTGGAAGCCGTTTTTGGAATGCTTTTGCAGCTCCAGGAGTGGATGATATTGGTTTCTTGTCTACTTTGATTGATACAATTAATAATGAATATAACTTGAATTTAGATCGAGTTTACAGTTGTGGAATGAGTAATGGAGGGTATATGAGCTACGAATTGGCGTGTCAGTTAGGAAATCGAATCACAGCTGTTGCTTCAGTAACCGGAACTATGACGACCCCAAGAATGACTGCTTGTAACGCTAATAAACCAACCCCAATCATGCAAATACACGGAACGGCAGATGCAACAGTACCTTATAATGGCAGTACAGGAAATGAAAGTATACCAGATGTCGTTGATTATTGGGTAGATCAAACCAACTGTAACCCAACAGCGAATATGACCAACGTTCCGGATAATGATCCCAATGATGGATGTACTGCAGAACATTATGTTTATACTGGAGGAGACCTTGGAACAACAATTGAATTTTTTAAAGTCATAGGAGGAGCGCATACATGGCCAGGGGCACCAGTGAATGTTGGAGTAACAAATCAGGACTTTGATGCCAGTGTGGAAATCTGGAGATTTTTTAGTCTATACTCTTTAGACCAATTGGCTGACTTAAATGAGATTCCAGTTGTGCCGAATGTAGAGATCTATCCTAACCCATCGAACGGAAAATTCGAAATACTTCTTTCAAATGTCGCTAATGCAAAATTAGAGATCGTTGATGCCTTGGGAAGGTCAGTTCACAATTCAACAATCAGCAATGGTCAAATGACATTGGAATTTAAGAAAAGCGGAATGTACTTTTTTCACATCAAGAACTCAGGAGGATTGATTACAAGAAAAGTTATCGTTAGGTAATTAGTTACAATTTTTACAAGTTCCTTTAGCTTGAACTTCTAATTCGTCAATTTGAAATCCGGGTAATTTGATTTCAGGAAGTTTATTTACTTCTACACAATAAACTTCCTCACATTTACTGCATTGAAAATGTATATGGTTGTGCTCGTGTAGTCCATCATCATGGTTGCAAACAGGATCGCATAGCGCCATTTTCTTTACATCACCAGGCATCACGATTTCATGTATAACACCATTATTGATAAATGACTTTATTGTACGGTAGAGTGTGATTCGATCATGCTCTCCAAGTGTTTCCTCAATATCTTGAGCGGAAATAGCGTGTTCATTGCTAAGGAATATAGAAAGCACTTCTTTTCTAAAAGGTGTTACTCTTAAATTCTTAGTTTTTAAAATTTTCTCCTCCATACTTGCAATATTGTTGCATTTAGTTTTATATTTGCAACATGGTTACATTTACAAAGATAGTATTATCAGGTTTGATAACCTTATTTTTGGCAAATTTTGCGCTGAGTCAGAACCTCGAAGGGCGAATAGTTGACACTGAAAACAATAAGGGTGTGCCTTTTGCAAAGATTAGTTTTCCTTCTTTTTCTTTGAACACTTCTTCTGATTCTTTGGGGTATTTTACCTTATCTAATTTTCCCAATACACAAACTAAGGTTAAAGTAACTGCTTTTGGATATGAGACCATTTTAAAGGACGTTACACTTTCATCGGATTCTTTAATTGTAATGATTGAGCCAAGTCATACAGTTTTTGAAGAGGTGATTGTTACGGCATCTGAAGGAAAATTGCAGCGTGAAAATATTACGGCTGTAGAGGTTTTATCGAGAAAGGAATTGTTTGCAACAGGTGCTACGAATCTTGGTGAGGCTATGAATCGAATACCCGGTGTACAAAGTTCATCAGTAGGAATGGGGATTTCAAAACCTGTCATCCGCGGACTGTCTGGAATGCGAGTTGTGACTTATAATAATGGTCTGCGCATTGAAAATCAACAATGGGGTCAAGACCACGGTCTTGGAGCGTCAATGGTTGGTTTAGACAGGGTAGAAGTAGTGAAAGGTCCTTCTTCGCTTTTATATGGTTCAGACGCATTGGGAGGAGTAATACAAATGATAGATGAGCCATACATCCAAAAAGGACAAACTGAAATCAAAGCATCTACGCGATTTGAATCGAACTCTTTGGGTACAACTAATGAGGTCGGTGTGCGCATGAACAATGGGAAGTTGAAATTGAACATGCATGCTAACTTTATTAATCACGCTGACTTTCAATTGCCGAATGGTCAATTTATACAAAACTCACGTTACTGGGGAACAAATTTCAAAGCTAACGTGGGTTATAGAAAAAAGAACTATGTACTAAATATTCGTTACCAAATGATGTATAATCGCATCGGAATTCCTGGGCATTCGCATAATGAAAATCCAACCACGATTGAATTTATAAGAGACGAAAGAGGCAGACAAGGAACGCTACCGGCACAGTTTATTTTTAACAATTACTTACTCATTGATAACAAATTCTTTTTCGACCGTTCGGAGTTAATTATTCAGTTAGGAAATACGAATAGTAGCCTCCGTGAGCATGATGAAAAAGTTACGATTCCATTTACACACCTTAATTTGAATAATAGTACTTACAATATTCGTTATGATTATAAATGGACGGATAAATTGGTTTTAAAGACAGGAGCTCAAGGGATGGTGCAGTTGAACAGAAATTTCTTCCCTACAGAGTCTTTTCTCATTCCTGATGCAAACACCATTGATAATGGAGTGTACACAATGTTGAATTACGAATTGAATAAATGGGATTTTCAAATTGGGGTGCGTTATGATCGCAGAGATATAAATACTTTTCAAAGAGCTGGTGTAGATTCGTCTATTGTAGAAAACATTGATGATACACCAATCAGTCGATCTTTTGATCAATTGAATTATGCGGCTGGTTTTGTAAGAAATGATAAGAATACTACATTTAGATTTAATGTCTCTAGTGGTTACCGAGCACCGCATTTAGCTGAATTGAAAGCAGACGGATTCCATCATGGCTCGTTACGCTACGAACAGGGAGATGCAAGTCTAGTTGCTGAGCAGGCTTTACAGTTTGATGCCACTATGGAGTTGCATTTTGATCATTTTGAATTTATTGTGAATCCTTATTTTAACCGAATTGAAAATTTCATCTATTTGTACCAAAGTGATCAGTTTGCAGGGAGTTTCCCAATTTTTGAATTCCGACAAGCTGATATGGCATATTTATATGGTGGAGAAGCAGGTTTCCACTATCATCCGCACCAGCTGCACCGCTTGCACCTTGAATCAACATTTTCGTTAACTATCGCTGAGGGAGCTAATGGCGCACCGATTAACTTAATTCCGCAGCCTATGCTCAATACTCAGGTGCGTTTGGAGATTAAGAACAAGGGCAAATTTAGTATTGATAATGTAGTACTCGAACATCAGTACTTTCTCCCGCAAAATCGAGTTGGACTGAATGAGCAACCGACAGTTGACTTTCACTTGATCAATGTTGCTGCTAATTTTAAAATAGGAAGCTTAGATAAATGGTCAGGTTCGTTTGGTGTTAGAAATGCACTTAACACAAGTTATATTGGTCATTTATCGGCTTTAAAAAATCTAGGGTTAAATCAACCTGGCATCAACTTCTTTGGAAGTCTCAATTATGTATTTAATAAATCAAATAAATAACGTTATGAAAAAATCAGTTAAACTAGTATTACCAATCGCTGCAGGATTACTATTCTTCTCAACTTCTTGTAAAAAATGTGAGGAATGTCACTATGACGGACCAAACGGA
>CBFHJL010000098.1:0-10485 GCA_965656195.1 Brumimicrobium sp. | reverse complement strand
TAGTTGGGCCACAAACCATGACTTCAGCTCCTTGTTTTTGAAGGGCATATATATTAGATAGTGCAACTCTAGAATGCAATATATCTCCTACAATTACAACTTTCTTTCCTTTAACGGTTCCTAAACGTTCGCGAATGGAGTAGGAGTCCAATAAAGCTTGAGTAGGATGTTCATGTGTTCCGTCTCCAGCGTTAATTATTTTAGCATTAACTCGTTCAGAGAGGAATTTCGCCGCTCCCGGATTTGGGTGTCGCATAACTGCCATATCCACCTTCATGGATAGAATGTTGTTTACTGTATCAACCAATGTTTCCCCCTTTTTAACAGAGCTACTTGCTGCGCTAAAGTTGACAACATCTGCACTGAGTCGTTTTTCGGCTAATTCAAATGATAGTCTCGTACGTGTTGAGTTTTCAAAGAATAAATTGGCGATTGTTATATCTCTCAAAGAAGGGACCTTTTTAATAGGTCTGTTTATTACTTCTTTAAAACTATCTGCCGTTTGAAAAATGATCTCAATATCTCTCTCTGAGAGGTGCTCGATTCCGGTCAGATGATCTACACTTAAATTATCCATTTTCCGCTGGTGTATATAATATTACCTGATCATTACCTTCTGTTTCTTTCCATTCCACAGTAACACGTTCAGACACCAATGTGTCTACTGCTTTACCGATGTAATCAGCTTGAATAGGAAGGTGTCGTTTGAACCTCCTGTCGACAAGAGTTAATAATTCAACTTGTTGTGGTCTACCAAATGCTAATAATGCGTCCAGTCCAGACCTTATTGTTCTACCCGTGTAAAGAACATCATCTATTAAGATCACTTTTTTGTTTTCGAGTGAAAAGTCGATGTTTGTTACATTAGGTATAGGGGGCTTCTCACGTCTTCTGAAGTCATCTCGATAGAAAGTTATATCCAGTGTGCCGCATTGAATTTGCTCCTCTAAAATATGCTCTATCAATGATTTTAGGCGATCTAGTACACGAACACCTCTTGGCTGTAAACCAATTAATACAGAATTTGAAAAATTATCGTGATTCTCGATTAGTTGTCGAGCCAGCCGCTGCAGTGTAAGATCAAAGTGCTGCGCGTTGAGAATGACTTGCGTTTCCATCGAGGTCAAAGATAGGATTAAAGTGGTATTAATAAACAGTTATTGGTCAATTATTTTTAATTGACATTAAAAACCTCCGAAAGCCATCACCGTATTGTAGTTTATACGCTTATGTTTTGCAAATCCTATTCCGATCACTGAAAAATCTGAAGACAAGATGTTTTTTCGATGTCCTAAGCTTGCAATGCCTTCATCAATCAGTAGGTCCATAACGATATCTAAAGGTTGCTGTAAACCATATTGAATATTCTCTCCATCATAATTCAAATGACTTCCATATGTGCTATAGCGTTGATTATATCGACTATGTCCGTAAACTCCTTTTTCGCCTGATTGAATAGCAAATTTTTTCGCCATTATTTGAAGAGAAGAATCAATTGATATAATTGCGAGGGGTTCTTGTTTCTTGAGATCACGGATTAAGGAATGAGCATAGCTATTGTTCTTTAGGTTGTTAGATTCTATATAAGGAAATGCTGTTTTTTGCAAAAATCCTTGAGGATTAGAGCGAACTTGATTGATGATCTTTAAAATTTCTTGTTCATGTTTAGAAGCTTCCTGACAAAAGGAAGATGTGCTTAAAAGAATAAATAGTGAAAATAAAAGCTTAGACATATACAGCTATAACGAACAAAACAGGCTTTTTATTTTCCTGAACCTTTTAAAACGATTGTTACCGTATAAAGCATAATTTTAAGGTCAATGGCAATCGACATATTCTTTAAGTAGAGGAGATCAAACTTCATACGCTCAATCATTTCATCAACATTTTCTGCATACCCAAATTTCACCTGTCCCCAAGAAGTGATTCCAGGTTTTACTTTATTTAACTGAACAAACTGTGGTTCTCTCTCGGTGATTTTATCAATGAAATATTGTCTTTCTGGTCGAGGTCCTACTAAAGACATTTCTCCTTTTATAACGTTCCAAAATTGTGGTATTTCATCTAGTCTTACACGTCGCATAAACCTACCTATGCGAGTGATTCTGCTATCATGGGTTGAGGAGAGTTGAGGTCCAGATTTCTCAGCATCTACATACATGGTTCTAAATTTTATAATTTTAAATGGCTTACCATATTTACCTATCCTTTCCTGCATAAAAAAGATAGGTCCTTTAGAAGTTGTTTTCACTCCTATAGCAAGAATAAGATATGCGGGAAGTAAAATGACCATTGCGATAATTGATATGATGATATCCATCATTCGCTTAACAACAAATTGCCAATACGGCATAATCTCCTCATTAACTTCAATTAATAAGGCTCCAAAAATATTTGTCATTTTTACACTTCCGCTTAATAAATCAAACATATCTGGTTTGATCTTGATCTTGATATCTCTTCCTTGGATTCTAGAAATAATCTGTCTTAAGCGTTCATGTTCGGTAGAATCTAAAGCAATAATAACCTCTTCGATATCATATTTTTCTAAGGTCTGTTCTAGCTCTGAAAAATGGCCTAAGTAGGGGAGTTCACTTGATAAATCTTTATCAATACCATTAAGATTAACAAACCCTACAAACTCATTTCCTATTCCTTTAGGCAATGATTCGATTTCTTTGAATATGTCAATTGCTTTTGTGCTTCCACCTATGAGCAATGTTCGAAACCCTGTTTTCCGCGATGCTATTCTAGAAACAACATAACGGGTGAGGAATATCCTTGGAATTAATGTAGTAATGGAGTGAATGAAAAACACCGCTCCAATTAGCGTGTAATAGGAGTTGTAATTTAATATCTCGTCATCGAGAATAAGGAAAAAGAAAATAGCAAGAACACCAAGTAGAAAAGATCTAATCGAAAGAGATAAGATCCGCATAAAATACATTCTTCGAATATCGTTGTAGGTACCTAGAAAAAAATATAGTCCAAACCAGAATAAAGGAATTACTAACATCCCTAAATAAAATTGATCTGTAAGTTCAAATGGGGCTTTCTCTACATATATCTTTCTGAAATAATAAAACCCAGCCCATGACAATGCCGCCGTCAAAAGATCGAAAAAAACAAACAGTCCTTTAATGGTACTTCCTTTCATGCTATCGATAAATCACTTTGATGTTATCCATATAGATGAATTTCTCTGTGCCTAACTCATCGAGAATCGCAGTGAAGTTCATATCTGCAAAAGGAGATTCAGTTCTAAACGAAACAATCTCTTTCATGTCTATATAGATATGTTTCCATTCTGGAGTCTCTTGCGGATTAACTTGAATATTTGGGTCTTCGTGATACGTTCCATTACCATAAGAGACTACTCCAGTAAGAAGTGAATTGCTATTCATGTAATCAAATTCGAGGTAGATTTCAGCTCCTTGTTTCGGGAGAACTTCTCCAAACGTAGTGACCCCAGAAAACAGTGAATCAGTATCATTGAGTTCAATACTACCATAATAACCACCCCATTCGAGAATTGATGGATCATCTTCTCTCGTTAAAGTAGCAGTAGATTCATTTGCATAATCGAACTGTATAGCTGGACTTTCAAAATCTTCAATTAAAAAATTGAGATCATCATAATATCTGGTCGTTAGATTGATAGCAACAGTATCTCCTTTCACTAGATTCACAGTTTGCTCAAATTGCTCCATGAAAGGGAATCTTTTCTTAGTTGCGCTAATACCATTATTAATAATTCCTGGAATGATAACAAATTTATGTTCTCCATCGCCGATTACCGGAAATTTTACGGGTAATTCAAAGGCACCAAGCATTTGACCGTCCATGTTCACAAAAGCTTGAGATATGTCATGTGTCATCTCACCTTGGTCTTCCTGTGAATCAGGGTTTTCGTTAAGCGTCCAAGCATCCAGCACAACCCAAGAGGCCTGTGGCTGTTCCTTGGCACAACCCAACAAAATTAACATCATTAAAACTCCTGAATAAAAAAGTCTCATTGTAACAATTTAATTTATTAACGATGTTTATCGGACAATATTACTTTCCATTACAGAGCCATTCATTTTAAGTTTTGAAAGAATCTGTTCTGCAACTTGAAGAGCATTCATTCCATCTTCTAAAGACACGATTGGAGTCGAGTTATTGTTAATTGCATCTGCAAAAGTCGAAAGTTCTTCTTTAATGGCATTGGTGGGTTCAATATCTGGCTTCTCAAAAAGTATTTTCTTTGAAGGTTTTCCATTGCCCATTTCCATAACCATGTCATAAGGGCCTGCTTCACCATCTAAGGTTTCCATTTGAACAACCTCCATTTCTTTCTCTAGGAAATCAACACTTATATAAGCATCTTTTTGAAAGAATCTGGACTTGCGCATATTCTTCAATGAAATCCTAGATGAAGTAAGATTTGCAACGCAACCATTGTCAAATTCTATTCTTGCATTTGCAATATCAGGTGTTTCAGAAACAACAGCCACTCCAGAAGCTGAGATCCTTCTTACCGTTGAATCAACTACGCTTAGAATTGCATCAATATCGTGGATCATAAGATCCAAAACAACCGGCACATCTGTTCCTCTAGGATTAAATTGAGCCAAACGGTGAGTTTCTATGAACATTGGTTGATCAAAATAGGGGAGTGCTGCTCTAAATGCCGGATTGAATCGTTCTACATGCCCTACTTGTACCTGAACCTCTGCTTCCTGAGCTAGTGCTAATAGCTTACGAGCTTCTTCTGTAGTTTGAGTTATTGGTTTCTCAATAAAAACATGCTTAGAATTTTTAATAGCCTTAGATGCCAACTCAAAATGAGTAGTAGTTGGTGTAACAATATCTAAGCAGTCTACAGCATTAATTAAATCATCAAATGATTCAAATGCTTTTATTTCAAGCTCCGATTCTACTGCTTTTGCTTGTTCTTTATTCGGATCATAAAATCCTATAAACTCAAATTTATCCTTGAGTTCTTTTATCAAACGAATGTGAATTTTACCAAGATGCCCAGCACCTAAAACACCAATTTTAAGCATAATTAATTTATTTGACCCAAAGATAATTGATATCGTTGTACTGCACGACTTAGCTAGAATATGTTATCAACACAAATCTTTTAGCATTGAGTGTTACGCTTTAAAAACTTTATTTAAATGAATAATTAGCTGTATTTCAGAGTTATTAACTGATTATATTGAAATAGTCTCAAAAAAAAGAAGCTAGTTAATTTATCATTTTTAGATTTTGATTATATTTGCGCTCCCAACAATGGAAACAGTGTTGAAATGGTGGTTGTAGCTCAGCTGGTTAGAGCGCCTGATTGTGGTTCAGGAGGTCGTCGGTTCGAAACCGATCTTCCACCCAAAAGCCAAAGGTCTCACGTAAGTGAGGCCTTTTTTTGTATCCAAGAATCAGTCAAAAGCTCGCTTTTGTAATGATTCGACGGATACAAAATGTGCTCCTGTGAGGGAGCTTTGGCTTTTGAAAGGTACAGCGAAGAATATTCGGTTCACGCAGTAATTGAATCTAGTAACCGATATAATTTATACTCATTTCACTAAGACTTTTTCTCTTTCTTGTAATATTTTGAAGGAATCATTATTCGAAACTCGTTAGAAGACATTAGGATATCTTACATTTGCAAAATGAATCGTATTGTGTTTCTTATAGGTTATATGGGGGTTGGAAAAACAACTATTGGTAAGAAACTTGCAAAGCATTTTGACTTAGACTTCATTGATATTGATCAAAGCATCGAGAACAAGTTTAACTGTTCTATTTCAGATTACTTTAAGAAATTTGGAGAAACGTCTTTCCGTAATGAGGAACGCAAGGAGTTGGAAAGGATAATAAAAGAACACAATTCAGCGATTGTATCAGTCGGAGGTGGGCTGCCGTGTTTTTTTGATAACATTCAGCTTATGAATCAAAAAGGGATTACCATCTACCTTCATCGTCCAGCAAAAGAATTGTTTCAACGATTGAAGCAGGGAAAGTCAAAAAGACCTCTTATCGCAAATATGTCCGATGAGAAACTTCTAGAATTTATTGAAGAATCGTTAAAGCGTCGCGAGGAGTATTATTCGAAAGCATTATTTACTGCAGATAGGGATAGTCAAGAAACTAAAGAATTAGCTAAACTTATTCTTAGTATTTAAGCTAAATGCCGGAAATTGCAGCTAATGGCGAAGGTTTGTAAAGCATCCAACCAGTTAGACTTTTTCTATCTTGGTTTGCCGTTAAGACTTCGTGATATAGAACATCACTACGGAATAGAACACACCGATTCATTAAAGGCGCTATGTTTATTGGTTCTTGATCCTCAGGATAAATTTTCAACTCTCCACCATCACCGTTTTTCCAATTACTGTTGAGATAAATAATCATAGAAATCATTCTATTATTTCGTCCTTGAAATTGATCAAGATGCTTCCTGTAAAATGATCCGATCGGATATAGCGCCAAATGAAACTCATAATCGGAAAGGCTTAAAAAAAACAATCGATTAAATAAATTTTTCATTTCGTCAAGGGTGTTAAAAAGAGAAAGAACTTCTATATCTCGTTTTTTATCAAGCCAAAAAGTATAATCCCCACGGATTTCGCGAATGATCTTCTTGTCTGATGATGCTCCTATAGCCGCTTTAGCTAATTGATCTTCTTTAATTTTTTGCGCAAAGAATTCAAGTAACTCACTTAGAGAATCTGGTTCAAAAAAATTATCGATGATTGTATAATCTTGTTGAGCAAGCAAGTCTAATTGCTCCTCCCAACGTGAAAGTTTGTTAATCATAGTTTGTTAACTGAACCAAATGTACGTCATTCTGGTATAACTTGTATTTTTGTTTAAAAAATAAAATCATGCGATATACATTTTCATTGATATTGATGCTTACACTCTTGAGTTGTACTAATGAATCAAGAGTTAGTGATAAAGATGAAATGGAGGTTTTACTTGAGGAGGACAAATGGGTTGTCGAGTCAATAGAGTTTCCTATGGAGCGAATTCGTCAAGGGATTAAATTCTCAGATGATAAACAAGTTTTTTATATAGATAGTCAAGGAAAAGTGATTCCTACCTACAATGAAATTGTATATGAATTAAATGAAGACACATTAAAAATCGTTGATTTTAAGTTCGAGCCACGTTTTTTATTCGAAAAGGGGACACTAATATCACTTATAGAATCTGCGAATACGGAAAGAATAACGCTTAAGGTTATTCATCCCAAGGAAAACACCATAGTACTGAAAAAGGAAAAAATGTAATATGAAAGTCCTAACCGCTCATCAACAGAAAGAACTAGACAATAAAACGATTCAAGGCGAACCTATTTCTAGTGTAGAACTCATGGAACGTGCGGCTGAGTGCTGGACAAATCAGTTATCAGGATATTTAGATATATACAAACGAATTAATAAAACACCTCATTTCGGAATTTTTTGTGGTCCTGGTAATAATGGTGGAGATGGGTTGGTAATTGCAAGACTTCTCGATGGAATGGGGTACAAGACAACATGTTTTTTTGTTGCAATCAGTGATACATTATCTGAGGATTTTGAGCACAATCGTAAAAGATTAAAAGGAACCCGAGTTAACTGGGTTCAAATCGATGAAGGTATTGACGTAGACATAAAGGCTTATGAATTAACAGATGTTATTGATGCAATTTTTGGAACAGGATTGTCAAGACCAGCAGAGGGTATAGCAAAACGTATTATAGATGTAATTAACTCGCTCAACACCCCGGTTTTTAGTGTAGACGTTCCATCGGGTCTCTATTGTGATGAACCGAATGACCCCAAGGATTCAATTGTAAAAGCATCATTTACATTTACCTTTCACTCTCCAAAACTATCTTTTTTTCTGCCTGACCAATCGAAATATGTAGGTTATTTTGATGTTTTGGATATTGGGCTAGAAACTAAAAGATTAAAGGACTTAGATTGTTCAATGTATTACGTAACACTGAATAAGCTTAGTAGTATTAAAAAAGTAAGGTCACGTTTCTCACACAAAGGAACATATGGACATGCTGGTATCATAGCTGGGAGTGCAACCAAAATGGGAGCTGCTTTGTTAGCATCAGAAGCAGCTGTCAGGTCTGGTGCTGGGTTGACGACAGCCTTTGTTCCAGAGGTAGGAAGTATCGCTTTTAATACGCGAATTCCATCGGTAATGCTTTCATATACCGGACAAAATCGTTGTGAAAACATCGATATTGCCAAGGGCGTGTTTTACGGAATAGGTCCAGGAATAGGTACTTCTGACGCAACCATTTCAGCATTTGACAATTTCTTAAATAATCAACATAATCCAGTTGTTATTGATGCTGATGCATTAAATATTTTAGCCCAGAGAAAAGACTTGTTAGCAAAGGTTCCAAAGGGAAGTATACTCACCCCTCATCCTAAAGAATTTGAAAGATTGTGTGGCGCATTTAAAAACGGTTATGAACGACTAAATATTCTGCTATCTTTCGCTAAAGATCAGGAGCTCTATATTGTTTTGAAGGACGCCTACACTTCTATTGCTACACCCGAAGGCGACTTGTATTTCAGTACTTTTGGATCTTCCGGAATGGCAACTGGGGGTAGTGGAGATGTTTTAACTGGAATCATTACAGGGCTTATGGTACAAGGTTATACATCAGAGGAATCTGCGATTTTAGGCGTTGGACTTCATGGTATAGCAGGTGAGGAATGTGCTAAGGAAAGGGGAGAGGAGTCAATGATTTCCGAGGATCTATTGACATTTCTATCAAAAGCATTCAAAAAGGTTTAATATTTTCCTTTCCAACGTTCATTTAAATTTTGTTGAACTTCCTGTTCACGCTTTGAGCTTCCTGGTTCAAAAAAGTTAGATCCCGCAATATCTTCAGGTAAAAATTCTTGAGGAACGAAATTTCCCGGGTAATCATGAGAATATTTATAGCCTTTGCCATAATCTAAATCTTTCATTAGTTGGGTTGGTGCATTCCTGAGTGGTAAAGGAACTGGAAGGTTCCCAGTATTTTTTACTATTGCTTGTGCTTTGTTTATGGCCATATAAGATGCATTTCCCTTTGGAGAATTCGCTAGATATATTGCGCATTGAGAAAGGATGATTCTAGCTTCAGGAAACCCTATTGTATTTACAGCTTGAAATGCATTATTTGCCATAATCAATGCTGTAGGGTTGGCTAATCCAATATCCTCACTCGCAGATATGATCAATCGTCTGGCAATGAATTTAGGATCTTCACCCCCTTCAATCATTCGTGCTAACCAATATACTGCTGCGTTTGGATCACTTCCCCGGATTGACTTAATAAAAGCAGAAATAATATCATAATGCTGCTCACCATCCTTATCATATTGAGCAATGTTTTGCTGAGCAATGGAAAATACTTCATCGTTCGTAATAACGATTTTACCGTCATTCGGAAAAGTATTGATTACAATTTCGAAAAGGGTCAATAGCTTTCTGGCATCACCTCCTGAAATTCTTAAAAGAGCATTTGTCTCTTTGAGTTCGATGTCAAGTTTTGATAAGTATTCATCTTTCTTTAACGTATTCTTAAGCAAGTCTATCAACTGATCTTTAGTCAGAGACTTAAGTGTATAAACTTGACTTCTAGATAATAGCGCTGATATTACTTCGAATGATGGATTCTCTGTTGTAGCACCAATTAATGTAACTGTTCCCTTTTCAACAGCACCTAGTAAAGAATCTTGTTGAGCTTTCGAAAATCTATGGATCTCATCAATAAAAAGAAGAGCACCACCACGATCGAACATTCCTTGATTTTGTGCTTTACTAATTACTTCCCGTACATCTTTAACTCCGGAGGAAATAGCAGATAATGTATAAAATGGTCTTTTTAATTTCTGTGCTAGCAGCAAGGCTAAAGTAGTCTTTCCTACTCCTGGAGGCCCCCATAATATCATCGAAGGAATAGCACCTGCATCTAAAGATTTACGCAAACTAGCTCCTTCTGTGAGCAAATGTTTTTGCCCAACATATTCATCCAAATTCTTGGGACGCATTCTTTCTGCAAGAGGAGTTGTTGGTGCCTTATTCATGTATCAATCTAAAGTACAAAGATAGCTTTTTAAAAATCCAACTCAAAGACAACAATATGATAGACTTATGCGTTTTATTTGAGTCAACAATCTGAAACATTATGAAATACCTACTTTTTGCATGTACATTATTGTTTGCGTTCATTGTTAAATCACAAAGTATTGAAGGCATTTGGAAAACATATGAAGATGGTGTTCTTAAATCAGAGATAAAGCTTTACAAAAAAAACGATAAGATTTATGGTAAGGTAATCGCTATACATAATCCAGACGATGGTGATTACAATCCTATCTGTACAACATGCTCAGGGAAACGCAAGAATAAACCATTAAAAGGAATGACGATCATTGTAGGTTTAGAAAAAGATGGTGATGAGTGGTATGCAGATGGAGGTGTTTACCACCCTGA
>CBFHJL010000097.1:0-10547 GCA_965656195.1 Brumimicrobium sp. | reverse complement strand
TGTTTTCTCTGCCTGAAATAAGTCATCAATTCCAATAAAAACTCTCGCTTGAAGTATCAATGATTTTGCTATCCAATAATCATAAGCAGGCTTTCTTTTCATCAATCTCTTATGAATATCCTCTGCTTTCTCATAATTCTCTAATTCATAATATGAACTCGCTAACGTATGCAAAGCTTCAGTCCCTCTAACCATCCCTGTATTCTCTTCAGTCCATACTAAATAAGGAATCGCTGCGGTATACTCTTCAGTATAGTAGAGAGACATACCGGCGATATAATTCCCTTCCAAACGAATCTGCTCATCGTCTAGTAATTCATCTTTCAAAACGTTCTCAGCCGCTTCAGCCGCGTTTTCATAGTTCTCCAGAATATAGTTACAACGCATTAATCCCACTCTAGTATTGAAGATAACCTGGGGAGCCGAAGCTAAATTTTCGAGCTTTTCATAATGTGGCAATGCTCGTTCATATTTTTCATCATTGTAAAGGATCTTCGAGGCTCTTACAAGAGCTTCTTCAGTAAAGCCTGAATTTGGTCTAGCTATAATGTTTTCATAATATGCCAATGACTTGTCTAGTTCATCTCGCTTGTAATAAATATCAGCAATGTAACTCAAGAGTTGAATAGAGAACCTCCCATTCGGATAACGATCCAAATATTTCTTAATTTCTGGAATAGCATCGTCATACTCCTTATTTAGATACAATTCATTCGCTGCTTCATAAAAGATCACCTCTTCGTCGTCTTCGCTTATTTCAGCACATGCGTACTCTGTTCTAAGTGTAGTGATTTCAGCTTGTCTCCTTGTCGCTTTGAAAATATCGATTAATCCTTGAGTTGATCTTTTACAAGTTGCATCATCCAGAGAATATTCGTTCAACACTCTTCTAAAATAGCTCTCCGAAGCTTGATACTTTTTCTGTTTGTACTTAATATCAGCAATCTCTATTAGAGCATCTTTAACGAGTATATTGTTTGGATAATCATCTGTTATTTGATTAAAGTAATCCAATGCTTTTCCGAACTCTCCCTCATTCTTATAACTAATGGCAACATCAAAAATGGATGGAATAACATAAGATGAATTAGAGTGATTATTGATGATATCTAACAATGTATTAATCTTTTGCGGTCTCTTATTTGGTAAGAATCCATATACCTTAGCTAAAGAATACAACACTCTATCTTGGTTATCTTTCTTATATGAAAGTGCCTTTTCATAGTTCAATGCCGACTTTTCAAAATCAGGTTGATCTTTGGTATAGTAACAATCTCCAATTCTTGCATAGGCATCAGCAAGCTTCTCTTTGTCTTTCAAGTTGGCCAACTGAGTATATGTCCTGAAAGATTGAATGGACTGAATCCAGTCTTCAGTCTCAAAATACGCATAAGCTATATTGTAGTAAGCCGTTTGTTTGAGTTGAATATCGCTAATCCCTGGGATGGACAAAAATTCACGATACTTTTTTATTGCTGATAAATACTGATTAAGCATATATTGAGCATCAGCTGTCCAATAAGCAGCCTTACCTGTCACCTCTGGGTCAACATCATATTTATCCACTCTGTCGAATGCCTCAATCGATTCTTGAAAAAGCCTTCTCTCATATTTCTCTACACCCATATTGAATGCAATAACCTGATAAGCAGTCTTTAGCTGAATATTCAATTCACCAATTCGGTCTAGTGAACTCAAAGCTTGTCTATACCTCTTGGTACTAGAATACACATTTACCAAATAACTGTAAACGTCCTCTTTTCGTTTTGAATTTGGAAACTCTTGTAGGAATAACTCGAATGCAAATATTGCTTCATTGTATGGATTATAATCCAATCTATATGAGAGAACTGCATAATTATACAAAGCATCTTCCTGAATTTGCACATCATAATTCATAAGAGAGGCTGCTTGAAAGGCTGATCTGGCATAATTCATTTCCTCAGTTTGCATATAACACTGTGCAATATGATAAAGAGCGGTTTGCGCTAATGCATCTTCAGTGTTTGAGACGCGGTCAAACAACGGAATGGCCTTTTCAAACTGACGACTTTTAAAATATGCATATCCTAATGCATAATCTTGTGAGCGGGTAGTCTTTTTTCGATTGTTATAATTCTCGAGATATTCGGCTGCTTCGTCATATTTTTTAATCTTATAATAGGCATCACCTATCAGCAGATTCATCTCTGGGCTGTTCTCGTCAATTGTTCGGTTTTCAAGATCAGGCGCAAATGCAGTAACCTTTTCAAAATCTCCCAACAGATAATAGATCTGTGTTATGTAATATGGAACTTCCTTTTCAAAGGTTGGGTGGTCCTTTAACTTAAGAAATCCATCAAGTGCTTCTTGATATGTCTTATTTTGATATGCTATATGCGAATAATAATATAAAGCGGGAGGACTATAATTTGAACTATCATCCTTGATCTCATAAAATGAATTCCGCGCTTCACTGTAATTACCAAGTTGAAAATTCGCATATCCCAATTTGAAGTGATACTCTGCTACCACTTCAGACTCCAATTGTGTCTTATCCGTTTTATCTAACCACTCTAGCGCATCAAGATATTTCTTTCTCTGGTAAAAATATTGACCGATCTTAAAGAAGATTTCGTTCTTATAAATGCTTTCTGGATATTCATTTATGAATTCCTGAAGCAACTTAACAGCATCATTATTGTATAAATGCAATGCCGAAAGCCCTTCGTAATACCTAGCTTTTATATATTGTGGATCCTCTTTATCGTCAAATTCATCTAGAAAAATTCGAAATTCTTTGCGTGCAGCACTGAATTGCTCCTTTTCAAATAAGTCCTCGGCATTGTAAAACGTAGAATACTCGCTGTAATACTCTTCTGTGCGCTGAGCAGAGAGAGTGATGCTTGTCAGTAGAACTGAAAACAAGAAAAACGAGCGTAAAGCTGACATGATCAAATCGTGTTAAATGTTACTCCTTCAAAAGCTTAAAAGTATGCAGGAAATTGAAAGGAATAGATGGTACTTTCAAAAGTTATAAACGGAAATCTGTTAAGATTGTTACTCGGACCAACTTTAAAAAGAGTTAATTTTATGGATATTTGTAAAAACGAGGAATCCGTGGAAAAAGTCATAAATATTGAACAAGGAAGAGTCGAACAGAAAGGAGTTCCTGTGCTACACGATGTAAATGTTGCACTAGACTCAAAAGAGTTTGTTTATCTTATTGGGAAAACTGGTTCTGGAAAGAGTAGTTTTCTCAAGACACTCTATGGCGATTTAGCTCTTATAGATGGAACAGGCAAAGTTGCTGGATTTGATTTAAAGAAGTTGCGTAAACGTGAAATTCCTTTATTGCGAAGAAAAATCGGAATCGTTTTTCAAGATTTTCAGTTGTTGACAGACCGCTCAGTCATGAAGAATCTTTTCTTTGTTATGAAGGCTACTGGCTGGAAAAAGAAAAAAGAAATGGAGGCCAGAGGACTGGAAGTGCTTGGTATGGTAGGCGTTGAGGACAAGGCGTACAAAATGCCTCATGAACTTTCTGGTGGCGAGCAGCAACGTGTAGCGATTGCGCGTGCTCTATTGAACAATCCTAAGCTGATCCTTGCAGATGAGCCTACAGGAAATCTTGATCCAGAGACTTCAGAAGCAATTATGAAGTTATTGATCGCCATTGCTAAAGAAGGAACATCCCTTTTGATGGCTACTCATGACATGAGTTTAGTTGAGAAATTTCCAGGACGTGTTCTACGCGTTGAAAGCAACACAATAAAAGAGATTGAATCTATGAATAACTTCAACCCTTTTGAAGCAAACAATCTTTAAATGAAAATTCTACCCTTTATTTTATTATTTACTTCTTTCGCATTCAGCCAAACACCTCGAGAAGTAGTACAAAAGCAGCTAGATGCATATAATAATCATGATATTGACGCTTTCATGAGCGTATTTTCAGAAGACATTGAACTTTGGACGCTTGGCGATACTCTACCATCTGTGAAAGGGTTTACATCTGTCAAAAAGATATACGCGAACTTGTTTGAACGCTCTCCAGAACTATACAGTGAAGTACTAAATAGATCGATTATTGGAAATAAAGTAATTGATTACGAAAAAATCTCTGGGAGAAGCGGAAGGAGTAAAGGAGAGATCCTTTACCTAATCATGATTTACGAAGTTAGAGACGGTAAAATCTATAGAGCTACAGCGGTTAGAGAGTAGTCCTATACGTATATATAAGCCCAATAGATAAGTACTAGTTGTAACGGTAATCTTGCATAGGCAGCCCAGGTATATTTATTACCTTTTTCTTTAAAACGTTGAGCCATATAAATGTTGGCGGGAAAGACTGCAATAAGCAGAGCAATAAGTCCAATTGCAGACCAAGATCTCGTGGTTTCAAATAAAAGACCGACTGCAAAGAGTATTTCGAAAAAGCCAGAGATATAAACCAATATTTTTCGAGCTGGTAAATATCGAGGGACAATTTTAGTGAATGCACTAGGCAATACAAAGTGCATTATCCCTGCAAAAGAATAAACAAAAGTCATTACGTATAAATCAATCTGCTCCATGTGATAAGATTAAACAAAAACGGCGCCTCGAGTGAAGCGCCGTAATGTTAATTATATTTATTTTTCTAGTATCGGTAATGCTCTGGCTTGTATGGCCCTTTCACATCAACACCAATATAGTCAGCTTGATCTTTAGAAAGTGATTCTAATTCAACACCAATTTTAGCAAGGTGAAGTTCAGCAACTTTCTCATCTAGATGCTTAGGAAGCATATATACTTCGTTACCATATTTCTCGCTGTTATTCCAAAGCTCCATTTGAGCAAGCGTTTGGTTCGCAAACGAGTTAGACATTACAAACGAAGGGTGTCCTGTTGCACAACCCAAATTCACCAAACGGCCTTCAGCCAATAAGATAATTTGTTTTCCTCCTAATTCGTAAAGATCAACTTGAGGTTTGATTTCAGATTTGCTTTGTGCATTTGAATTCAACCATGCTACATCGATCTCGTTATCAAAGTGTCCGATGTTACAAACGATTGCCTTATCTTTCATTGCCTCAAAGTGACGACCTACTACGATGTCTTTATTTCCTGTTGTCGTTACAACGATATCTACACGATCAATAACAGAATCTAATTTTTTAACTTCGAATCCATCCATTGCAGCTTGAAGCGCACAAATTGGATCTATCTCAGTTACAATAACACGAGCACCAGCTCCTCTTAATGAAGCAGCAGAACCTTTACCTACATCACCATATCCACAAACAACAGCAACTTTACCTGCCATCATTGTATCAGTAGCACGACGAATCGCATCAACTAAAGATTCTTTACATCCGTATTTGTTATCAAACTTAGACTTAGTTACAGAATCATTTACGTTGATCGCTGGCATTACAAGTGTACCGTTCTTCATGCGTTCGTACAAACGGTGAACTCCTGTTGTAGTCTCTTCAGACAAACCTTTGATATCTTTTGTTAACTCAGGGAACTTGTCAAACACCATGTTTGTAAGATCTCCTCCATCATCAAGGATCATATTCAATGGTTTACCACCTTCAAATCCGTGAATTGTTTGCTCGATACACCAATCAAACTCTTCATCGTTCATTCCTTTCCATGCAAAAACAGGAATACCTGCTGCCGCAATTGCCGCTGCTGCATGATCTTGAGTTGAGAATATATTACATGAAGACCATGTTACATCTGCCCCCAATTCAACTAGTGTTTCAATCAAAACTGCAGTCTGAATTGTCATATGAAGACAACCAGCGATTCTCGCTCCTTTCAATGGCTTTTCAGCACCGAATTCTTCACGTAACGACATTAGGCCTGGCATTTCTGCCTCAGCTAAATTAATTTCTTTTCTTCCGTATTCTGCAAGGCTTATATCTTTTACCTTGTAGTTTAATTTTTCTTGTGTTTCACTCATCTATAATTATTTTCTTGAAATGGTTTACAAAAGTAAGCAATTCCACTATGATTATCAAAAACAGAGGTATTATGTTTTTGTTGTTGGAGAATTGGACCTTTTCTGTAAATCAAATGACCAAGCAGATTAATTAGTGCTTGTCGATAATTAATTTTCCGAATGTTACCTCACCATCTTCAGTTTCAAATTTCCAAGTATAAATTCCAGATGCAGCATCAACCACTACATTATTTTTCCCATTATTAACATTAACTTTTCTGATCAACTTGCCCTTCATATCAACAATTTCAATTTCTCCATGTCGCAGAGCATTAATTACGATAGCCCCTTTTGAAGGGTTAGGGTAGATTTCAATTGCAATAGTATTGTTCAAAGGTGCTAATCCCGAAACTTGCACTTCATAACAATCAGACATGTCCGTACAACCGTTTTGAGTAATTTCAACTGAATAATTTCCACTAGTTGATGGCTCGAAAGACTGATTCGTCGCTCCGCTTATAACGGTTAAGTTATCACAGTCTACCCATTGATATGTTGCTCCTGTTGCGTCTGCGCTAAGAACACCACTATTATTTGTGACACCTAAGTTTACTGACTCAACCGTTAGAGTTGTTTCGACAATACTGTCGCATCCTGAAGTTGACAATAAGTTACTTTGATAAACTGTCGAGCTCGAACCCGTTGTACCGTCTGGAAAAGTATAGGTATCCCCATTACAGATTGTTGCAGATTCCGAAACATTAAAACTTGTTACTGTAGTTAATGTAGTTTCAACAAGACTATCACATCCACCTACAGATGATAAAGTACTAACATGAACAGTTGCTGAAGTCGAAGTGGTTCCATCAGGAAATGTGTAAGTATCACCTTGACAAATTTCAGCAGTTTCAAAAGATTCAAAAGTTAATGGACCGCTGCATACTTGATTAAAAGTGGCTCTAGGCGTTGCATTCAAGGAGTCATTAAACACAGTGAAATCATTACAATCATATTTCAAACTATAGTCTAGCCATAAATTCACAAAATCAAATGTGATGTCATGTTGATCCTGCCTTGATATGGATATTCCAGTTGACGAAGTACCTTCTCCAAAATCACAGTTAAAGTTGCTATTTGCAAAGTAACAATGCGCGCCTCCGGTAATATTCAGTATCGTTTTACAATCGCTGGCTAAGTTGTCATACATTGGTATGTGATGATCAACTGGTGGGGTAACACCATCTTGGACTCCCGATAGAATAAAAGAAGGAACGGTTACCTCTGTCGCAGAAGCGATAGATGACACTCCATTCGTACTCGATTCTGCTGGAGCTAAACCAATCAATGTTTTGAGATTAGTGTTTCCGTTGTTACAAAGTGAGTCAGCTGCCAAAAATGCGGCACCTCCTCCCATTGAATGCCCCATTAATGCAGTCTCTGAAGCAACTGCATCAAATAGAATACTATTCTGATCACTACCCTGCTGTTGCATCGCAGTAACTAAAAACTCAAGGTCCCATCCAAACTCTTGGTGATTAGTTGACAGAAGGTTACCTTCCGTTCTTGGAAAAGCCATTATATATCCTCTCGGTACAAATTCTTCCCACAAATTTTCATAAGCACTCCACGCCATTACAAATCCATGTCCGAATACAATCACAGGTGATTCTTCATTAATTGCTGGTGTATCATCTCCAGCTGCCGTTGCAGGATAATAGATTTCAGTTTCAATTTGACGATTTCCACGTTCTGGATCTTCAAATACTATTGTTGTATGACCGATAAGATGGTTTTGAGCGTATGCAACTAGTCCAAAAATCATTACAGCAATTGAAAGTAGTAGATTTTTCATTATTTATATTTTTTAATTATTGAAGTTTACAAGATTCCATTTAATAGTACATCACTGAAAATAGGAAGAGACTTCTGATCAATTAAAACCTGATCTGTCACGTACATCTGCACCTCCAGACCTTTAATTGTATTCACAAGCATTTCAGCTTTGAATCTCACCGTTTTCTCGTCGACGCCTTCATATTTAACATAACTCAATAGTAATTCGGCTATGGCATCTTTTTCCAGCTTATCCGCTTCTTTACGGTTTGCATCTACAATAGGCATCAATTCAAAAAATTCCTGTTTAAGAAATGAATAACGCTTCGCAATCTTTTGCATCAACTCTACCCGAGTATGAACGTAAATGTGAAGCTGGTCTTCGATCGTATCACCAGTTTGAATTGCTGATTCCAACGAACCCCAAAACTGATTAGCTTCATCTTTAACGATTTGAGCAAAGATTTCCTCTTTGCCACTGAAGTAGTAATACAGTGCAGATTTCACTTTCCCAATTGACTTAGCGATATCGGTTAACGTGGTTTTACCATAACCGTGCTGTTCGAATAGTTCTCTGGACTTTGATAAAATAGAATGTTTTGATGATCCCAAACCGTAAATATATTTTTGAACTTTTTACTTATTTGTTCAAATGTATAAAAACAGCGATGAGTATAACAAGAAAGAATGTTTTTTAACGGAAATAATAGTCTACGTTAAATTAACCTATGATCTTCTCGAGAATCTTTTCGGTAATTAAATAGGTTGGCTTTACACCTGTTAATCCAAGACCTCCCGAAGCCAAAGTGCTTCCAGTCTCTAAAGGGTTATCAGAAGCATAATAGGCGTATGATAGCTTTACATCTGATGCAATACTATTTCTAATCTTCGAAGCCGCTTGAATAGCCTTTTGATAATGCGCTCCCTCCATTTCCAAACCAATCACTTTCCAGGTAGACTTCTTGAAATACTTTAACATTTCTTTATTCTGAAGCGAAGTCCCCAAAACAGTAATCATCGAACCATCAAACACTTCTAGTCCCTCACCTTCAAAATCTTCTGGCTTTAGCAAGTTCTCAAATGGATAATTATCAGCAGTACCTTCGAAAATGTGAGAGGTAGGAATCATGAGGTCGCCCTTACCTCCCGATAAAATTCCAGCTTTTCCCATTATTGAAACAGATCTTACATCAAGCTTTTTCGAGCCGTCTTTAGCTTTCTTAAAAGGCTTGAGAAGCTCATCCATCGTTTCATAGGCTTGCTCACCGAAAGCGTAATCCATAACGATCATTACTCCTTCTTGTTTTTTACAATTTAAGAAGCTAGATTCTAGATCAATACGGGAAAGATCAAAAATTTGGACATCAATGTTAGTCCCGGAAGTATCACTATTGTAAATCATCCCATTTTCGAGTGCTAACTCCTTTATGGTTGCTCGCTGCTCCTCATTTTCAGGCTGACTCAACGTTTCAAACGTCTCCTTTTTGTTAATTTTCTCTTTCGTCTTCTGTAGCGTTTGTTTTGCGTATAGAAAATTCATAACACTATGCATATTAGCGCTAATGATATGAATCGGTTTATCTAGAAGCTCATTCTCCTCCAGAATGGCTTTAATATTATTTGCCCAGCGCTCCCCATGAATATGATGCCCAAGTCTTTCACGTAATATCGGACTGAACATAATCATCCGCTTATCACGATCTAAAGCTTCTTCAATGGCTAACTTGCCAAGCCAATACATTGTTTTGAGAAAACGATGAGGTCGCTCGACAGTTTTTAACTCGTTATACATGTTCAATACCTCTTCAAAAGTACGACCAAGCATATTCGCCGTATGAACTAATGCAATTTCAAGCTCCTCATTACTGATTTTTTTCTTCAGCACTGTTTGCTCCAACAGATTCCACTCTCTGGTAAGTTCCCCGCTTTCATCTATTACAGCGCGCTTAGCAATCTTATGAGATTCAATAAATAAGAATGTTAAATGTGTCAAAACATCATATATATCGGATCGACCTCGGGTAATTTCGATATTCATCTGTCCCGAATCGATTCGGTAACAGTTTCTTCTTCTTTTAGGTGGAATAATCGGTTGAATTTGAGAAAGACTATACCCTTCATCCCCTGTGAGGTTTATGACACCACACTCCTCTATACCCTCAGGTAATCGATCCAGAACATAAACAAGACCACTTAATTCAACTTTTTCCTCTGCTAAAGATCCGTAAATTTCAGGCTGCAGCTGCAACAATCCCTCTCTTAAAGTTGTCCCTGAAACACCCATTGGCTTATAAAACCCTCTATTAAAAAGGTGTCTCATTGTTATATAAATTCGTTCAATCGCTTGCGTAGCTTCTTGTGCTTTCGTTCTTTTTTGTTCTGGCATATACTTAATCTCTTATTGCTAATTTAATAGAATATATGAATATCGTTTAATGAACTTAAACGCCTGCAAAATTTCAACCTATATTTTGTATGCTTTTTTACGTTTTTTGTTAAACAAAAAATAGACGGCAGTGTTAACTATGAAATTGAAAGGATGACAGAAGCTTGGCTAAATATACCTGACTTTAAAGATTATGAAATATCTTCCTATGGGAGAATTCGCTCAAAAGATCGCATTAAGGTTTACAAATCTGGACGCAAAGTACACTTAAAAAGTAAAATCAAAAGATTACGGAAGCATCCAAAAAATCAATTTCTGATGACTGATCTTATCAATGATAAAGGAGAAAGAAAAACGGTTTACCCACACAAAGCAGTTGCACAAGCCTTCGTCAAAAACAAACATCCTCGAAAATAC